>DXIM01000079.1 GCA_019112895.1 Candidatus Stackebrandtia faecavium
TGGGTCACGGAAACAACCGGCCCGAAGATCTCCTCCTGGAAGATCCGCATCTTGTTGCTGCCTTCGAAAATCGTCGGCGTGATGTAGTAACCCTCGGATAGGTCGCCGTCCAATTTATTCGGTTCGCCGCCGGTCAAGACCTTGGCGCCTTCCTTTTTGCCGATGTCGATGTACGACATGATCTTTTCGTACTGATCGTTGCTGGCCTGGGCGCCCAACATCGTGTCCGTGTCGAGCGGGTTACCCTGCACGATCATTTCGGTGCGTTTGATCGCATCGGCCATGAACTCGTCGTACATGCCGCGCTGCACCAGCGCACGCGACGGGCACGTGCATACCTCACCCTGGTTGAGCGCAAACATCGCGAACCCTTCCAGCGCCTTGTCGTAGAAAGAGTCGCGGTACATCGCCACGTCGTCGAAGAACACGTTCGGGCTCTTACCACCCAACTCCAGCGTCACTGGCTTAATGTTTTCGCTGGCGTACTGCATGATCAGACGGCCCGTGGTGGTTTCACCCGTGAACGCGACCTTCGCGATACGCGGGTGCGACGCCAACGGTTTACCCGCTTCGACGCCGAAACCGTTCACGATATTGATGACGCCTTCGGGAAGGATGTCGGCGATCAGCTCCATAAGTACATGGATCGAAGCCGGCGTCTGCTCCGCGGGCTTGAGCACCACGGTGTTACCGGCCGCCAACGCGGGAGCCAGCTTCCACGTCGCCATCAAAATCGGGAAGTTCCACGGAATGATCTGTCCAACCACGCCCAACGGTTCATGGAAGTGGTAGGCGATCATGTCGTCGTCGAGCTGAGAGACGCCGCCTTCTTGTCCGCGGATTGCGCCGGCGAAGTACCGGAAATGGTCCACCGCAAGCGGTAGGTCCGCGGCCAGACATTCGCGTATCGCTTTACCGTTGTCCCACGTCTCGGCTACAGCGAGCTGCTCCATGTGGGTTTCGATCCGGTCGGCGATCTTGTTGAGCACCTGCGCGCGCTCCGCGGGAGACGTTTTACCCCACGTCTCAAACGCGCGGTGCCCAGCTTCTACTGCGCGTTCCACGTCATCGGCGGTGCCGCGCGCCATTTCGGTAAAGTTCTTGCCGTTGACAGGCGAAGGATTTTCGAAATATTGGCCCTTCACAGGCGGCACGTACGCGCCCCCGATGAAGTGCTCGTACCGCGACCGAAACGTGACCGGTGAACCGGAGGTACCTGGAGCTGCGTACTGGGTCATGATGTTGTCTCCCCCTAAATGCATGAACTAATGACGCCCTCAGGCTAGGAACGTGCCCGGCGTGAACACCCTGCATTTGAAGAAAGTGGCACAAGTTTTCCCCTGGTCAACACCACTGGGCCACACGCATCACTTCCGGCTCGGATAACTATCGTTGCGGCAGTACACCGACAGCCCATCCCGTTAAGGATCCAAAATGGAATCGATAACAGTGCGTCACGCGCACGCCCGGCTCACCGAGCTCGGTTTCACCAAAGCCGACGCCAACGTCGACGAACTGTTCAACCTCGATGCCAGTCTCACCGAGGAATGCGGAGCTACCGTTCCCGACGCGATCACGACACTGATGGTCGCGCTCGACGCCGCCATCGCCATCGACGGCCACGATTACGGCAGCGACAGCGAGGACTACGAAGAAGCGTTCGCGATGATCACCGAATGCGCCGGCACCGGGCTGGACATCACCGACGTCGCATTCGACGACGAACACCACCTGCATTTCGTCGCCAACGGCACCCACCGCACGTGGCAGCCCGAACTCGCCGACGACGGCAAGATCGACGTCATGTGCTTCATCGAAAGCATCAGCGACTTCACGCCGTCCGATTCCCGCCGCTGGGCTTCCATCCACAACGACGACGTCATGGCCGCAAGTTTCGTCCTGGGGGAGCCCAGCGCCCTCGACCGTTTGTCCACCGAATTCGGCCTCGACCTGCACATCCATTAGGGCCCGACCGCGAAGCCGGCGACCTGGAGGCGGCAGCTGGAGAACGGCCCGCCGAAGGATTCTGCACGGCCACCAGAAACGTTCTACGGTAACGACGTGAACACGACACTACGCATAGCGCAACACGAAGAAGCCGACGATTTGTTGACGTCGAGTCCGCTAGCGCTCATGATCGGGGCCCTACTTGACCAGCAGGTCCCCATGGAATGGGCGTTCACCGGTCCATACACGCTGATGCAGCGGCTAGGCGGGGATCACCTGGACGCCAACCAGATAGCCTCCTACGACCCGGACGCATTCGCCGACCTCGTGTCGACCAAACCCGCGGTGCACCGCTATCCGGGATCGATGGCTGACCGGATCCAAAAACTGTGCCAACACCTGGTCGAGCACTACCACGGACACGCGCAGGCGGTATGGGACGGCGCCCAATCCGGCGACGAACTGCGTAAACGCCTGGAAAAAATACCTGGATTCGGCAAGCAGAAAGCCCAAGTGTTCGTCGCACTGTTGGGCAAGCAGAGGGGAGTGCGGCCGCCAGGCTGGCGTGAAGCCGCGGGCCCGTACGGCAAAGACGGGTCGCGCCAATCCGTCGCCGACGTCACTGGGCCGGACACACTTCAGGAAGTCCGCGACACCAAAAAGCGAGCCAAGGAAGCTAAGAAGGGGAGTTGAGGCGCACAGTTCACCACACATATCGTGGTGGGGTGACTGCCCATGTGCTCACCCCGCAGCAACACACGCTCCTCGACCAGTGGTTGCCCGGCCACGAAGTGACAGCCGACCATAGCTGGCCGCACGGGCTCACCGCGGTCCTCGAGTTGACTCACCACGGCCAACGCTACATCGCCAAGGCGGGGAACCTCACCGACACGCACATCGCGCGTGAGGTGCATGCGCACCGAAATTGGCTGACACCGTGGACCTCGCGTGCACGCGCACCGTTGCTGATCTCGGCTGATGTGGGGGCAAAACTGCTACTCACGCGCTTTCAACCTGGCGTATTGGTGCAAGGGACAGTGCACGCGGACCTCGAGGACACATACCGTCAGGCAGGAGAGTTGTTGGCGCTCTTGCATGATCAGCACGCACGAAACGATAGCCAATACGTCCAGCGCCAAAAGGACAAGGCCCTGGCCTGGCTCGGCAGGGCACATCGGATCGACAGCAGCACAACGGCACGGCTCCATAATGAAATAGAGTCCTGGCAGGCACAGTCCGCCATTGTGGTTCCCACGCATGGGGACTGGCAACCTCGAAACTGGCTCATCGACCGCGACCGCGTCAGCGTCATTGACTTCGGCCGCGCCGAACTACGGCCCGCATATACCGATTTCGCACGCCTGGACGCACAACAATTCCGCGGGGCACTGCACCTGGAGCGGGCGTTCCTCGACGGCTACGGTGCCGACCCACGCCAGGAGCCGCAGTGGCGCTACGCCCGGATCGCTGAAGCTATCGGCACCGCCTGCTGGGCGTACCACGTCGGCGACGAGGCATTTGAGCAACAGGGACACAGAATGATCGCCGCGGCACTAGGAACAGGATGACGGGGCCGCATCGTAAGCATTGCGCGACCGCGTCGGGAGTATGAAAATCTGATGGTCATGACCGACCGCCGCCCCTTGCGTTTCGGCCCACAAGAACGTGCCGAAGAGGACGAGTTCCTGTACGGTGCTCGGGCTCCGATGAGCCCCGAAGAGTTTGCCGTGCGGATGCACGGTTTCGACCACCCATGGTGGATCGTGGGCGGTTGGGCGATCGAGGCGACAACTGGAGCGCGCGCGAACACCAGGACACGGACGTGTCGATCCTGTCGCGTGATGTGCCGGCGTTCGTCGAACCGGCGCGCCAGTTGTGGCGCGTGCAGACGCCGCATCGCCATGGATCGTCGACATTCCGTTGACACCGGACTCGGATGGCATGTGGACCAATAAGTACCTCGATGGTCATATTGCGTCGGTCGAGGATGTCACGTGGGTCAGCGAGACGGGGATTTCTTATCTGTTGCCTGAAATAGTGCTGGCGTATAAGGCACGGCTGCCACGCGACAAAGACGACCCGGATTTCTACGCCACGTTGCCGATACTGACGAAGCCGCGACGAGCCTTGAAATCCGCGCTCGAAACACTGGTGCACCAGAGCATCATTGATTGGGTCATCTCGGTGATTGGGCAGGGGCAAAGCTCAGGCCGATAAGAGTGAACTTGACATAATATATATTATCAACCAAACGAAACTTCGCTGGCGAACCATCGGAAGGCCACACGTTGACGACATCGCGGCGGTCGACTGCATTGTCAACCCCTTGGTGCCACCGCCCGGGATACGCATGCCTAGCGGCCGGCGACGGATCACGGCGATTGCACGTCATGGTCGAACGACAACAAACGGGCGCATGAATCGCGCGTCGCGACGATGTTGATGCCGCGGGTGCGGGCTACCGCCTAGGTCTCCTCCTGGGTTCACATCTTCGCATTTTCAGCATAAGTGACATTATGCTGAAAATGCGCGTAGCGCCCTCTGTGTTTGGCACATGTACTCATCGGCTTCGCACCCCACGAACCGCCTCGGACACGTTCGGCGGCACCGCCATCCCTTTTGACCAATCTCGCACTTCGCTCGAGCCTCTTCTCCCCTCACCGCAGGCGGTACCCCTCCTCTCCTGTGTCGCCTGCTCACGTCGTGGTGCTTAAACTTTGTGTCGTATCTGCGCCCGTTGCGACCAAATTTGGAGTGTGCCCATATGCCGCAGACCGACGCGCAACTTCCCAATTGGATTGTGTGGCGGCAACGACCCTTCCCCGATGCCAACTTGCTCTTCGTCGACGGGAAACACCCCGCCATGATCGACAGCGGGTTCGTCGGTCACGCCGAAGAAACCCTCGACTGGGTGCGCTCACGGACAACCAAACTGGACCTGGTGGTCAACACCCATTGGCATTCCGACCATGTCGGCGGTAACGGACTCCTGCAACGTTCAGGCGCCGGCATTGCGGCCAGCGCCGTCGACGCGGCGTCGGTGATGCGTCGAGACGTGGGTTGCTGTGTGGCCGAGTACCTGGACCAGCCGGTTACGCCGTATACGGTCGATGTCGCCTTGAGTGATGGCCAATCGTTGCGTTTGGGTGACGCCGATTGGCAGGTCGTCGCCACCCCTGGCCACACGCCCGGTCATCTGGCGTTGTGGCAACCGGACGAACGGGTTTTGGCTGTCGGTGACGCGTTGTCGGATTACGACGTCGGTTGGGTGAATCTTGCGCTCGACGGGTCTGACGCGGCGGTGACGGCTGTGGAGTCGTTGAGTCGGCTGCGTGACCTGTCGCCTCGCGTGGTGTTGCCTGCGCACGGCCGTATACCGCCGGACCCGGTGGCGGTGTTCAATAACGCGTTGCGTCGGGCTCAGCGTCTCGTTGACGATCCTGCCGGTGCTGTTTGGTATGGGATGCGTCGGATATTCGGGTTTGCGTTGATGATTCGTGGTGGAATCGCCAGCGCGCAGGCGCAGCGGTACCTGTGTGAGCGTCAGTGGCTGATTGACGCGGCCGGTTTGTTGGGCACGACGCCGCGAGAGTTGGCGCGGGAGCTTGTGGACAGCATGGTGAAGAACGGCAGCGTGGTCGTGGCGGATGAGCGGCTGTTGGCGGCGGCGGAGCATGCACCGGTTGCGCCGCAGGCGTTGGATGTGGCGTTCCCGCGCGATTGGCCACCGGCGTAGCGGCGCGCGGCATCGTAGTGTCGCAGGTGCGCGTCATAATTCGGGCGTCGCATTAGTTATCTATTCGGAGTGTGGGTCGTGGAGTTTGACGCCGCTGTGGAGTTGTTCTTTCAGTCGCGGGCACCACGTAAGGATTCGGTCCACACTGTGGCCGCGTATAGGCGTGATCTGGCGCAGGTGGCTGTTCATGCGGCGCAGGAGCTGGGTGTGGAGTCGTTGACGTGCGAGCGGTTGTCGCCGGCGGTGATGCGTGCGGCGTTTGCTGCTTACTCGCAGCCGCGCGCTAAGGCGTCGATTTCGCGCGCCTGGTCTGTGTGGAACGCGTTCTTCGGTTTCTGCGTTGGGGCCGGCATCGTGGACGGTAATCCGATGTCGGGAGTGGCACGCCCGGTTGCCGGGTCGCGTGCTCCTAAACCGTTGCGGGACGCGCAGGCGGCGCATCGGCTGCTGGAAGCTGTCGCTTCGGGGAAACGCCCCGGCAGGAACTCGTGGCCGCAACGGGATTTGGCGATTTTGGCGACGCTGCTGTTGACGGGTGTGCGTTCGGCCGAGCTGTTGGGTTTGCAGGTCGGTGATATCGCCGGGACCGTCGACGAGACTCGGGTCGTGGTGCGTGGCGGAAAAGGCGACAGCGATCGCGTCATCCCGGTGGAGCCCGGTTTGCGTCGGCTGTTGGATGACTACGGGGATTCGCGGCGGTCGCGTTTCGGCCAGCGCCTGTCCCCCGATGCGTCGTTGTTCGTCGATCATCGCGGACGTGCGTTGACTCGTAACCAGTTGCAGTATCTGGTGCGGCAGTGTTACCGGTTCGCGGGTGTTGCTGACCAAGTCGACCGGGGCACGTTGGTGCACGCGTTGCGGCACACGTTCGCGACTCGGCTGGGTCAGTCTGGTGCGTCGGCGGTCGAGATCATGGAGTTGTTGGGGCACCGGTCGTTGAACGCGACACAGTCGTATATCAAGGCGACGGCGCGGGAGTTGCGGGACGCGGCGGCGTCGAACCCGACGTATATGGCGGTGCGGACGGTGTCAGGTGAGGATGCTGTGGAGTCGGTCGACGACCGGGCCGGTGCCGACGATGAACGGTAGTGAGTTGCCTCCTGACACACGGAACGGTTCCGACGTCATTGTCATGGCTGTGCCTCCGGCTGTGGTGTATAGATGCAGGCCCGCGGCGTGGTCCCATGGTTTCTCCCACGAGTAGACCAGTGCGTCGTATTCGCCGTGGAGTAGGTCCACGTACGACAGTCCGGCGGAGTTGCACGGGACTGTGGCGATGCCTTCGGCGTGCAGCTTGTCGATGACGGTGGAGCGGGTTCCGGCGTAGTTGGGGTGGCTGGTGACCACCGTGTCGAGACGTTGTGACTGGGGTGGGGTTACTCGCACTGTTTCGTCGTTGATCCATGCTTGGCCGTCGTGAGCGCCCGCGGTCAGTCCGAGCGAGGGCGCGTCGATCCAGGAAGCATGGATTTCGTCTTTGGTGGACAATGTCACCAGGCAGCTGTAGTCGGGGCTGCCAGCGACGAAATTCGATGTCCCGTCGACAGGGTCGATGATCCATACTGGCGCATTGGTGTGGGTGTGGCGCAGGAGGCTGCGGTCGTGTTCGACGCTTTCTTCACCGATGGCGACCGAGCCGGGCAGGAACTCTTCCAACAGTGGGCTCAAGCGTTGTTCGGTGAGTCGGTCTGCCGTGGTGACGAGGTCGCCGGGGCGTTTGTGTGTGATGTCGGAGTCGGACAGGGCGCGGAAACGAGGAAGGATTTCGGCGCGCGTCACGTCCGCGATGAGGTCGGCGACGTGGCGGTATTGCTTAGCGGTGATCACGCCTGCCACTGTATTGCGTGTCGCCCCGCGACCGGGGCTCGATAGGGTGTGCGCCATGGGTGATGAGGTGTTGGATTCGACGAAGCGGCGACTCGACATGCGTTTGGCGACGTGGCAGGCGCAGGCGCGGGTGCCGTCGATCGTGTCGGCGATCGTGCGTGACAACCGTGCCGTGTGGACGTTGGCTCGGGGCGCTTTTCCTTCTGGTGCCGACCCTTTCGCGCTGCAGTACCGGATCGGGTCGATCACGAAAACGTTCGTGGCTGTGGCCATCATGCAGTTGCGTGACGAGAAACGTTTGGGCCTCAACGATCCGCTCGAAACGTATGTGCCGGGCACGCCGTTTGGCGGTGCGACGATCGCGCAGTTGCTGTCGCACACCGCCGGTATCGCCGCGGAACCGCCCGGGCCGTGGTGGGAACGCTCCCCTGGCCCGACGTGGGCGCAACTGTACGAGTCGCTGGACGATTCGGTGGTGATTAACCGTCCTGGTTGGCGTCATCATTATTCGAACTTGGGCTACGCGATCCTGGGTGAGGTCGTGTCCCGTCTGCATGGGCGGGACTGGTTCGACGTCGTCAAGGACAACATTGTGGCGCCGTTGGGAATGGACAACACGTCCGCGCTGCCCGGGCCGTCGCATGCGCAAGGTTATGCCGTTCACCCGTATGCCGACACTGTCATGCTTGAGACGGTGCAAGACACCAAGGCGATGGGGCCCGCGGGGCAAATGTGGTCGACCGTCCCCGACTTGGCGCGGTGGGCGGCGTTCTTGGACGGTGAGACCGGCGACGTCCTCGACCCTGTCACTGTCGCGCAGATGCGGGAACCGGTGTCGGTGACTGATTCGTCCGGATGGTCGGCCGCGTCCGGGCTCGGGCTGCAGCTGTGGCGCCACCACGGCCGTGTCTTGGTCGGTCACGGCGGTTCGATGCCCGGTTTCCAAGCGAATGTGCGCGTCGATCATTCCACCCGTACCGCGGTCGTGCATGTCTTGAACGCGACCTCGCAGTCGCCTAGCGATGACGTGGAAGACCCGTTCGACATCATGGACGAATGCGAACCGCGGCTACCGCAACCGTGGCTGCCGAACTGGCAGGTCACGCAGGATGATCTCGACATTTCCGGTCCCTGGTATTGGGGTACGTCGCAAGGTGTCATCCGCGTGTTGAAGGACGGCTGGTTGAAGCTCGAAAACGTCACTGGCATGGTGACCACCAGCCTGTTTCGCCCTAACGGCGACGGCACCTGGACCGGCATCAACAGTTACCACCGGGACGAATGTCTACGGGTCGAGCGCGACGACCATGGCACGGTCACGCACCTCAATATCGGTACGTTCGTGTTCAGCCGTTCCCCCTACGAACCCGGTGATCTCATGCCGGGCGGCAACGACGACGGCGGTTGGGCCGTCGACACGTCGGCGTCGTGATGTCGCAGCCGACTGATATGACTCTTTCCTGATCCTACGCATTCATTGGAGTCATCCCCCAGATGAGTTTGTCTACACAAGATGTATCCGCGCTCGCGGACACCTTGGCTACCGGTAAACAGCCGAAGGTGGTGTTCACGCAGGAGGCCGGACAAATCGCCGGCAAGGTCGGCAAGGTCGTGCGGTTGGAGGAACCGGCGGTCGACGATTTCGTTGTCGTACGGTTCGGCAACGACGAGTTGCCGTTCACCGCCGCGGAAGTGCGAGTCCCGCAACGGGGCGAACTATCGCCCAAACCGAAAAAACAGGTGGCTGCAGCGTCGCCCGACACGCCACCGCCCGGACCACCACTGTTGGAAGAAAAGTCCGGCACCACATCCACAACCAAAACCAAGAAAGCGTCCACCGTGACCGACACTGCTGACACAGCCACCAAGAACCCCGCGCCCGGCAAAGACGACGCGGCGCCGGCACCGAAAAAGAAACCTGCCCGCGCGAAACCAGCCGCGGAACTGTCCGTGACGTTGGCGTACAAGGCCGGTGAATGGACCGTCGCGGCAACAAAGGGCGCCAAAGTAATCGCCAAGCCTGTACCGGTGAAGGCTTCGGCGGCTGTCGACATGGTGCAGTCGCTGGATTCGCCCGCCGTAGCCGCGGTCGTGGAAGACATCGTCGAGCAGCAGCGTAAACAGGTCGCCGAGGAAGCCGCGCGCCTGCGTGAACAGCTCGCCGCAGCCGAAGCCCGACTGGCCGAACTGGATTAACCCAAGCGGGCCGTCACACACGACAACCACATCGGTGAGCCGGCAGGTCTGGAAATTTCGGGCGACAGCCGGTAACAATGGCACCGGAAAACGGTGTCACCCGCCACACGAACCGTGCGCGCCAGCGCCGGTCGTCCTAGCCGGCCACCGACGACTACACCCGCGTTCGTGCGTCAGCTGACGCACGAACGCGGGACCGTGACACAAGGACCCCATGACTCACGCCTCCCCCACCCGTCCCCGTTTCGACGCCGACGCTCCACCACGACCAGCATCACCGACACGGCTATGGCGTTTCCTGCTGCGGCTGTCTCGTTTCCTGGTGCCGATGTTTTGCCGCGTACGGATCGTGGGCGAACCACCGCACCAAGCCCGTACGGGCCCAGTGATTTTGGTGGCCAACCATATCGGCACGTTCGACCCGTTCGTGCTGATCGTGGCGTGCGCCAAAGTCGGGCTCGCACCCCGGTTCCTGGCCACCCGCGGCATCTTCAACACCCCCGTCGTCGGTACCGTCATGCACGGCTGCGGCCACATTCCCGTCGACCGCGGCAAAAACACCGTCACCGACGCACTGCATCACGCTGCCGACGCGCTGGCCGACGGCGCCTGCCTGCTGATGTACCCGGAAGGCAAAATCAGTCTCGACCCTGGCCTGTGGCCGCAGCGAGGCAAAACCGGCGCCGCCCGTCTCGCACTGTCCACAAAAGCGCCCGTGGTGACGGTGGCGCAGTGGGGCGCGCACGAAGTCATGGCATGGCAGGGCGCGGGAACGATGGCCGCTAACCTCGTGTCGGCACTGTGGCGACGCCCCATCGTGACCGTCGCTTTCGGGGATGTCATCGACTTCGACGACTACGACACGACCGACCCGGCGAGCCCGAAACTGGCGACGGCCCGCATCATCTCCCACTGCACCAAGTTGCTGCGCACGCTACGACCCAACGAACCACATCAGCCACGTCACATCGACGTGTCTCGCCCACTGTCGGTGCAACACAGCGTCACCGACATCAACGAGCCTGATGCTTCATGAACGCCAACACCGCTTCACGCGTGGTAGACACACCCAACGATTTACGTGCCGACGCGATACGGCGATTAGCGGTACGAAGCGACAAGTATTCGGCCTCCGCAGCCGCCGCGATCGTTTCGCCGTCCGCCAAACGCGCCAACAGCGCAGCCTGCTCCTGAGTGACAGCCAAACCATCGCCGCCGGAATCGTTGTCCGGCACCGGATCGGTACCGACCGGGCCGATACGCGCCAAATCCGCCGACAGCGACAAACCGTGCGGCGAAGACGGGTCGCACACGCACACCACGCCCGCACCCCGCGCCGCCGCCAACACCGCCAGCGCGGCAGTGTCGGTGTCGGTGACGCGCCCGTAGCGCACGGTTTTACCGGCGCTGACGTCCCAGCCGGTGTCGGTCACGGCGAAGCCAGACCGAGTCTGCCACCCGTCTCGCGCCAAACGCCGCAACACTGTGGTTGCTTCGGCGCCCGATGACACTACATACAGCGGAGCAGTCACAGCACTTACCTACCCTGCGCAGTCATTTTCGCGGCCAACACTGCCGCTTCTGTACGGGTCTTAGCGCCCAGTTTGCGCATGCCTGCGCGTATATGGGTTTCTACGGTCTCACGGGTGATACCCAGCGCACCAGCGATACGGCGAGTCGGGTCCCCGTTGGCGACCATCGCCAGAACTTGGGTTTCGCGTTGCGTCAAAGCGTCGCCGGCCCGTTTACCGCGTTCGTCGCGACGCACATGGTGTCGCCGTAGAGCTTGCCGGACCCGGCCGGCCAGCACGGTCATACCGGACGATTCGGCGAGCTGTTCAGCGGCCTGCAGCGGCGGTACAGCGTATTCGGCGCTGTCGGTGAGGGCACCGTGCGCCAGCAGGCACCGCACCTGTTCGCGCAGCACGACACCGCGCCAGGCGTCGGCGGCTTCGCCGAACGCAGTGACGTCTTCGGAATCGGACGCGGCCTTATGCCACGCGGTCAGGGTCTGTTGCGCCGGCAGTGGGTATTGCTCGTCAGGCACGTCGGCGGCGACCGCGCCGTCGCGATCCAACACGGCCCAATAGGCAGTGATACGGCCCAGTCCAGCAACCAGCGATGTGCCGTCGGTGTCGATGTGGATCGCCTGCGACGGCTGGTTGTCCAGCCATGCAGTCTCCCCGCCGACCCATTTGAGTACGGTCGCGACGTTCGGCGGTACAGCACCCGCGGCACGCAGGCGATGCCGGGCGTTACGCAAAGCACCGGCGTCGGCTTCAGCAAGGCTCGCGCTGGCCGACGCGTAGCCGCGGGCGACGGACGGCAAAGCGTGGTCGAGCAGTTGACTGGCTTTGGCGGTGGCGTCTTCGAGGTCGTCGCCGAGCAGGACTTGGCACCACACTTGCGCGGCCAGGAATCGGGTCTGCCAACTGTAGGCGTGGTCGGCGGTGCACGCGTGGGCGGCGGCTTCGGCGGTGCGACCGGCTTGCGCGAGGTGTCCGTCAGCGATCAGGTATTCGACGAGGAGCCAGGCGCACCAGCGTGCGGTAAGGGAGTCGCCGGCGTTTCCGCATTCTGCAGCTGCTTGCGCGAGTGCGGCCGTCCAGCCGGGGGCGCGCTGGGTGGCGTCGTATGCGGCGATCGCGGCGGCAGTGCCGGGCGGCATCGTGGTGGCGTCGTACCGTTTCCGCACTTGTGACACGACTGTCTCGGCCTGGTCGGTGTGCAGGTGCGTCAGGATCCGTACCCGGTCGACGTCGGCGCGGATGGTGGGGTCGTCGATGTCGTTGACCGGCAGTTGCTGCGCGGTGCGGGCTGCCTGTGCGACATGGCCCGCGTATAGGTGTGCTTGCGCGACAGCGCTTTGCGCGGCGACGCTGTCGTATGCGGCGAGCGCTTTGAGGGCGGAACGGGGCCGGCCGACCGCTAGGGCGGCATGCGCGGCGTGAAGGGCGACGGTTTCGTCGGCGCGGGGATCGTCGAGCCCCACGGCGAACAGCAACGCTTCGGCGCGGCGCGCCAGGTTAGTGTCTTCGGCGGCGGCGAGGGCCTGATCGTAGGCGGCTTGCGTGTCAGCGGCGGCGTGGTAATGCCGGGCCGCTTCCAGCGGCGTGACACGTCCAGCGAGGGTGCGGTGGAGTTCGGTGCGTGCCTGCCCGTCAAGGAGGCCGGCGGCGACTTCGGCGGTGTAAGTCGACACGACGGTGACGATGTCGTTGGTGACGGTGACGATACCGGCGGCTTCGAGCGCGTCGACGCCGCCGCCGAGCATTCCGCGGGACGCGGGCCGCCCCAACAGGCCCAACGCGGCCAGCGCGGTGCGGGCGGCGCGCGGAAGGTCCGCGATGGATTCGGCGAGCACGTGGACAGCGTGCGGCAGCGATGCGGTCGGTGTGGCCGGTACCCGGTCGGGGTGTTTTTGGGCCTGTTTAGCCAACGACGCCACCACTAGTGGGTTACCGCCGCCGCGCCGCACCAGCGCGGTGACGGCCGCATCAGCCAGCGCGGGCGCGTGGTGACGCACCAAAGCAGCAGCGTCTTGCGGCGTCAACGGCGGCACGGTCAGCCAGGTTCCGTTTTCGTGGAAGGCGTCGATGACGGACGCGGGCAGTTGATGCGGGGTGCGTACGGCGATCAGGACGCGGCAATGCTGCGCCACAAGCGGCAGCACTTTCAACGTGACTGGGTCACACCATTGTGCATCGTCGAGGAGGAGCAGGCCGTTTCGTACGCGTGAGCGGACTGCTTCGCTGGTCAACGCGATGTCTTCGGTCGGTAGTTTCGCGTTGACGGCGCGAGTCAACGCGAGGCCATGATTATTGCGTAGCATCGATAGGCCCCCGCCGTGATAGACGGGGCCGCGGAATCGTGTAGCGGCCTTATGAAGCGTCGTGGTGCGGCCGCTTCCGGCGGGCCCACTCACAATCACCAGGCCGGGCTGTTTCAGTAGGCACACAGCCTCGTCGGCAAGTGTTGCTGCCTGTGGCTGGCCACCATCATGTGGATCGGTGGCTGTGGTTGCATCAGGCACTGAACTCCTCCCGAATGTTGCCGCCGCCTCGGCATGGCACGAAACGGGGATGTCGCTGCAGTTGCGGATTCGTAGGGTTTGAATACCGCACTGCAACCGCGGTGGTAACTACCGATAATCATATTTGACTGAGGAACTGTCGCCATGTCGCTACCGGTCACCGCAACGAGCAATGGTGGTGTGTCACGTAACGACCCGCACAATCACGGTAAGCAACCCCATTACGGTAGCGTCAGATTGAGTGGCTGGGGTACCCCAACCAGCCCGATCTCCGGTGGCTATCAGCATCGGTGTCATCGTCGTCGAGGAAGGAGGCCGGCGCTGTAGCGGCAAGGAGTTCCTTGCGCTTCGCGCCCGCATACCCATGGCATCTGGCCCATTGAGCACACGAGTAGCCGGTCTTTGCGCCGAGTTGTCCCCGCGCTTGTCGCCACGCGCACGCGCCGAAATCGACGGGATACGTCAACGCATCGACCAGCCTTTGCGTGTCGCGATCGCGGGCCGCCTCAAAGCCGGCAAGTCAACGCTAGTCAACGCTTTGATCGGCCGCCGGGTCGCGCCCACCGAAGTCGGCGAATGCACCCGATTGGTGACACAGTTTCGCTACGGCACATCCGACCGTGTCGACATCGTTAAACGCGACGGCTCACGCGCCAGCATGCCTCTCGACGAGTCCGGCATGATTCCGCAACGGCTACCAGTGCCGCGCGAAGAGACCGCGTTCATCGACGTCACCTTGACCTCGGACCGCCTGGCGAACCTGACAGTCGTCGACACCCCAGGCATGTCGTCGGTGAACGAATCGATCTCCGACGAAGCCCGCAAGTTCCTGTTCGACGCACCACTGGCCGACGACATCGACGCCGACTCCCAAGCCGCCCTATCGGGTGCCGAAGCCATCATCTACACCTTCACCCAGTCGGTACGTGAAGACGACCTAGAGGCGCTGGAAGCGTTTCGCACCATGTCGTCACGCCTGTCGAGCAACCCCATCAACTCGTTGGGGCTGTTCAACAAGATCGATAAACTCGCCCCCAACCCAGCCGGCGACCCATGGCCAGTCGCGGGACCGTTGGCGCGCAACCAGTCCAACGTGATGCGCCGCGTCGTGTCCGATGTGGTTCCGGTCGTGGGGTTGCTCGCCGAAACCACCGAATCGGGCCGTTTGACCGCCACCGACTGCGAAGCATTGCGCACCCTGGCGCAACTACCCGAACAAGAACGCACCGTCATGTTGGCCGCCGCGTCGCTATTCGCCACCCGCGAATGCTCCGTATCGACCGAACAACGCGAACGACTGCTGCGTCTACTCGACCTGTACGGCATCAACTTCGCGGTCGCGCATCTACGCGCCAACCCAACCATGGGCACCGGCGAACTCGTGCGTCTCCTGTTCGCCGCATCCGGCTTCCCCCGCCTACGCCAAACACTCGATCAAGCGTTCCAGCTACGCACCGACGCCATCAAAGCCGGCTGGGCATTGACACGCCTGGAAACGTTGGCGTCGACAAGCGACAACATCAACGAACGCGAACTGTTGCGCGACGCGATCGAACAAGTCCTACAAGACCCGCAATACCACCGCTTGCGTTTGATCGAAGTGGCTTCCCAAGTCACCACCGGTTCCGTAGAACTACCCCCCGAAATGGAAGCCGAAGTCGCCCGGTTGGCGTTGACGTCCGAACCCACCCACGTGTTGGGAATGGAAGAAAGCGACCCCGAAACACTGGCGAAAGCAGCCTTGCAGGCCAATAATCGGTGGCGTACCTTCGCCGTCGGCGGCGCCTCCCCCGCGCAGGCACGAGTCGCGCACGTCGTCGCCCGTGGTTTCCATCTACTCGCCCAACAACTTCGTGCGCCACGCACGGCGCAATAACGTTTAGGTCCTAAGGAGAACATGATGTCGACAAGCCATTTGAGGCTCGTAGCGACAGTGGCAGTGGTGGCCCTAGCCGCCGTCACTGGCGCAGCCACGGGCCTACTGGCGGCGCCAGCCGACGCGACGTTCGCCGTCGTGGCGGCGCTGGCGGGTTTTGTGGGCGCTTGCATCACCGGTCTTGTCCCGTTGGCCGTGGTGACTGGTCGACTATCGGCGGCGGACCAGTCAGGGCACGCCGCCAATGCGGACACGGCCGCCGCGATCGACCAGTTGTCGAACGACCGCCGCAGCCTTGTCGACACCTGCATTTACGTGCGTGATCGCGCTACATCGAAAGCGATCGCCGACCGGATCGGCACCTCCCTGGAAGGTGTCGGTGTCGCGACGTTGGCGCCGATGGGGCAACGGTTCGACCCGACCGTTCATGAAGCCGGCGGTACAACCCCGGCACCCGATCCGCAGCATGACGGTGTCATCGCCGCCGTCGAGACCCTGGGTTACGTCGACCATGCCACGGTCGTGCGCCACCCGATCGTCACCGTGTACCGCGCTCAAGGACAGTCATGACCACCGACACCGCCGATAAGCAAGCGCCCGCGAAGAAACAAGACCCGACAGCGGCGTTGGACAAGTTGTGCCGCACCGCCGTCACCAACGGGGTCGCGGCGTTGCGCAAAGTCGACGCCGACGCGGCTCAGGATCTGGATGCGTTGCGTCGGCAAACCAACCACCGCCCGTCGATGGTGATCGTCGGTGAAACCAAACGCGGCAAGTCGTCGCTGACGAACGCGCTCATTGGTGTACCAAACCTGTCACCAGTGGACGTGTCGGTCGCCACAAGCGCATACCTGGAGTTCGAGCACGGCGAACAACACACTGTGGAAGCGTTCGTGCCTGGCAACGAGGTGCCGGTGCAACTCAACCCGAACGACATCCGCGACTGGGGCACCACTTTGGGGCAACTTCCGGGTGGTATGCGGCCGCCGCGTCGGCTACGTATCCGGCATTCTGCGCCGCTGTTGCAGTACCTGTCGCTGGTCGACACCCCCGGCGTGGGCGGTCTCGACGCCGCCCACGGCGAAATCGCGCTCGACGCGGTGTCGAAAGCCACGGCGCTGCTGTTCGTGGTCGATTCGTCGTCACCGTTTTCGAAACCCGAACTCGATTTCCTCATCAACGCCAGTAAACGCGTCAATTTCGTCATGTTTGCGTTGACGAAAACCGACGCCTACCCGGGGTGGGAACGTATCCGCGACGACAACATCGCGCTGTTGCAGACTCACGCCCCTCGTTTCGCTAACGCCCCGTTCTTCCCCGTGTCGTCGCGGTTGGCCGAAATGGCGATGACGATGCCTCCCGACGCCGCCAAAACGCTCGTCGACGAGTCGAACATCGCCACACTGCAGCATGCGCTCATCAACCTGGGCGCGAAAGGCAACATTCTGCGGCACGCCAACGTCTTGCGGGCGCTGCGTAGCGAATTCGTCCGTCTCGACCTGGGTGTGATGGACCAGCTCAAAACACTGAACCCGGACCCGAAGGTCACCGAGAAACTCAAGGAAGACAAGAAGCGGGTCAACGCGCTCAAACGCAGCCAAAATAAGCAGTCCAATATGGCGTTGCGCACCGAGATTCAACGCGCTCGCGTGGAAGCGACGTCCCGGCTGCGGACCTATGTGCAGAAACTGCAAGAAGAACTGCTGAACAAGATCGACAAAGCCAACCGTGGCGAGATCAAAGCGATGCCGTACGACGTCGACCGTGCCTTGCATGCGTTGTCGGTGCGGCTGAGTCAAGAACTCGACTACCGGTTCAAAGTGTTGGCCGACCGGGTTTTGTCGCAAATGTTCCCGCCGCAGGAACTGGCTCAAGTGATTGGACGCATCAACGCGCAGCTGCGGATGCAGTCGGGTTCGAAACCGCGCCGTGAAGGCGGCGGCGATAACGCGATGCTGGTCATGTCGTCGGCCGGGACCGCGTTTATGGGTTCGCGTGTTGTCACCATGGTCGCCGGCGGTACCGCCGTGGCCGCCTCGACCGCCGCCAGCGTCGCTATCGCCGCCTCGGGTATCGGTTTGGGTCTGGCCGCGGCCGGGTTCATGATGTACCGGCGCAAAGTGTCGCAAGACCGCCAACAGGCTGGTCGTTGGGTCCGCGAAGTACTGCAGGAGACCCGTGCCTCGCTGCAGGAAGAAATCCAGTACCGGTTCACCGAGATCGAATACACGTTCAACTTGGCGTTGGACGACGCGTTGGAGAAACGCGGCGCGCAGCTGGACAAACAGATCGCGTCGGCAGAAAAAGCTCTCAAAGAGGACAACGCTTCTCGCGCGAAGAAGAAAGAAAGCCTCACCAAACGCCACGAGGCGCTCAAAACCAAGGTCAAACAGGTCGACGAGGTCTTGGCGAAAACGAAGTCGGTGCTCCCCTCGAGCGACACCGCGAAAGGGGAACGGCCATGAATTTCGACATTTGGCCCGACAGTGGCGACACAACGGACCCGTTCGAGGATGTGCCCGCTGACGACGGCGACGCCGCTCTCAACGAGGACGAAACTGTTGTCTACGAGACCGATGACAGCACCATCACCGACGACGGCGACGAGGACGGCGACGACACTGGTGACGTCGAAGACACCCCACAAGACGGCGACGACCTCACCAACAACGACGAGACCGATGACAGCACCATCACCGACGACGGCGACGACCTGCTCACCGACGACACCCACACGGTCGACGTCACCGAACCCGAAATCGAAGGCACGGACCCGCACGCCAACGACATCGCCGACGACGACGCCTTCAACCCACAATTCCCCGCAGAACTCGACCTCGACCCCATGCCGCAACCAGTCGACGGCCAGCCCTGGTCCGACCCCGACCTACTCGGCGACGACAACGACACCCACATCAACAACCAGCACCACCAACCACCCATCAACGACCTCGCCGCCATGGACGGGCAAGAAACCCAAAACTGGGACGCATTGGCCGCTTCCCAAGACCCGGCCGTGTCCAGCCTGGCACGGTGGTGGCAGCCCTAACGACGCCACGGAGGACCGATGACCACCGACCGCCTCATCGTCATCGACGCCGCCAACGTCGTCGGCTCCCGACCCAACGGCTGGTGGAAAAACCGTTCCGCCGCCACCACTGCCCTCCGCGACCACGTAGCAGCACTAGCCGGCACCGGCCTCCACTCCACCACACACCCATGGACCAGCCGGCCACCCCTCGACATCGTCATGATCGCCGAAGGTAAAGCCAAAGGAGTCGCCTCCACCGACACAGTCACCATCATCGACGCACCCGGCAACGGCGACGACGCCATCGTCGAATATGTAACCCACTGCCCACACCGACACCGCCTCGTCGTCACATCCGACCGTCAACTGCAACAACGCATCCACGACACCGGCGCCGACACCGCCCCAGTCTCCATCTTGAAATACGGACACACCGCAGGCTGAAACAACCGGCGGTCTTCACGCCGCCCACGCGATGTAGTAGTTTCAAATGTCCCTACAGGGTGTTAGCGACACTACAAACTACGATCTACAGCGGAGGTTCGGCATGACCGAACCTAATTACTACAAGATTCTTCAAATCTCGCCTGCCGCGCAACTGCCCGAAATCCGGCAGGCATACCGGCGTCGTGTTCGCGACACCCACCCCGACGCAGGCGGCGACCCCGAACAGTTCCACGCCATCCAAGAAGCCTACGAAATCCTCAGCAACGCCACCCGACGCCTCGAATACGACACCGAACACGGCCACAAACGACTCGTCAAACGCGGCCCCCGCACCCCCGGCCGCCACGCCAAAACCCGCAAAGTCAAAGCCTGGCGCGTCAAAACCAGCGTCGCCGAACCCAAAACCACACGCACCTCCGACACCGAGGACATCGCCGCCCGCCCCTGGTTCATCGACATCAACCCACAAAAACGCCTCCGCCACAACCCATCCATCTGGCTACGCACCGCCGCCACCACCGGCATCGTCGCCACCTGGCTCATCGTCGGCGTATCCCTCATCACCGCAGTCGAAGCCACCCAAGCCGCCCCCGCCGTACGCGCACTCGTCATCCCATACGCGCTCGCAATCACCGCCGCCAGCGCGATCGCCTCGTTCCACACAATGCGACCCATCCGGCCCGCCACAGCCGCCGTTGCACTAGCCGCCGCCATCGCCGCAATCTGGAGCATCGACGGCGCCAGCGGCATCCTCCTCGGCCTACACCTCGCACTGTCCATACTGATGGCATGGTGCGTACGCCGACTACGCCACACCATCCGACTCCGCGCAGCCGTACGCTCCGCCCTACGCGAATACAACGCCTTCGGTCCAGCCGGAACCCGCCCCAGCGCCGACCGCCGCACCGGCGCCGTACTGCGAACACTACTGGAACGCATACCATCGGCACGCCTATTCGTACGCGTACCCGTCGGCCCACACCGCGCCGAATACACCGTCGTATGCGGCAAACGCGTCGCCGTCATCACCCCACCACTGCCACGCACCAGTACAGACACCGGCGCAGAACAACTCCCCTACGCCGTCAACGACGTATCCCAACTGCTACTAGGCACACAAGTACGCGGCTACGTCGTCTGGCCAAGCCCACCCATCGACCAACTCAGCGGCACCGACGCCATCATCCGCCACGTCGCCTCCCACGACGCCGCAAGCGAAATCGGGCGCTGGCTGGCGGACGAACCATACACACTGCACCTGCCCACCCTGCGCCGACTGCGAGACCGCCTCGCCGGAGGCGACAACGCTATGAGCCCGCGCACATCCGACAACGCTGTCAGCGTATAAACACAGCAATTCCCTTAGGCTAGCCTAAGTCGCCGCATTGAAAGGCTCGAATGCTTGTCCCCCACGCTGGCCACAACGGCACACGACCACATACGCGCGCGTCTCTGGAGCGCGGCAGCCCGAGAACCGCTACCAGGCATAGCTAAACGCCACTTCGATCCGAGCGGGCTCACCATAACCACCACAAGTGGACATACCCTGCACGGGCCGGGACAACTCCAACCTTTCCTGGACGCCGGACTCACCACCACCATCGACGGAGCATCCACACGCGACCCCCACACCCTCGCAGCCCTCCTCGTCGGCGACAACCCCCACAGCGACCAGCTACTCAGCCACATCGACGAATCCATCACCGGACTCCAGCACGCCCACGCCGCCGCCCAACCACACCCGCGACCAGGGCAACTACTGATGCAGGCGCGCACACACCACACCGACCCAAGCGTCTACTTCGAACAACTCGTCCTCGACGGACACCCACTGCACCCCCTGTGCCGCACCCGCGAAAACCTCACCCCCGCACAACAACGCCGCTACGCACCCGAACATCGACCTCAACTGGCGGTGCCCCTCATTCCGCTGCCCCACGCCCACGTCAACGGACACTGGCCATGGCGCGACGCACAGAGCCGTCCACTACTACCGGTCCACCCGCTACAGGCACAACGCGACCACGCCACTAGCGTCCACCAGTTGGCCGCGACCCCCCTCATGTCGCTTCGCACGCTGGCGCTCAACCACCAGCCATTCCACATTAAAACGGCCCTACCGATCCAAATGACCAGCGCAATCCGGCAGGTATCGCCCGCCGCGATCCACAACGGCCCTCTGCTGTCGCGGCTACTTCAACAACTCGCGGACCACACCAGGCTCACGATCCAACCCGAAATCGCGACCCTAGCCGACGACCACAATGGCCACCCCCACCCTCACCGCGCCGCCATCGTACGCCCCAACATCGGCAGTCTCATACCCCACGCCGACATCGCCACTCCCACTGCCGCGCTCGCCAGCCGCGATCCCGCCACCGCGAGACCCCTCATCAGCGCGTTCATCACCGCAAGCGCGCACACACCGACCAGCTGGTGGAAACACGCCACCTCGATCCTCATCCACGAACCGCTCCGACTACTATCGACATACGGAATCGCACTCGAAGCACACGGACAAAACACCCTCCTGGTCACCCGCGACGCCACGCCCCGCCACGCGATCTACCGCGACTTTGGTGGAGTCCGCATCGACCCGCACCAACTCCACCGCCACCATCCCCAAATCGACCTCGCCGGCGACATCGCGGCCCCAAACGACCCCGACGTACTCCACACCAAGCTCATCGCCTCACTGTTCTCAGTGGCCATCTACCAGCTCATCGACGCGCTCACCCGCCACTACCAGGACCATCCCGACACCTACTGGAAACACGTCGCCGACACGGTCAATGACTCCACAATAGACACCACTCTCAAGGACCGCCTCTACGCCCCTGACTGGCCGATAAAGGCCACGACGGCCATGCGCCTCCAAGACACACCCACCGCAGACATCTGGGCCTCCATCCCCAACCCGATCAAACACCTCGGATGAACACCCCCACCGCGCAAGCACAGCGCCACATCGCCGCCAGCCTGCTCGCCGCCGCATGGCGCGAAAACCTCGCCAACATCCGAAACCGCGCACAACATCACGCCGCCACCCTCACCATCGCGCTTCCGCACGCCACCCTCACCACCACGGCCACCGCACGCGACTTCGACCAAATCACCATCGATGGCGACATCCACATCAACAACACCACCATCACCGACCCAGCCAGCCTTCTCCACCATCTGCACCCACACCCACCACCACACGCAATCAGCGAGATCAACGACGCCGTCACGGGACTCAGCACCGCCCTCAACAACGACCACCACGCCACCCACATCACCCAAATCGCCCAACTCCACCGCGCCACCACCACAACCGCGCTCGCCGCGAAACTGCGACACCAACCCGACTTCCTCCCATGCCGCTTCTACGAACCACTCGTCACTCGCGGACACCACCTACACCCGATGGCACGCACCAGACTCGGCTGGTCCACCACGGACAAAAACCAATACGACCTTGAGACTCGCCAACCGACCCGACTGCGCGTTATCGCCATCGACAAAGAACTCGTCGACGCGACGCCCGACCCGCACGGCCAACACCTCGACACCCTCCTCGCACGAGACGCGCCAGCCGTGACCGAAGCGCTCAGCAGCGGGGATCACCACCTGGTCCCCGTCCATCCTTGGCAGCACCAGCACGTCCTGCGGCACCGTCACGCAGAGGCCTTCAATACCGGCCGAATGTTCGACACCGGCGTCACCATCGCCGCGTTCCCAACCTCATCGGTGCGCACACTCGTAACTCTTTCGGGCAACTACCTGAAGTGTTCACTCGACATACAAATCACGTCGACACGCCGCGGAATATCACCCGCAACAGTACATAATGGCCCACTCTTGTCGCCGATTATCAGCGACATCATCGCCAACGACCCCGTGCTTGACGACCGCGTCGCGATCCTTCCCGAACACGCGGGCATCAGTCTCCACTCCACACACCCACATTCCCGCGACGCCAGCTGCATCCTGCGCGGAAAACTCACCGATACACTCCAGCCCCACGAACAGGCAGTGCCCGCTACCGCGCTGGCCGCGACTTCGCCACTCACGCAAGAACCGATACTGCTGGAGATACTGCGCGAATACGCGGCGCACATCGGCACCACCGCGCGTGCTGCTGCACCGCGATTCCTGCGCCTGTATGCGGACCGTCTGGTTCCGGCCGCCATAGTGCTCGCAAGCCGGTACGGCATCGGTATCGAAGGGCACCTGCAAAACTGCATACCGACCTTCACGGCTGGAGAACCGTGCCGCATTCTGCTGCGCGACCTTGGCGGCGCACGGCTCTTCCTTCCGGCCCTCCACAACAGCGGCCATCACCCCGAGCTGCATCCGGATTCGGTCATCACCGCCCCGGATCTGGATGTCATGCGCAATAAGGTGATCTACACCGTCTTCCAAAACCATCTCGCCGAGCTCGTTCATGTGCTCGACGCCCAGGCGGTCCTGTCTCGGAGAGACGGATGGGACATCATTACCGAGGTCCTCACGGGCACCGACGCGCCGTCCGAGTTCTTGGCGGCATTCCGGGCCCCGACCGTTCCGCACAAGGCACTTTTGACGATGCGCCTCACCAACGGCAACGACCGTTACGTCCCCGTCGCCAACCCTATGTATCGGACATGACTACGATTCCTTCTCGCGTCGACGACGCCATCTCCGCTCTCCCCGCGCCGACATGCGCCTACATCTACGACCTCGCCGCGTTCCGCTCGCGCATCGCCACAATCCGAACGGCGCTTCCCGACGACGTCACGGTGTTGTATGCGATGAAGGCGAACCCGGAATCGAAGCTGGTGGCGATGGCAGCCGCGCACTGCGACGGGGTCGAGGTCGCCTCTGGCGGGGAATTGCAGACCGCGCTCACCGCCGGGGCGAACAGCATAGTTTTCGGCGGACCAGCCAAAACCGATGCCGACCTGCGTGCCGCCGTGCAAGCGCCGGTGTCCACCGTCATCAACGTTGAAAGCATCGAAGAGTTGCGCCGTTTGGACCGCATCGCGTGTGACCTCGAAGTCGACGTCGATATCGCCTTCCGTATCAACCGCAGCGCGCGCACGCCGCGAGGAAGCCACATCATGACCGGCGTAGCAACCCCGTTCGGTATCGACGCCAAGCATCTCGCCGAGGCCGTAACGTTCGCCCGTACCTGCCCACGGCTTCGGATCACGGGGCTGCATTTGCACGCGGTCAGCAACAATCTCGACGCCGAGGCCCACGCCGAATACATCACCGATTGTTTCGCTTTCGCTGACGAAACGGCCGCCGAATTCAAGTTGGAGTTCGCGACCGTCAATGCCGGCGGCGGTATCGGAGTAGACCCCGAAGGGAAACAGTCTTTCGACTTCGACCTGTTCGCGCGGCGGCTGCACGAGATCAAGACCGCGGGCCTGACCTTGGAGCTCGGGCGCTATCTTGCCGCCGAGGTCGGCTGGTACGTATGCGAAGTCGTCGACATCAAGCACACTCACGGGCGGACTTTCGCCGTCGTGCGTGGCGGCACACACCATTTCCGACTCCCCGCGGCGTGGGGCTACAGCCATCCCGCAATTGTCCGTCAATGTCACGACTGGCCCTACCCGTGGGACAGAACCGAAGTCACGAACACCAAGGTCAATGTCACGGGCGAACTGTGCACTCCGCGCGACGTATTGGCGCGAGACCTTCACGTCGAGCGGCTACGCATAGGCGACCTTCTAGTGTTGCCTCGCACCGGCGCATATGCGTGGACTATCTCGCACCACGATTTCTTGAGTCACCCGCATCCGGTCGTTGTGTTCTTGGATTGAGCGAGAAAACTGACGGCCCCAGGTACACATGCCTCGGAACCGATATATCTCTTATAACAACTAGTGCAGGAACTACTTTTAGTAAAATTGACGGTTGAATAATCAAGAGAATTGTGCGTGTCCGCTACCAGGCGAACACGCATCGTACTTTTGGTCAGTTTTAGTCGGTACGACTATTGCGACTAGGCGCGAAATCCCATTGTTCAGGAAAACGACTGTGACAATTCACCCGCAACCGGGCTAGGCTTCTGAGGTAGGCAGTGAACAAGGCCACAACAAAAGGAAGTCGAAATACGATGTGTCAGCATCAACCACGTTGCCCTCACGCAAATGATGCAGATCGCGAAGCAGCACGCACGGTAGCCACCCACCCGGAACAAGGCTGGAGCCTGCTGTGTAACGGTGTCGTTTCCTTCGAAGACACCGGCGAACTGCTCCCCGACGGGCGCTGTGTCGAACCACGCCGCGGCCCTGCCGGACACGTGAGCGCAGCCGCCTAGTACAAGCCACGCAATTCCTAGTTATAAAACAGCGCGTTCAACAATCGCACATTGAGCTCGTCAACATATTTCGCTGGGTGGAAAGTACCGCGCGCACTGACCGCGACATCCCTTAGCGCCTCAGTATCCGCATCTTCGCTGTAACCGATGGTCATTATGGAGGCGGATTTCGAACGATCCTGCGCCTTCAAGTCGCTGAACTCGGACTTCATATCTTCAGTCGACAAATCCATCGCAGGGTCGTCATTCCCACCATCGGAAATGACCACAACAAGATTGTCGGCGCCTTTCTCATCGTTGTAATCCGACAGAATCTTGTCATACGCGGAAACCGCGGTCGCGTTCAACGCGGTTTCCCCACCCGGCTGCATACTGTCGATCTGCGATTTCGCCGCATCTTTATCGACAGGACCCATACTGATGAGCTCCTGATAACTGTCGTAACCACCGGAAGCGAAACTCCACAGACCCACATTGGCTTCGGAACCGAACAAACTAATCGTGTTCTTCAGCTCTTCCTGCACAATCTCCAGCCGGGTTTTCTTCTCCCCCTGATATGTCTCCGTCGTCCCCATCGACTGGGACGTATCCACCACGAACAACACATTGATCGGCTGGCTCAGGCCCTGCCACGCCGTCAACGTGGTCGACACCGCGCGCGCCTCCATAGGTTTACGCTGCGGCTCAGCAATCTGGGTCTGCATCCCCTTGACGTCCGTCAACGTCGAGGCACCGGAACGGTCGGTGCCGTCGCGATAGCCGGCTTCCTTGAAATAGGATTGGCCCTCGTCGCTGGTCAAATACTTACCGAATTGTTCGCTGATTTCCTGAAGCATCGGGCTCGACCAGTTCGCGTCCTGAAATACCGCCAACGGGAAGTTGGCGTCCAGGCTGCCTTCTGACGGATACACCGATGTCAGCTTCTCGGACGCACCCATTTGCGTGTTGTAACGCCACACGTCACGCTCAAGAGCTGGAAACGCCGACAGGTAGCTCAACGGTTCGTCCTTGCTATCTGCATCGGCCATGCCGGACATGAGGTCGTCGACGCTGTCGGTCATCTCGTCCAGTTCGTGATGCAGTTCGGCTTCGTGGCTGACCTCTTCACTATCGACGGTCCCGTCCTGGTTGGCGTCGACAAGACTCAACAAGGCGTGCAGACCCGAGGTCGAGTTTTTGGGATTGCTCATACCGACCTTAAATTCGCCCCAGTCGGCGTCGAACTCATCCCAGTCTTTGCCCGCCAGTTCGACAAGGTTTTGCCAACTCGGTTCGCCCGCGACCGGATCTTGGCCCTGTATCCATCCCAGCTTGTCTGCCATGGGCTCCGGCATCGCGATGACGGTCGGACTAGTCGCCACATAAGGCGTCTTATCCGGGATGAGGGACTCACCAGCGTCGGTCATTTTCGCGGTTTCGAGCCACGCCGTCGACTCGGGGATCCAGGCGTGCGGTTGCTTCCCGTCGACGTCCTTGTTCCAACTACCGCCCAGCCGAGAGGCGACTTCGGCGGACGACTTCGACACCAAATCGACACCGATGCATTGGCCATCGATGTTGGGTTCACTGCTCTCCCACTCGTGAGCCACCTTCGACATGGTGGTTTCCAAGCTCGGTGAGATCGCCACGACCGCCCGCTCCGGTGTGCCGCTGCAGCCGAGGCCGAGAAGAAGCACGTATCCGGTGACGAGCAGGCTCCCCACCAGCACGAGGACGGTCGATATCACGATCCATGGCGCTACAGGGAGCTTGCGCTTCACCACACGTTTGCGTCGACCCCGCCGATGCGACTTGACACCGGGTTGGTTACCGCCGCGGGGCATTGGCATCTCTCCTGGGAAGGTGGGGACCAGCCCAGTTAATCACATGGCCCGCGGCGGTATTCGCACCGCTGTTACGAGAACGCTTCAGGCGGGGGACATGCGCACGCCAAGTTCCTGTCCCCATACGCACCGTCGATTCGACCGACCGGTGGCCAGTACTTATCGGCGACCACACCCAGCGGATATACGGCCGTTTCCCGGTCGTAAGCACGGTCCCAATCTTGGGTGAGGTCGTAGGCGGTGTGCGGCGCTTTCGTCAGCGGGTTGTCGTCGGCAGGCCAATGGCCGGAACCGACCTGGTCAATCTCCCGGCGAATCGCGATCATCGCGTCGCAGAACCGGTCGATCTCATCGAGGTCCTCGCTTTCGGTGGGTTCCACCATCAAGGTTCCCGCGACGGGGAATGACATGGTCGGCGCGTGGAAGCCGTAGTCGATCAGACGCTTCGCCACATCATCCACAGTGATCTTCGTTTCCTTCGCCAGCTGACGTAGGTCCAAAATGCACTCATGGGCCACAAGCCCCTTGTTGCCGCTGTACAGCACCGGGTAGTGGTCACCGAGCCGCGCAGCGATGTAGTTGGCGGCCAAAACGGCCACGCCGGTGGCCTCTTTCAGCCCGTCACCGCTCATCATGCGCAGGTACATCCACGGGATCGGCAGGATCCCGGCCGAACCGAACTGAGCAGCGGACACCGGACCCACTGGCCCGTCCGCATGCAGCGGATCCTGCGGCAGGTACGGCGCCAGGTGCGCACGTGCGGCGACGGGACCGACTCCCGGTCCACCTCCACCATGCGGGATGCAAAACGTCTTATGCAGGTTCAAGTGCGAGACGTCGGCGCCGAATTTCCCCGGCTTGGCGAAGCCCAACAATGCGTTCAGGTTGGCACCGTCGACATAAATCTGCCCGCCAGCGTCGTGCACCTTCTCGCACAGGCTCGTAATCTCGGACTCGTATACGCCGTGAGTCGACGGATAGGTCACCATGATCCCGGCCAGCGCATCGGCATGTTCCGCGAGCTTCGTGTCCAGGTCGTTCATGTCGATGTTGCCTTCATCATCGCAAGCGACGACGACGACGCGCATGCCCGCCATGATGGCCGATGCCGCGTTCGTGCCGTGTGCGCTGGACGGGATGAGGCAGACAGTGCGGTGGTGTTCGCCGCGTGCATCATGGTAGGCGCGGATCGCCAGCAGGCCAGCCAGTTCCCCTTGAGAGCCGGCGTTCGGCTGCACACTGACGGCGTCGTACCCCGTGACGTCGCACAGCCAGTCTTCGAGACCGCGCACCATCTCGTGGTAGCCGGTAACCTGGTCGGCAGGAGCATACGGGTGGATGTTGGCGAACCCGGGCCAGCTCACCGGTTCCATCTGGGAAGCCGCGTTGAGCTTCATCGTGCACGACCCCAGCGGGATCATGCCCCTATCGAGCGCGAAATCGAAGTCGGCGAGACGCCGCAGGTACCGCAACATCGAGGTTTCGGAACGATGCGAATGAAAGACCTCATGCGTCAGATAGTCGTCGCTGCGCGCCACGTCCGGCTCAAACAACGCGTCCTCGATCGGGCTGACATGCCCGACGCCGAACGCGTCCCAAATCGCTTCCACGTGCGCCTGTGACGTCGTCTCGTCACAGGCGACGGACACGGTGTCGGAGTCGACGAATCGGATGTTGATGTCGCGGGCGGCCGCTGCGGCGACCACTTCGGCAGCGCGTCCGGCAACGGTCGCAGTCACCGTGTCGAACCGCGGCCCGCTCCACACGTCGACGCCGCCGGCGGTCAGGCCGGAGGCGAGCGTCTCAGCGTGGTCGTGGACCTGCTGCGCGATGGCGCGCAGCCCTTCCGGGCCGTGGTAGACGGCGTAGCAGGACGCCATGACCGCTAGCAGGACCTGGGCGGTGCAAATGTTGCTCGTGGCCTTTTCGCGTCGAATGTGCTGCTCGCGAGTTTGCAGTGCGAGTCGGTAGGCCGGGGTTCCGTGCGTGTCACGTGATACGCCGACCAAACGTCCCGGCAGCGAACGTTCCAAGCCCTTACGCACCGACATGTAACCGGCGTGGGGGCCGCCGAATGCCATCGGGACGCCGAAGCGCTGCGTCGTGCCGACGGCGATATCGGCCCCGAGACTTCCCGGGGACTCCAGCATCGTCAACGCGAGCAAATCGGCCGCGATCGCGACCTGGGCACCGCGCTGTTTAGCGGCGGCGATCACGCCGCGGTGGTCGCGGACAATGCCGCTGGATCCTGGCTGCGACAACAAAATACCGAAGAATTCGTCCGGAAGATCATCAGCCTTGCGGCAGTCGGCGACGACAACGTCAATGCCGAGGGGAACCGCACGGGTCCGTAGGACCGCCAATGTTTGCGGCAACGTGTCGTCATCAACGACGAACACCGACGACTTCGTCTTACCAACGCGACGGGCCAAGGTCATGGCCTCAGCGGCGGCGGTGGCTTCGTCCAGTAGCGACGCACCGGCGATGTCGAGTCCGGTCAAGTCCGAGACCATGGTTTGGAAGTTCAACAGCGCTTCCAAGCGGCCCTGCGAAATCTCGGGTTGGTACGGCGTGTAGGCGGTGTACCAAGACGGATTTTCGAAGACATTGCGTCGGATCACCGCGGGCGTGTGCGTCCCGTAGTAGCCCATGCCGATCATCGAATGCTTGACCTGGTTACGTGCAGCAAGCTGCGCAAGTTCAGCGGTCGCCTCTGTTTCGGAAACCGCCGGGGGCAGGCTCAGCGTGTCGCCGTCTTCCCGTATCGACGCCGGCATGGCGGCGTCGATCAGCTCCCCCACGCTTTGGTAGCCGACCGTCTCCAGCATCCGTTGACGCTGAGATTCGGATGGCCCGATATGGCGGCGCGCGAACGGGATATCGGTGTGATGCGTAGTCATCAAGGCTCCAAAAGGACTCATCGTCGGCTCGCGCGGGTCCTCCCGCCGCGATGGGTCCTCCCCCTCTGTCACGTAACCCTGAGAGTTTCACCACGTAAAGCGGCTTGCCCCTTCGGTGAGACGACGCTGTCGTCTGCTCTCCAGAGGTGCCAACCCATGCGGTCCTTGTGGCCTGAGAGGTTTTCGGGGAGGAGTTGCTCCTTCGGCGTCGCCGCGCATAACGCAACGAACTCTCCCACATGGGTTTTTGGCCTTCGCCACTAACCATAGCCTGCCGATCCAGCAGCCCGAAATCGCAGGTCGGCGAAATCAGCTGGCGGCGCGACGCGCCCGGCGCTGGGCGAGTTCGTCGACGGTCTGCACCGGCGCTACCGCACCGGAATCGGCCCGCAACGGCGACACGGACGCCTCAATCTCCTGCACAGCGCCCGCAAGCGCGATACCGAAAACGCCCTGACCGCCCTGCAGAAGATCCACGACCTCCTCGGGCGAACGGCATTCGTACACGGTCGTACCGTCGGATATCAGCGTGATTTCGGCGAGATCGTTGGCTCCACGCGCACGCAAAACCTCGATCGCTTTGCGAATGTTCTGCAACGAAACACCGGCATCCAATAGGCGTTTCACTACCTTCAACACGACGATGTCGCGAAACGAGTACACCCGTTGCGTGCCGGAACCGCCCGCGGTCTGCACGCTCGGTTCGACCAGCCGGGTACGCGCCCAGTAATCGAGTTGCCTGTAGCTGATGCCCGCTGCCGCGCACGCGACCGGGCCACGGTAGCCATCGTTTTCGGAGTTGGTCTGCTGCCACGCTTGTACCGACACGATTTCCGCCACCCTCCCGCAGTTTTATGTGCACGACACGATCACACTTGCGGCTGGACACGTTTTCGCGTTTCGGTACCAACCGGACGAAAGTTGCGGTTGCGTCGCGGCTATTCGGCGAAATCTTCGGGTGTCACGTTGTCGAGAAACGCGCGAAATTTTTCTACTTCGTCATCGTCGTCTTCGGACATCGTGATGCCTGATTCATCCAGCACTTCTTCGGTACACCGTACCGGTGTACCGGTGCGCAGCGCCAGTGCAATCGCATCCGACGGCCGCGCCGACACTCTGACATCCCCGTCGAAAACCAGGTCGGCGAAATAGACCGCGTCCTTGATGTCGTTGATTTCGATCATCTGAAGGTCTGCGCCCAAAGCGACCAAAACGTCCCGCATCAGATCGTGCGTCAACGGCCTCGCCGGTGTGATCCCCTGCTGCTCATAGGCGATCGCGGTCGCCTCCACGGCCCCAATCCATATGGGCAGGAAACGATCCCCGTCGACTTCCTTGAGCAGTACGATCGGCTGGTTGGTGGGAAGTTCCACCCGGACGCCAACTATCCTCAGCTCGTGCACCAGCCCACCTTTGTTCGCCAATTCACGCGTCGCGTGGGGTCAATGCGGTTACCCATTCGACCGTACACTCCGCCCCCACCGAGCGATATAGCTTCGGGTTCCTTACTGGGCTTGTGGCCCTGCGATAAACACTAGCCGGAATTTTCCGACCTGCACCTCGTCGCCGTTGCCCAATGTCGCGGTCTCGACCCGCTCCCGGTTGACATACGTGCCGTTCAAACTGCCGACGTCGCGCACCGTGAAAACCCCGCTGTCGCGGTGGAATTCAGCGTGGCGGCGCGACACGGTCACGTCGTCGAGGAAAATGTCGCTGTCCGGGTGACGCCCCGAAGTCGTGACATCAAGGTCCAGCAAGAACCGGGCACCAGCATTCGGGCCGCGCCGCACCAGAAGCAAAGCAGTACCGGGCGGCAAAGAATCGGTCAACCGGTTCGCGTTCACTTCCGGTGATGAAGTGTCAAGCGCCTCTTCGATTGCGCCGAGATTCATTGTCGACGTCACGTCGAGCGGAGGGTACTCGTCGCCTGGGCGCGTCATTTGGCCACCTCTATAGATCCTCGTAGGTCTGAATGTTCCTGAAAGCTTGGCAAAACAGTTACTCTGTAAGTTTGGCGTATGCTGCAGCGTCAAGCAAGCCTGCAACATCGGCGACATCATCGGGCTCGATCTCGAACAGCCAACCGTCTTCCAACGGGCTCGTGTTGACGGTTTCGGGCGCATCGTCCAATGCGTCATTGCGCGCGGTGATCGTCCCCGAAATCGGTGCGTAAATGTCGGAGACCGATTTCGTCGATTCGACTTCCCCGATCACATCGCCCGCGGTGATTTTCGTACCGGTGTCCGGCAACTGTACATACACAATGTCGCCCAATGCCTGCTGGGCGTAGTCGGTGATCCCCACCCGTACCGTTCCCTGCTCAGATGGTTCCCGCACCCACTCATGATCGGAGGTGAAACGAAGCGTCGATGCATTCACGGCCCAAGTTCCCTTCTAATCAACCGGTTCGGCGTACTGCGGCGTCCGTACTTTCGCCAATGTCTCCACACTGACAGACTCCGGCTGTCCGACCTTGACGGTACCGCCGTCCTTTTGCACTGTGTCTGCGACCCCACCCGGAATATTAAGCGCGGTCGACATTGTGTCCGGATCACCAATCACACGCAACACATACGGCGCCGACACGCTGACATCGTCGACGAGCAGCGCGCCACCCTGTTCGGCGAAGTACGAGGATGCCACGATTCTCACCGACGCACCGTTAGGACCGTCCAATTGCATTGCTTCGGCTCCGGCTCCCCGCAACTCCTGCACGGCATCCAACATCACGTGCGGCTCGATCGGGGAATCACCAGGAGAAAAAGTCAAGACCAGGCCGGGCCCCTGCGCCCCGATCGTGCCGGCCAGGATCGCCACACTGTCGGCCAACGCCCGGGCCCGGTCCAGGGCAGCCTGCCGTCCCCTGCTGCCGCTGGCTAGCTCGTCCCGGTCCTGATTGAGTTCGGCTATGTCATCCCGCAATCGGCTGCGTTGCGAGTCGAGGTCGGACAGGATCCGGACGAGGTCTTCCGTGCGGGCCGTGTCCAATCCCGCCTCGTCATTGCTTCGTATTTGCACCGCGATCGTGAACCCCAGCAGCGCCACCAATATCGCGGCGGTGTAACCGATGCGCGGTCGACGGCGCAGCGGGTCCGAAGACTGCGATCCGCTCGTGTTCTCACCTTCGGTTTCGGCACGCTCGGCGTCATGTTCGTTATCAGCCACAACATCCTCCTCAGGCGCTAAACAGGTGCCGCCGGATCGCCGCCGCGTTCGAGAAGATCCTGATTCCCAATACAACGACCACTCCCGTCGACAATTGCGCACCCACCCCCAATAGGTCACCGAAGAAAACAATCAACGCCGCGATCAACACATTGAACACAAGCGACACGACGAACTGTTTGTCATCGAAACGACGATCCAAGTGTGCCCGCACACCGCCGAACAAGGCATCCAAAGCCGCAACCACTGCGATGGGCAGATACGGCTGAACCTGCGTGGGTACGTCGACATCGAAGACCACCCCCGCGGCGATCCCGGCAGCCAACGCAAGTAGCGCGTATATCAATTGCCCTCCTTCGGGCTCGCGTGGTTCAAGGCAGACGCGGGCGCCGCCGGCAGCGTCATATCGGAGTCCTGTGTGACCGTCATCGTTATGCCGTAGCGCTTCTCGTAATCGGCGAAAGTCTCCGCGATCGCGGAGGTCTCGAACTGCTCCAACATCTCGTCGGGGCCGATGACTTTGATCGTGTACGGGCTCTCCACCGCAGCGAAATCGACCAAGATCGCCTTACCTGCGGCCCGGATCGACGACGTGGAAGTGAGTCGTTGATCGTCGATCGAGACTGCCTCCGCGCCATACGCCCAGGCAGCGTTCACCGCCAACTGGAGGTCTTTGTCGTACACGGCGCCCAGGTCCGTCCGGGACGAATCCTCCGGCCCCGGGCCATCCGCGATCGTGACAGTCATGCCGTCTCCAGTCACCGCACGCAGCCCGGCCAGCGCCTCGGTGTCGTGCAGCTGATCCACCTGATCTTGGCTGCCGATCAGGTCGTCACGCAATTCATTCACTTCGTCGCGCAGCTTCCCCGCCTCCGCCGCGCTCTCCCCGTTTTCGAGTCGTTGCTGCGCGATGTCTTCGCGAAGCTTCTCGTGCGCTTCCGCCTGCCCGGGCGCGGCGGCGACCGTATTGCGATACGCGGCCGCAAAAAGGAGGCCGACGATCACCAAAGTGACCAACGTGACCACACGTCTTGGGCGGGAACGTTTCGGCTCGGTGGACGCTGGCCGGGCATCGTAATCGACGGGGTCATCCCAGAACCGAGCCAGCAGGTCGACGGACGACACCCCGAGATTCTTTGGAGTTCGGGTCTGACGTTGCTTACTCAATGCGAAACCACCGTGCGTGGACGCAAGTGACGCAGCAGTGGGATCGCTTGGACGAGATAGATAATCGCCGAAAGCCAGTACAGCACGATGCCCCACCAGGCCAGCGCCCAGCCAGCCGGCCTGGCCCACACCTCCGTGGATTCGAAGACGCCGGCCAGTACCAGGATCGGGAACGACATGAAGATGATGAACGTCGCCGTTTTACCCACATAATGGACGCTCAGCGACTCGTAGCCCTTCCAGCGCAAGATTATGACGATGGTCGCCATTACGGCTTCCCGCGCCAACAAAACCGCGGTGAACTGCCACGGCAAAAGCCCTTCCAGGGTCAGTACCGAAACGGCCACCAGGATGTAGAGACGGTCGACCAGCGGATCGAGAAGCCGTCCCATCCTGCTTTCCTGGCCGAGTTTGCGCGCAAGGAATCCGTCGACCCAATCGGTACCGCCACCGACGGCCAAGACGATGATCGCGGCGAGGGTAAACGGCGTGTCCATCAGCAGGTAGCAAAAAACGGGAATCCCACTGAGCCTGACGAAAGTCACCAGGTTAGGCCAGGTCCATACACGCCAGGCTGACGAATCCACCACCTGCCTCGTCACGCCCACCTCCCCAGTGCGTCATGTTGTCAGTCGCCGAGATTGTATCCCGGGCGGCATCAGCGACCTTCGACCGCGAAACCACCGATGTGACGCAGCCTGCATACAACGGCTTAACTGCGCCATTCACTCCGCGGTTACGGGGCATCGTCCCCGCGGCAGACGCATCGCAACCCCGGCATCGCCTATACAGCCAGCAAAAAACCGGGGAGACGAGTAATCCGCATCGTCTCCCCGGTTTCGTTGCTGTCGCTAATGCCTCGTGACCTTGACCGAAGCCTTCAGGTACTCCCGGTTCAGGACCGAAATACTCGACAACGGAATGTCTTTAGGACATGCGTCGGCGCATTCCCCGGTCAACGTGCAACCGCCGAACCCGGCCTCGTCGGCGGTCTCGACCATGTTGATCACGCGTTGGTGACGTTCCGGCTGCCCCTGCGGCAGCGAGTTCAGATGCGTCACCTTTGCCGCGGTGAACAACGACGCCGAACCGTTCGGGCAGGCCGCCACGCACGCGCCGCAGCCGATGCATGCCGCGTTGGCGAAAGCGTTGTCGGCATCGTCCTTCGGTATCGGTGTCGAGTGCGCGTCCGGAGCCGAACCGGTCGGCGCTGATACGTAACCGCCGGACGAGATGATGTCGTCGAAGGCGGAGCGGTCGACGACGAGGTCCTTCACCACCGGGAAGGCCGAAGCCCGCCACGGGTCGATCTCGATCGTGTCGCCGTCCTTGAACTGCCTCATGTGCAGCTGGCAGGTCGTCGTGGCCCGCTGTGGCCCGTGCGCACGCCCGTTGATCATGAGCGAACACATCCCGCAGATGCCTTCACGGCAGTCATGGTCGAATGCGACGGGGTCTTCGCCTTCGACGGTCAAGCGCTCGTTGAGAACGTCGAGCATCTCCAGGAACGACATGTCGGGCGACACGTCATCGACCTGATAGGTAACCTTCTCTCCGGGGCTTTGTGGACCAGATTGACGCCAAATACGCAGGTTCAGTCTCATTTGTAGCTCCGCTGAGTCGGTTTAACATACTCGAATTGCAGGTTCTCCTTGTGTAGAACCGGCTCGCCTCCGGTGTACTCCCACGCGGCGACGTACGAGAAGTTTTCGTCGTCGCGCTTGGCCTCCCCCTCTTCGGTTTGGCTTTCGGCGCGGAAATGGCCACCGCACGATTCAGTACGGTGCAGCGCGTCGATACACATCAGCTCGGCCATCTCGAGGAAGTCGGCGACACGTCCGGCTCGTTCCAAGGACTGGTTGAATTCAGCGCCGGAACCGGGGATTTTGACCCGTTTCCAGAACTCTGTCCTCAAATCGGTGATGAGACCGATGGCTTTACGCAGTCCGGCATCGCTACGTTCCATGCCGCAGTATTCCCACACGATCTTGCCGAGCTCACGGTGGAACGAGTCGACCGTACGGTCACCGTCGACCGCCAGCAGCGAGTTGATGCGTTCCTCGACAGAGGCACGCGCCGCGGCGACGTCCGGGTGGTTCTCGTCGATCGCGTCGAACGGTCCGTCGGCGAGATAGTCGCTGATCGTGTTCGGCAAAACGAAGTAGCCATCGGCGAGCCCCTGCATCAGCGCCGACGCGCCAAGGCGGTTGGCACCGTGGTCGGAGAAGTTGGCTTCACCGATCACGAACAGGCCCGGAATCGTCGATTGTAGATCGTAGTCGACCCATAGGCCACCCATCGTGTAGTGCACGGCCGGGTAGATACGCATCGGCTGCTCATACGGGTTCTCACCCGTGATGCGCTCGTACATATCGAATAGGTTGCCGTACTTCGCCTCGACCGCATCCTTGCCCAAACGCGCGATCGCCGAAGCGAAATCGAGGTAGACGCCCAAACCACCCGGGCCGACGCCTTTGCCGGCGTCGCACTGGTTCTTCGCGGCGCGGGACGCGATGTCGCGCGGGACCAGGTTCCCGAACGCCGGGTAGATCCGTTCCAGGTAGTAATCGCGTTCGTCCTCCGGGATGTCGCCCGCGGCACGAGTGTCACCCTCCTTTTTCGGCACCCATACGCGACCGTCGTTACGCAGCGACTCCGACATCAGTGTCAGTTTCGACTGGTGGTCGCCCGAGGCCGGGATGCATGTCGGGTGGATCTGCGTGTAGCACGGGTTCGCGAACAGCGCGCCCTTGCGGTGCGCACGCCAGGTCGCCGTGACATTGCAACCCTTGGCGTTGGTCGACAGGAAGAAGACGTTTCCGTAGCCGCCCGATGCCAGCACAACTGCATCGGCGTACTCGGTGGTGATCTCGCCGGTCACCAGATCGCGCACGACGACGCCGCGTGCACGGCCATCGACGATGATGAGTTCGAGCATTTCGTGACGCTCGTGCATCTCGACGTTGCCGGCCGAGATCTGCCGTTCGAGCGCCTGGTAAGCACCCAAAAGCAACTGCTGCCCCGTTTGCCCTCTGGCGTAGAACGTGCGCGAAACCTGGGCGCCCCCGAACGAACGGGTGTCCAGCAGTCCGCCGTACTCGCGCGCGAACGGCACACCCTGCGCCACGCACTGGTCGATGATTTCGACCGAGACCTCGGCTAGGCGATGCACATTGGATTCCCGCGAACGGAAGTCGCCACCTTTGACGGTGTCGTAGAACAGGCGGTGGACCGAGTCGCCGTCGTTGCGGTAGTTCTTGGCGGCGTTGATGCCGCCCTGCGCGGCGATCGAGTGGGCACGGCGCGGCGAGTCCTGGTAGCAGTAGCTCTTGACCTTATAACCCAGTTCGCCCAGGGTTGCGGCGGCTGAGCCGCCGGCGAGGCCGGTGCCCACGACGATGACGTTCAGCTTGCGTTTGTTCGCGGGGTTGACGAGTCGGGCACCGAAGCGGCGCTTCTCCCACCGCTGCGAGATATCGCCAGTAGGCGCCTTCGAGTCGCGGATGTCGTCACCAACGCTGTATCCGTCATTATGCATATAAGCTCACTACTCCTGTCATCACCGAGATCGGCACTGCCATGAAGCCGACAGTGATCACAATGGCCACTGAATTCGCGATGACCTTGAGCGCCCGATCGCGTGATTCAGTTCCGGCACCGAGCGTTTGGACGGCGCTCCAGATGCCATGGCGCAGATGGAAACCCAGCGCCAACAATGCAGCAAGGTAGATGGCGTTGCCGTACCAGCTCGAGAACGTGGCCACAACGTTTTCGTACGGGTGCCCTGCTTGCGCATTGGTGTTCACGACCAACAACGTGAGGTCGAGCAGGTGCCACACGACGAAGAGCCCGAGCACAACACCACCGGAGCGCATGGTGAACGTCAGGTAGTCACCGCGTGAGCGCGAGCCTTTACGCCAAGCGCGCCCACGGATGCCGCGACGACTCAGCTGAACCGCGGCAACAATGTGGACTACGACACTGACCAGCAGGATTATGCGCAGGATCCACAAGACACCCCCATACGGCACCATCGGCGAGCCGATGGTGCGAAGGAAATGCGAATAGTCGTTGAAATCATCGGGGCCGGAGAAGATTTTGAGGTTTCCGGCCATGTGGGCAACGAGGTAAGCGACCATGATGATGCCTGTTACGGCCATGGCTGCTTTCTTACCGATCGTTGAACCCCACAACGTCCCGACCTTGGAAGTATTTTTTGCGCGGGTATCGAGGGCCATGAGGTTCGAGCCTAGAAAGTTGTCATCATCACGTCAAAGAGATCAAAGCTGTCAACACGATAGGCACCGCCTATTATCAATGCGTGCAGCTTCGCCAACTGGAATCTTTCGTTTCTGTCTGTGATACACGGCACTTCACCAGGTCAGCGCAGGCACTGCGCGTAGCTCAGCCATCACTATCGCAGCAGATACGGTCGCTCGAACGCGATCTCGGAACGCAGCTTTTTCATCGCACTCGAGGCAACATCACGCTGACCGATGCCGGCGAGCGCCTACTCCCCTTCGCGCGTCGGATCCTGTCCGACGCCGAGTCAGCCAGACGCGAGGTGCAAGAAACCGTGCAGCTGTTGCGCGGTCGCGTCCGGCTCGGGGCCACACCGAGCCTGTGCGCCAGCATCGTCCCCGACGTCCTTCGCCGCTACCACGATCGCTACCCCGGTATCGAGCTCTTCGTGGACGAAGGCGGCTCTCGCGATTTGATCCGCAAGCTATCCGATGGCGTGCTCGACCTGGCTCTCATCATCACGCCATCTCACGGCGTGGTGCCCTCACTGGCGACAACCCAGCTCCTTCGCGAAGAGTTGGTCGTCGTCTCATCGCCCGATCAGCCACCGATGTCTCAACGCCAACGACTGCGCATCACCGATCTACGTCATGCATCGTTGGTGATGTTCCGCCAAGGCTACGACCTGCGGGAGTTCACGATCGCTGCCTGCCATGACGCCGGCTTCGAACCGAGATTCACCGTCGAAGGTGGCGAGATGGACGCGGTGTTGGGCTATGTGCGCGCGGGCCTAGGTGCCGCAATCGTGCCCAGCATGGTCGCCAAGCGCTCCGGGCTGCGGGTCACCCATTTCGTCAAGCCCACGATGTATCGCACTATCGCGGTGGGGCACCACAAGGATGCGGCCCCGACCCGCGCGGCGCTGGAGCTATCGGCGGTGCTGTCGGAATACATGCAGAATATGCAGACTTCAACGGCACCTTAGTTTTCGGACGATCCCGGGTGCTGCTGCGATAGAAACTGTTCGAGCTCAGCGCCCAGCTCGTCGGCCGACGGTAGGTCCTGGAGGGACTGCGCCAAGAGATTCTTGTTCTCCAGTTCCTGCGTGAACATGTCGTATTGACGCTCCAGGGCCTCCACGACGCTGGCCACTTCTTCGGATTCTTGCACCTGTGCATCGACCTCGGCGTCGACGTCTCGGGCGTTTTCTCGCAGTGCTTCGTCCGAGAACGTCAGGTCGGCTGCTTTAGCGACGGCCTCCAGCAATCGCACAGAGGAAGCCGGATAGTTCGTCTGCGCCAGGTAGTGCGGGACGTGTACGGCGTAACCGATCGCGTCGTGGCCGGCCTGCCCCAGGCGCAGTTCCAACAGTGCCGCTACATGCCCGGGCACCTGGAGGTGGCTGATCGTGGAATCGAGATCCTGCAACAGTTCTGCGGATGTCGCGTGCCCGGTGACCCCCATTGGGCGCGTGTGCGGAGTGCCCATTGGTATGCCTTGGTACCCGACTGACAGCGATACGTGCCATTCCTCGATGAGTCCGATGACGGCCGCGACGAATCGTTCCCACTGGAGGTCCGGTTCTGAGCCCGTCAGCAACAGAAACGGCTTGAAGTCGTCGTCGTGAAGCTGGTAGATGGCCAGTTCGGGCTGTTCGTAATCCGACCAACGGTCGCCGGAGAACGTCATCTGCGGGCGCCGCGCGCGGTAGTTGAGCAACTGGTCGGTGTCGAAGCGCACGAGCAGTTCGTGCTCGTATTCGGCAAGCAGGTGACGAGTCGTTCCTTCGCCGGCCGCACCCGCGTCCATGAAACCGTTGAAGTCATGCAGCAACACCGCCCCTCCGGCTGGAGGCGTTTGCGTAACTTTCTCGTACAAACCCCGAGGGTCCAACATTGACAACTCACCCTTCGATCCTTCGTCAGCGGCTATAACGCCATTACCCCGCCCATCCATTCCCTGAACATGCGGCCGTTCGACGCCAGCGGGTGGGTTTCGTGTTGCGAGCGGTTGGGGTTGGTTGGGATTGTCCAGTATGCATGCCTCGGTCTCGATATATATCGAGTCACACGGCTGCTGACATCCCATGTCTCGCCATCGCTATATATTCGGTATTACCGAAATACTCTTTGCCCGCTCCCACCGCTTCACGTGGCAATATGTTGCTGGACCCACATTCGGCCATAGATTCCACGGCGTCTCATGACGTAAAGTACGCGCATGTCCATCCGCGAAGTATCCGCGGCGGTAGCCACCGCTTCGCTACATACAGAATTCGTCACCGCGTTGCGCCGCACCAGCCACGCCGAGACCGTCATCGCCACCGTCACCGACGATTCGGGCCACACAGGACGCGGAGAAGCCCCGCAGACGTGGCGCATCACAGGCCAATCACTGGCAGGTGGCCAAGCCTGCATTAATGGACCCCTCCGAGATGCGCTCATCGGCAAAGATCCCACCGACCTTAACGCTGTCCTCAATGAAGTAGAGGCGGCAGTGGTCGCGAATAGCGCCTCGAAAGCCGCCATCGACGTCGCGCTCCATGACCTTGCCGCACAACGCTTGGGCGTCAGCCTGACCCAACTTTTGGGCGGCAGCGACAAGACTGTGCCCACTGTGGTCACCTTGCCTGCCGGTGAGATCGAAGCCCTCACCAAAGCCGCGACACAACGCGTATCGGAAGGCTTCACCGCACTGAAGGTGAAAGTCGGGCTCGACCCCGACAGCGATGTCGCGCGCCTCGCCGCCATCCGCGACGCGATCGGCAAAGACATCAGCCTGCGTCTAGACGCGAACCAAGGCTGGACTCCGAAGCAGTCGATCCGCATCATCCGTCAGCTCGAAGACGCCGACCTCGGCATCGAACTCATCGAACAACCCACCCCCGCGCATGACCTCGACGGCCTCGCTCAGGTCACTGCCAGCGTCGATACCACGATCATGGCTGACGAATCAGTTCACGACGTGCGCGACCTAAGCGCCGTGATCGAGCGCAACGCCGCCGACGCCGTCAATATCAAGTTGGCGAAGTGCGGTGGGCTCCGCACGGCGCGAACCATGCTGGATATGGCATCCAAGCACGATCTCGGCACCTCCATCGGATCGATGATGGAAGGACGGATCGGAGTTGCCGCGGCGGCCAGTCTCGCCGCCGCCTACCCGTTGACCTCGATTGCAGACCTCGATGCGGCCTGGTGGCTGTCATCGACAGATCCCGCCATGAAGTACGACCACGGGGCCCTCACCCTGGCCAGCGACCGGGGACTCGCCGCTATCGAGTTTCCACCCGCGCAATAACGACCCCATGCCCACCGAACGACGCCCGAAGCTGTTACTCATATTCCCGAAAGGACACCATGGCACTCGAAGCTGGCAACACCGCCCAAATCAGTGTGGCGACCGCGACGCTGTGGAAGGAACCGGACTCGCCTCAAGAAGCCGACCGTCTCGCCATTGGCACGCGCTCGGCAGTGCGTGACTGGGTAGCCGGAATGACACGTGATGAGCGAGTCAACGGCCTCAACGGCCGCACCGAATCCCAGATCCTGCTCGGTGACAGGGTACTCGTGGAGGAGATCCGCGACGCCTGGGCGAAAGTCATCGTCCTTGATCAAGCCAACAACGCCGACCCCCGCGGCTACCCCGGCTGGGTCCCGCTGCGGCAACTCACGACCGACACCAACACCGATACTGGCGTGGACCACATCGTGTCGGCGACGGCGACTTCGATACGGGACGAGCCCGACGGCGAGGTGCTCATTCCCGGCGTATCCATGGCCACTCGCATCCAGATCCTCGACGAAGGGCCCTACCGCGGTTGGGGCCGCGCCGTTCTCCCCGGCCCGCAACAACCGGGCTGGATCCGGATGCGCGACGTGACTTTGGCGCCGAAGGAGGACATTCCCGCCGTCGCGGGCAGGACCGCGTCTGTCAGTCTGGCTTCACAGCTGCTCGACGTCCCGTACGTGTGGGGCGGACTTAGCGCCTACGGTGTCGACTGTTCCGGCCTCGTGTACCTCGCATACCGCCAGCTCGGGATCCAACTGCCTCGGGACGCCGGTGATCAGGCGGAGGCGACGCGTCCCATCAAGGACGACGAGGTGCAGCCCGGTGACCTATTCTTCTTTGCGCATCCGGGCAAATCGATCCATCACATCGGTTTGGCGACCCAACGCAATGCCGACGGCGAGCTCACCATGATTCACGCCGCCGGCAGTTACGGCAAAGTCGTGCAGGAGCCGATCACTGGCGACCGGGCAGAAACATACGTGGGTGCTCACAGCGTCTTCGACGAGTGAACACCCACGCGCGCGACACTCAGCGGTTGTGCCGCGCCCTGTCCTTCTGAGTCTTGTCAACGGACGTGTCGGTCGTGTCGGAGTCGTTGTCGTCAACGGCATCCGTGGACTCCGATGCGTCCGTTGCCTTGTCTTCGGGTACGGACCCCGCCGCGTTCGCTTTCTTCTCGCGGCGTTTGGTAACGAACAAGCTCGCCAAGGTCGCCACGGCCAAAATGCCCACGATGACGATCAACGACGTCCACTCGTCGATGTCGGGCGCCCAGCCGACGGGTTCCCCGCCGTTGATGAACGGCACGTCGTTATGCGCAAGAGCATGGAACACCAGCTTGATACCGATGAACGCGAGGATCGCGGCGAGGCCAGCGGTTAGATAGATCAGTTTCTTGAGCATGCCACCCAGTAGGAAGTAGAGCTGGCGCAGACCCATCAACGCGAACACGTTGACGGTGAAGACCAGGAACGCTTCCTGCGTGATGCCGAAGGTGGCCGGGATCGAGTCGACCGCGAAAATGAGGTCCGTGGTTCCCAGCGCGATCATGACGATCAGCAACGGTGTCGCCATCCGTTTGCCGTTCACCTTCGTGAATATGGTGCCCTTACCGTAGCTGTCGCTGACGGGGACGACCCGTTTAGCGAAGCGGATGATCGCGTTGTCGGGCGCTTCTTCGTCTTCTTTCGAGAACACCATGTGAATGGCCGTGTAAATCAGGAAGAAACCGAAGATGAAGAATATCCATACGAAGCGTTCGACGAGTTCAGCACCGATCGCAATGAAGATTGCGCGCAGTATTAGCGCGGTCATGATGCCGACCATCAAAGCTTTTTGCTGGAATTTTCGCGGCACTGAGAAGCTCGACATGATCAGCATGAATATGAACAGGTTGTCTATAGACATGCTGTATTCGGTGATGTAACCGGTGAAGAATTGGACGCCGTAAGTGTGCCCGGCGAATATCCACACGCCGATTCCGAACAAAACGGCCAGGGCGATGTAGAAAGTCACCCATGATGTTGCTTCCTTGGTTGAGGGCTCATGCGGACGCCTGCCAATGATGAACAGGTCGATGGTCAGCAAAACGGCCACGACGCTGACAGTAAGGATCCACACCCACACAGGGGTTGTCACGATTCACTTGCCTTTCCGGTATATACGCATAGCGAGAACCGGAAAGTCTCACCCGCCACGCGCTACATGAAACGCTGTGACCAGCACGCCCGGACAGGTATTAGCGTTCGAACCTGTCGTGCTGACGACCGTGCTGTTGAGTTAGGGTTACTCCCCTTCCGTTCCCCATTATTGTGCCCGACACGTTGGGTTACTTGCCGTAACACTGGCCCGTCGTGTTGTTGACGCTACACCGAAGGTCCTAAATGTGCGGCTGACTCGTGCATTACGCAGCGCCCGCTTCATCGAATTGTCTCAATTCCCGCTTCAGCTCAGTGATCTCGTCCCGGTAGCGTGCGGCCACCTCGAACTGCAGGTTCTCCGCAGCCGTCAGCATCTGCTCGTTCAACGTGGAGATCATCGCGCTGATTTCCTCGCGCGGCGCGCCTTGACCGGAGCTGATGATCTCCCCCGCCCGGCTACGTGTGCCGGGCACGGGCGCCTTCCCTCGGCTTTGCTGGCGCCCGGCGCCGCCAACGAGGGTCTCGGTGTCTTGAGCCTGCGTGTAGATCTCGTCGAGGATGTCTCCGATGCGTTTACGCAGCGGTTGCGGGTCGATGCCGCGGGCTTTGTTATGAGCGATCTGCTTTTCGCGGCGGCGCTGTGTCTCGTCCAGAGCATGCCGCATCGAATCAGTCATCTTGTCGGCGTACATGATCACTTCGCCCGAGACGTTACGGGCGGCCCGACCGATCGTCTGGATCAATGACGTGCCGGAACGCAGGAAGCCTTCCTTATCTGCGTCCAGAATCGCCACAAGCGACACTTCGGGAAGGTCCAGTCCCTCCCGAAGCAGGTTGATGCCAACGAGGACATCGAAGTCGCCGGAACGCAGCTCCCGCAGCAACTCCACCCGGCGCAGCGTGTCGACCTCGGAATGCAGGTAACGCACGCGCACACCATGGTCGAGGAAGTAATCCGTGAGGTCCTCGGCCATCTTCTTGGTCAATGTCGTGACCAGGACGCGTTCGTTCGCTTCGGTACGCGTCGAGATCTCGTGCATCAGGTCGTCGATTTGCCCCTTGGTCTGGCGCACGACCACCTTCGGGTCGACCAGACCGGTCGGGCGGATCACCTGCTCCGCATACTGACCGTTCGACTGCTCCATCTCCCACGGCCCCGGAGTGGCGGACATGTACACCGACTGCCCAACGCGGGCACGAAACTCGTCGAAACGCAGCGGTCGGTTGTCCATCGCGCTTCGCAGACGGAAACCGTGCTCCACGAGCGTGCGTTTCCGCGACGCATCACCCTCATACATGCCGCCTATTTGCGGAATCGTTTGGTGCGATTCGTCGATGATCGTGAGGAAATTCTCCGGGAAATAGTCAAGCAGGGTGAACGGTGGCTCCCCTTCGCTACGGCCGTCGATGTGTCGCGAATAGTTCTCGATCCCCGAACAAGTGCCGATCTCGCGCATCATCTCGATGTCGTACGTGGTGCGCATCCGCAGGCGCTGGGCCTCCAACGGCTTGTTCTGACGGTCGAACTGGGTCAAGCGTTCGGCCAACTCCGTTTCGATGTCGCCGATCGCGCGTTCCATATTCTCGCCGCTGGACAGGTACGCGGCGCCCGGGAAGATGACCAGTTCATCGACCTCTTTGACGATGTCACCCGTGAGCGGGTTGAGGTACGCGAGCTTGTCGATCTCGTCGCCGAACATTTCGATGCGGACGGCGAGCTCCTCATATGCGGGGATGATCTCGATCGTGTCGCCGCGGACGCGAAACGTCCCCCGGGTGAACGCGTAATCGTTGCGGGCGTACTGGATCTCCACCAAACGCCGCAGCAGCGCGTCGCGCTCGTATTCCTGACCGACCTTCACCGTCGCCGTATGCATGTAGTACTCGGTCGGCGTGACCAGGCCGTAAATCGCCGAGACCGTAGCCACCACGACCACGTCTTTACGTGTCAACAGCGAATGCATCGTCGAATGCCGCAGCCGTTCGACCTCGTCGTTGATCGACGAATCCTTCTCGATGTAGGTGTCGGTTTGAGGCACATACGCCTCGGGTTGGTAGTAGTCGTAATACGACACGAAATACTCCACCGCGTTATGCGGCAGCAGCTCCCGAAACTCCTTCGCCAGCTGAGCGGCCAGCGTCTTGTTGTGCGCCATGACCAGGGCGGGGCGTTGCAGCTTCTCGATAAGCCACGCCGCCGTGGCGCTCTTACCGGTACCAGTGGCCCCCAGCAACACCACATCGCGTTCTTCGGCTTCGATGCGGGCAGCCAGGTCGACGATTGCGGTCGGCTGGTCGCCCGACGGCTCGTAGTCGCTTACCACCGTAAAGGTGCCATCGGCACGCACAATCTCGGAACTCACGAACCCAACTTAACGCGCTCGTGAGACATCTTCTCGCGCGCAAGGGCAACGAATCACCACTTCGCTGCCGACTCGTTAGTCATTGCTGTGACAAGCAACGAAAACCGCTCGAAATTTCGCACCGCGTTGACCTGGGTGGCCTGCGCCGCCATGATCGTCGGAGTCGGGTGGTCGGCGTCCAGCTGCCTCGGCAGCGACGACCCCCAACCCCGGAAACTCACCGACTCGGAGGCTGGACGACTGGCAAAAGTGCCGGTGAACAACGCCGCCTCCGACCCCGTCGCCATGTCGGTCACCTTCGATGGTGCCAACGGCGGTGCGACCGGGCACGTCGATTGGAAACACCAGCTGGCAAGCGTGGCGATCACTCCCGAAGGCACATCGCAACCCGAACAGCTCGTCCAAGCGGTGCCTGGACTTACCGCCACTCACACCGCAGATGCCGACTCGGATCCGGCCGCGCCGCCGGCGACGGGCTGGACTGTGCGTGCCTCCTCGTCCGGCCAGGAATCATCGGATCACAACGACGACCACCAAGTCTTGGACATAACGCTGTCGGCGGTCCTTTCGCTCGTGCACGATGACGCGGGCGACAAGTCCATCCTCAAAGAAAAGGCATCTTGGATGAAGGAGGCGAACATTGACGGCGCGGCAGTTGATGTATTCCAGGCTCCGCTCGACCTTGGTACCGCCGAAAAAGGACAGGAAGGTGGCGAGGCGATCTTTTGGGTGGACCG
>DXIM01000080.1 GCA_019112895.1 Candidatus Stackebrandtia faecavium
CTTTGCGCCCGCGTAATGAGATCGCGTTGACTGAACGCCGTCAAGATGATGACGGGAGCGATCCGTTGGGAAACGATCTGCTCGGCCGCCTCGATGCCATCCATAATCGGCATCTGGATGTCGCAGATGACCAAATCCGGCCGGGTCTCCACTGCCAGATCCACGGCCGCGCGACCGTCGGCGGCCTCCCCGACCACCTCGAAGCCCTCTTCGGAAAGCATCTCGGCCAGATCCAGTCGGATGAGCCCCTCATCCTCGGCAATCAGCACTCGGCGCGGCTCATTCCCGGTGGCCGTCATCGCCCAACCTTCCCTAAGCTGGTAGCACGCGTGCCGGCTGTTCACCACACGCCTCGACAAAGAGTAGCGGGTGGTCCGGTACAGATCGATACGGTCCCGCCGAATATGTGGGGCGTTCAAAGGGGGCCCGGTTCGATCTGACTTGACGCGAAGGTAAACTACACACGCAGCTGGAGCCGAGTATGGTTCAGATGCAGGTGTACGGGACTTTTTATTCTCCGGCGCCGCAATGCCCTGGTATTCCAATTGGCAGAGAAGATGGATTCAAAACCCATACAGTGTGGGTTCGACTCCCACCCAGGGCACGCTTAAGCGACATTCTTTGAGTCGCTACGAAGAATCCCTCGTCTCGAGACTTTCGGGACGAGGGATTCTTATTGTGCGGTGCCGCTATGCGGCCGGCACCACATTTACGGGCGAGCAGCTTATCCCACCCGGCGCGGTCCAGACGAAAATCAGGTCCTGGCTGCACCCGCGAACGCTACGAGACTTCCGATGAGCGCCACGACACCCGCGCCGGCTCCCACGTAGAAACCCACACCGACGGTGTCAAGAGTGTCCTGAATGTTTCCGTCTTGCGCCAGCAGCGCCCACATCGGCGGATAGCCGATGCATACGACGCTCATGAGCCCAAATATGCCGGCACAGATATTCACGCCTTTATTGCCGGCCACCCCGACCAAACCGAAGAGGATGGCAAGCGCGGCTCCCGCGATCACCGAGTAAAACCAGGTGGTGGGATTATCGAGAATGGACGCACCTTCGACCTCGGCTAGCTGCGTAGCCACCTCCTTCAGGCTGAGCGAAGTGTCGGCATGACTCACCCACGGAAGCCAGATCGCGCTGACGGCCGCAATTCCGGCAAGCAACAGCACGAACCCACCCGAGCGGGAACGTTTCGGCGCGGAAGGGGGTAGAAAGCTGGCCGGAGGTGGCCCCGGAAAACTCATAGCAATCTCTTTCGTCGACAGGGTTGCGTGGGCATATCCTGCCAACGACCTAAGCCGTTATCGAGATTGGGCATCGATCGTGGCCCAAAATCGGGAGTCACTGTGATGTCATTGCTGCGCACAGCCGTCACCGAACCACACCAGGCACTTCCATCGTCGGTGACGACTACTGCACACTGTGCAACATTAAGCTTTATTGACGTTGCGCCACCCTTGTGGAGCGCGACGCAACAGGCCCTCCTGGACCGCGGTCGCGATGTGATCGCCATTTTCGGTGAAGAACTGTCCCCGCGCCAGCCCCCTACCGGATGCGGCGGACGGCGACATCGAGTCGTACAGGAACCACTCGTCAGCGCGGAAATGACGATGGAACCACAGCGCATGGTCCAGGCTCGTACCGCCGTAGCCCTCCGCGCCCCACACCTGACCGTGACGGTTCAGCACACTATCCAAAAGGGTGAGGTCAGAGACATAGGTGAGGATACATACATGGAGCAGCTGATCGTCCGGGAGTTTACCGTCGGCCCGCATCCACACCCGCTGTTCCAGCGATGGCGGACGCTGCCCGGAAGGTACGAAGCCGGACGAACCCACGTATCGCATGTCGATAGGTCCGGGCACGCTGGGCCAAATATCGATCCAGTTGGGAATTTTCTCGGCATGGGTGGACAGAGGCGGCAGGTCACGCGGGTTCGGCACGTCCTTAGGCATCGGCTCGGCGTGCTCGAGTCCTTCTTCTCCCACGTGGAACGACACTGACATGAAGAAGATGGTCTTGCCGTCTTGGATCGCGCTCACCCGCCGCACCGAGAACGAACGCCCGTCCCGAATCGGCTCGACTTCGTACACGATCGGTTTGCGGGAATCCCCTGGCCGCACGAAGTAACCGTGCAAGGAATGCACCTTGCGGGACGAGTCGGTGGTACGTCCCGCGGCGACCAGAGCCTGCCCTGCGACCTGGCCACCGAACACACGCTGCGGCTTCACCTGCGGACCGATTCCGCGATAGATGTTGTTTTCGATGCGTTCAAGGTCGAGCACGTTCAACAGTTCATCGAGTTCCTGCTGCCCTTTTTGCTCTTCAGTCATGTTCTGTCAGCCAATCCGATCCGGTGGATGCGTACGGTATTCGTCATACCGGGCATTCCCGGGGGTGACCCCGCCACGATGACGACCAGGTCACCCGGCTTGGCTTTCTTGAGTTGCTGCATCGCGCTATCGACCTGCGCAAACATGTCGTCCGTGTGATCGACAAACGGCACGCGGTGGCAGTCGACGCCCCACGACAGGGCAAGTTGATTGCGTGTCGCTTCCTCGGGCGTGAATGCGACCAGCGGCATGGAACCGTGCAGACGCGCCAGACGCCGAACGGTGTCGCCGGTTTGAGTGAAAGCCACCAGCGCCTTGGCTTCCAAAGCCTTGGCCATTTGCGCGGCCGCCATGGTCACAGCGCCACCTTGAGTGCGTGGATCATGTTCCAGGTCCGGCGCGTCGAACTCCCCTTGTTCGGTGTGGGCGATGATACGCGCCATCGTCCGCACCGTCCCGATAGGATATTTCCCGATGCTGGTTTCGCCGGACAACATCACGGCGTCGGCACCGTCCAATACGGCGTTGGCCACATCGGAGGTTTCGGCCCGGGTCGGCCGCGCGTTGGAGATCATCGAGTCGAGCATTTGTGTAGCGACGATGACGGGCTTAGCGTTTTCGCGACACAGCTGCACCGCCCGTTTCTGCTCCAGCGGCACCTGCTCCAGCGGCAGCTCGACACCGAGATCACCGCGGGCGACCATCAGGCCGTCAAACGACAACACGATCGACTCGAGAAGGTTAACGGCCTCAGGCTTCTCCAATTTGGCCAAAACTGGGCGCCTGACACCAACCTCGGCCATGATCTCGTGCACGGGTCGGATATCGTCGGGCGAACGCACAAAGGACAACGCTACGAGATCTACGCCAAGTTCCAGCGCGAAACGCAGGTCAGCGATGTCTTTATCGGAAAGAGCGGGAACGCTAATGGCGACATTCGGCAGTGACACACCTTTATGGTCCGACACCTCGCCGCCCTCGACGACGAGGCAGCGAACATCATTGTCGTCGACGTCCAACACTTCCAACGACAGTCGGCCGTCGTCAATCAAGAGGCGATCCTTCGCGTGCACCTCTTCCGGAAGCTTGTCGTAGGTGATCTGGACACGCTTGGCATCTCCAACGATATCCTCATTGGTCAACGAAACGTGGTCGCCCACATTCCAATTGGCACTGCCTTCGGCGAAGGTACCCAAACGGATCTTCGGCCCCTGAAGGTCGGCCATGATGCCTATGGCACGGCCGCTTTCGGCGGCGGCAGTGCGCACAGTCTCGTAAACGGCCTTGTGCTCCTCGTGGGTGCCGTGGCTGAAGTTCAGCCTGGCGACGTCCATCCCCGCCTTGATCAGTCCACGGATTCGTTCGAGGCTAGCGGTGGCCGGTCCTATGGTGCATACGATTTTCGCGCGACGTGTCACAGCCACGAGCGTAGTCGAGTCACTCGTGATGCGCCGCGCACGGCCGCAAGCTTCACTGCGAGTTCACGCTCCCCATGAACGCGTCCCGCAGGATGGCTGCCTGCCACAGGTTCTTGCGGTCTCGCCGTGCATGCCAGACCTTCGACGTCGTGGCCTCCATGTAATCGCGCAGTTCCACCCGAAGCTGCAGGTAGCCAAAGAGGTAACCGACGACGCCGAGAGGAAGGGCGATCGGCACCACCGCCATCGGCGCCTCCGAATTGCCGAAACAACTCACCAAGAGCGAGCCCATGCTCGACAACACGCCGATGTAGTAGAGCCGAAACCCCCACAGGGCACGGTGATATGACGACTCCCGACGCACGCGTTCCAGGGTGCGTTTGGCGTCCTTCATGTCGTCTTCGTAACTGGGTTCGTTCCCAGCATTCGACTGTCCATCTTCGTCGTCAGACGGCATACCACGGTCGTTTCGGTCCTGCACGTTTCAACGGTATCCGGTGGCACCCCGTGTGTCACAACCACTGGTGCCCAAGCACGACGGCGCCTTTGGGTCGACGGACCCAAAGGCGCCGACTGCCGCATTAGTGTGCGCCCGAACCAGTCAAAGAACGCACCTCTAGCTGGGCGTATTTGTCTTCATCGGGAGGCTCTTTGGACAACACCGTACCCAAATAACCACACAGGAAACCAAACGGTATGGAGATCAAGCCGGGGTTGGACAGTGGGAAGAAAGCCAGATCGACATTCGGGAACAACGATGTCTCAGTACCCCACAGCACCGGCGAGAAGCCCACCAGCAGCAACGCAGCGCCCAAGCCACCGTAGATGGCGCTCGTGGCGCCAGCCGTGTTGAACCGCCGCCAAAACAGCGTGTACAGGATCGCCGGCAAGTTTCCGGACGCTGCCACTGCGAAAGCCAGCGCCACAAGGAATGCCACGTTCAGTCCCTGAGCAAAGACTGCCAGCACGATCGAGAACACACCGATGACCACAGCGGCGACACGGGCCACCACGACCTCGGAGCGTTCACTGGTCTTCTTATCGTGGCGCACGACGTTGGCGTACAGGTCGTGAGCCAGCGACGAGGACGAGGCCAGGGTCAGACCGGCGACCACGGCGAGGATGGTAGCGAAGGCGACGGCGGCGATGAACGCCAACAGGATCGCGCCGCCGATCTCGCCGCCGAGGAATCTCTCCCCGAGCACCTGCGCAAGTTGCGGTGCGGCCGTATTGCCGCCGGCATCTTGTTCCTTGATGGCGTCAGTACCGACCAGGGCCGCCGCGCCGAAACCAAGAGCAAGCGTCAACAGGTAGAAGATGCCGATGATGCCGATAGCCCACAGGACGCTTTTGCGTGCGGTCTTAGCGTTGGGAACGGTATAGAAACGGATCAGGATGTGCGGTAGCCCAGCGGTTCCCAACACCAACGCAATACCCAGCGACAACAAGTCGAGCTTGTTGATGGTCGTCTGCCACACGTCACCTGGGACCTCGACGCCGTATTTCAGGCCGGATGTCAAGAATTGAGACCCTTCGCCGGACTGGCTGGCCGCGCTTCCCAACAGTTCGGAGATATTGACGTTGAAGGCCAACAGCACCATGACGGTCATGATGGCGGTGCCGAGCATCAACAGCACTGCTTTAATGATCTGCACATATGTGGTGCCTTTCATGCCGCCGATGACGACGTAGGCGATCATCAAGATGCCCACCAACACCACGGTTGCCGACTTCGCCGCCTCGGCGCTGAGCCCCAAGAACGTCTCGTCCCCGCCGATGCCCAGTAGCAAAGCGACTAGTGCGCCGGCGCCGACCATTTGCGCAAGCAGATAGAAGATCGACACGACCACGGTCGAGATCGACGCCGCCGTACGCACGGGGCGCTGCCGCATCCGAAACGCCAAGACATCGGCCATCGTGTACTTACCGGAGTTACGCAGCAGCTCCGCCACCAGCAGCAACGCGACGAGCCAGGCTACGAGGAAACCGATCGAATACAAAAATCCGTCGTATCCGTATAGAGCGATGAGCCCGGCGATCCCGAGGAACGAGGCGGCGGACATGTAGTCGCCGCCGATTGCCATTCCGTTTTGGAATCCGCTGAACTTCCGTCCACCCGCATAAAAATCCGTAGCCGAGGAGGTTCTTCGTCCGGCAAGCACTGTAATCGCCAAGGTGGCCACGACCAACAACAGGAACATTCCTATTGTCCATGATCGAGTCAGTTGGTCTCCGGTAACAGCGAGCACGTTCATGGCTGGTCCTCCTTGGCGTCGCCATTGCCGAGTTCCATTCGGGTTTTGATGGCCTCGGCTTTGGCATCGAGGTTTTTATCGGCATAGCGCGCATACGCCCATGCGATGAAGAAGGTGCTGACGAACTGCAGCAGCCCGAATATCAGGCCGATGTTGACGTTTCCGACCACGCTGATGCGCATGAACCCTTGGGCATAAGTGGATGCCAGGACATAGAGCGTGTACCAGGCCAGGAAGATGATCGTTGCGGGGAATACGAATCGCCTCAACGCTTTACGCAAAGCAATGAACTCGGGGCTGTTTTGGACGGTGACACTATCAACGGGGCCAGTATTCGGCCCTTTTTCCTCCGGTTCGACCATGGCGGTCCTCCAGAAACTTCACGTACACGAAATGTGCACTGCGTCACAAATTGATCACTTGATTTAATCTAGATTTCAACCGGAACACAAGTGCATAACGCCATGATTTAACACAAAATCTATCGACACCCATATATTGCTTGGTCGTGGACCAGATATTTGTCGGATAACGACGAGCGATCCGGGCATCGATCGGCCTCGCGCCGCAAGCCGATGCGGCGCAACGCCCGTACACCACATAAAAAACACGGCCCCGCTGTCGAGCGGGACCGGGTTCAACGACAGGTCAGCGACGCCTAAGAACCGCTGTGCTCCAATTGCGGCCACAGGTCTTCCGACGGCGGTTGCCAGGTCTGAGGGTCGAAGGCGACCTGCTCGCCATTACGGATGTCCCGCACTTGCGGTTCGCCCCCTTCCGCATCCGGGAAGACGACGAACGGGATCGTGCGTCGCTGCGCGAACCGGATCTGTTTACCGTACTTCTGCGCTGCCGGCGCTACCTGGGTCGCGATGCCACGTGCCCGCAGCTTCCGGGCGAGCGCCTCGCAGTCGGGGCGCGAATCCACATCGGGCAGGGCCACCAGTACGCAGGTCGGCACGTCGCGCGAGGCGGCGACGACGCCATCGTCCAGAAGCGGCACGAGAATGCGGGACAGACCGACGGACATCCCGACCCCCGGGAAACGGTATTTATTGTTCGCCGCGAGCTCGTCGTAACGGCCACCCGAACACACCGAACCGAGGCGCTCGTACCCGGACATGAACGTCTCGTACACGGTCCCGGTGTAGTAGTCCAAGCCGCGCGCGATGCTCATATCGGCCTTTATCAAACCGGGTTCGACCGCGCGTACCCCTTCGATGACCGCCGTGAGCTCCGCCAAGCCTTCGTCCAGCATCGGATCCTCGACGCCGAGCTCACGCACCCTCTCAGCGAAGGAGCTGTCGTCCGTGCAGATCTGCGCGAAAGCCAAACACAAGCGAGCCTGTTCCTCGGACGCACCCAGTTCCTTACGTAGCAGGTCCGCAAGCACATCGGGCCCGACCTTGTCGCGCTTATCCATCAGTTGGATCGCAGCCATCGGATCGGCCAGGCCCAAGCCTTTGAAGAAGCCTTGGCACAGCTTGCGGTTGTTGGCGTGCATCGTCATGGGAGGCAATGGCAGCGCCGCGAAAGCCTCCGCCACGACCAACGGCACTTCGATTTCGTAGTGAGGCGACAACTCGTCCCGATCGACGATATCGATGTCTGCCTGCCAGAACTCCCTGAATCGGCCCTCTTGCGGACGTTCGCCCCGCCAGCACGGCTGGATCTGATAGCGACGGAACGGGAACTGCAACTGCCCCGCGTTTTCAAGGACGTAACGCGCGAACGGGACAGTCAGATCGAAGTGCAGACCAAGACCGGAGTCGCTGCTCCCGTCGGCATCGGCTTGCAGACGGCGCAAGACATACACCTCTTTGGACGTCTCGCCTTTGCGCAGCAATTGATCCATCGGCTCGATAGCGCGCGTGTTGATGGAGGAAAACCCGTTGAGTTCAAAGACGCGTTCCAACGCGGCAATGAAACGTTGTTCCACCAGACGTTGCTGCGGCAACAACTCCGGAAAACCTGAAATAGAAGAAGAACGGCTCACGTATAACTCCTGCGAATAAGAAATGGCATGACTTCACAGCGACAGGCACCGCGGCGACTTGGCGTGCGGTGCCTAGCTATGGCGGCTGATTCGGGCCACTTCAAGCAGGAAGGGGTTCGTCGTACGTTCTGTGCCGATCGTCGTGCGCGGTCCATGGCCCGGGAGGACTTGCGTGTCATCGTCCATCGTCAAGACCTTGTCACGCAGGGAGGACGTCATCTGTTCCATGCTTCCACCGGGAAAGTCAGTGCGACCGATCGAGCCGGCGAACAACACATCGCCGCTGAAGCAATACCGCGCAGCCCGATCGTCACCGGGCAGCCCGAACAGGACGGAACCCGGCGTGTGCCCGGGGGCGTGATCAATCGTGATATCCAGTCCCGCCAATTCCAGGCTCTGTCCCTCGGTGAACGTGACGACGTCGTCGGGCTCGGTCCAATCGAGCTTTCCGCCGAAAGCACCGACAAGCTCGGACGGCAGGCCCTTCATCGGATCTTGAAGGAGCTGCGCATCGTCGGCATGGATGCACGCGGGGATTTCCCTGGCGCCACATACCGGCCGCACCGAAAAAGTGTGGTCCAGGTGCCCGTGCGTCATCAATACCGCCGCCGGCTGCAGGTTGTGCCGCTTCAGTACGTCGTCGAGCTCGCCGCTAATGCCCATCCCCGGGTCGATAACGATGCACTCCGAACCCGATTGAGATGCAACTACATAACAATTCGTACCGAACGCTTTGGCGACTAGAGACTCTATTAGCAACGGCTTACCCTATTTCTGCAGCACCATGATCCTTGACGACGTTTCGCAGGTCAGGGTACCGATGTAACGGACCTAGGCGCCAATGGGTGGGCGTTATAGACTGCCGTCGCAACAACCACCGTGTCGTCAATTCGACATTCAGCAGGTAAAAGGGGTATCGGGACGTGTCCTCGAATAAGGGCAAGAGCCGCCAACGCGAGCTGGCGCGCGCGAAATACGAGCGCCAGCTGGCACGCAGGGCCGCGAGCCAACGGCGACGCAGACGCCTTTGGGCGAGTTTGAGCGTATTGGCGCTGCTTTTGGTGGGGGCCGGTGCCGCCTGGCTATTCGGCGTGTTCGGCTCCGATGATTCGCAGTCAAAACCGAAATCGGAAGAATCCTCCGAAACACAACAGGAACCTTCGCAAGAAGCCGGGTCGGAATCAGACTCTGAATCGGTCGATTCGAGCGAGAAGCAAGATTCCGAAGAACCGTCGAACGCAGAATCGTCCGACGAATCCCAATAACCACCCCTGCCACATTCCATCGTTAACAACCGCACCTCATGATCGGAGTTCCCGTTGTCTACAGCGCGAGAAAAACGCGATGCCGCACGGGCAAAACTTGAAGCACGCATGGCAGAAAAAGCTTCCCGGGCCAAGCGCAACCGCCGCATTCAGATCTCCCTGGCTTCCGTGGTGGCGCTTGCTCTCGTCGCGGGCCTCGGCGTGTTCTTCTACAACGTGATCTCCGATTCGCTGGCGGCGAAAGACACCGCCGCCGACGAATCCACGAAGGATTCCGATGAAGACATGGTCCCGGCCGGCGACGGGTCTCCCGTGCAAAAGGTCGTCATCGAGTCGTTCAAAATGAGCAAACCCGACGGCGGCGGCGAGACCACCGCCTGCAAGTACAACGGCATCAGCGAAGAAGAGGCCGCCCAAAACCCCAATCTCACCGACGTGGGAACCCCGAAGAACGGCGATAAACCAGCGTCCGGCACCCAGAAGCTGACGATCAAGACCAACCTGGGCACGTGGACCGCCACGATCGACAACGAAAAGGCACCGTGCACGGCCGCAAGCTTCACTCACCTGGCGAAGAAGAAGTTCTACGACGGCTCCGAATGCCACCGGCTGACGACGGAAAACATCTACGTGCTGCAGTGCGGTGACCCATCGGGCACCGGGCAGGGCGGCCCCACCTACAAGTTCGATGACGAATACACGCCGAAGGACACGGCCGAAGGCATGTCCGAAGAAGACATGCAGGCAGGCAAGATGGACCCGAACTATAAGGAAGGGTCCTTGGCGATGGCCAACTCGGGTGCCGACACCAATGGCAGCCAGTTCTTCATCGTGCACTCCGACACGTACCTGCCGCCGCAGTACACGCTGTTCGGCGAGGTGACTGAAGGCATGGACATCGTCAAGCGCATCGCTAAAAAGGGTGCGGAAGTGCCTGCCGACCAGCAAAACCAAATGCCGATGGGCTAACACGGCCACGCTGTCGCCACGCGCATGCAGGCCCCACTACCATGGGAATTCTACCCATTCAAGGCGATGAGGAGCCTCTAAGTGGCAGGCGAGCCGACAGTCTCACCCCGAGACAACAACAGCAAGTTGCCGCCCGATGCCGACCCGGCATCGGGCGCTGAGCCTGCGTCGTCCACTGGGACCGACGAGAGTCGCGGCGGGCTCGCCGCGACGCCGACGGGCCGTCGCGTGAGGGCGCGGCTAGCGCGTTTCAACACGCCTTGGCAGACACCTCAGATTTCTGAGGTGCTCGAACCGCTGGTGTCGACGCATAAGGCTTCACATCCCCGCACCGACGTGCGGCTACTGCAGCGTGCCTACGCCACCGCCGACAGACTTCATGACGGCCAATTCCGGAAGTCCGGCGACCCGTACATCACCCACCCGCTGGCGGTCGCGTCGATCCTCGCCGAGCTCGGTATGGACACCACGACGCTGGTTGCGGCCCTGCTGCACGACACGGTCGAAGACACCGACTACACGCTGGAACAGATCTCGTCCGAGTTCGGCGGCGAGGTGGCGTTGCTCGTCGACGGCGTCACCAAACTCGACCGGGTCAAACTCGGCGACGCCGCTAAGGCGGAAACGATCCGCAAAATGGTCGTGGCCATGGCCAAGGACCCGCGCGTGCTCGTCATCAAGTTGGCCGACCGCCTGCACAACATGCGTACCTTGACCTTCCTGCCGGAAGCTAAACAGGAACAAAAAGCCCGCGAGACCCTCGAGATCCTCGCTCCCCTTGCGCATCGCCTGGGCATGAACACGATCAAGTGGGAACTTGAGGACCTGTCGTTCGCCACGCTTTACGCGAAGCGGTACGCCGAAATCGGCAGGCTCGTCGCCGAGCACACACCGCAACGCGAAATGCTGCTGGCTCAGGTCACGGACCGGGTGAATGCGGACCTGCATGAGGCGCGCATCAAAGCGACTGTGTCGGGCCGCCCGAAACACCTCTACTCGATCTATCAAAAGATGATCGTGCGCGGCCGAGACTTCTCCGACATCTACGACCTCGTCGGCATCAGGATTCTGGTCAACTCGGAACGCGACTGCTACGCCGCATTGGGCGTGATACACGCCAACTGGCAGCCCGTGCCGGGGCGGTTCAAGGACTTCATCGCGATGCCGAAGTTCAACATGTACCAGTCGCTGCACACGACCGTCATCGGCCCGACCGGCAAACCTGTCGAAATGCAGATCCGAACGTGGGCGATGCACCGCACCGCCGAATACGGGATCGCCGCTCACTGGAAATACAAGGAAACGCGCGGCGCCAGCATCACTGGTCCCCCCGCCCACATCGATGAGATGGCGTGGCTGCGGCAGCTCCTCGATTGGCAACGCGAAGCCGCCGATCCGAGTGAGTTCCTCGACGCCTTGCGGTTCGACCTCGCCAGTTCCGAGGCATACGTCTTCACCCCGAAGGGCGATGTCATCGCGCTACCAGCGGGAGCGACCCCTGTCGACTTCGCGTACGCGGTCCACACCGACATCGGGCACCGCTGCATCGGCGCCAAGGTGAACGATAAGCTCGTTACCCTGCACGAGCCGCTGTCCAATGGCGACGTCGTCGAGATCTTTACCTCGAACAGTGAGACACCGAACCCGAGCCAGGACTGGTTGGGCTTCGTCAAGAGTCCGCGTGCACGCACCAAAATCCGGCAGCACTTCAATAAGGAACGTCGCGAAGAATCGATCGAGAACGGTAAGGCTGCCATCACCAAGGCGATGCGTCGCCAAAACCTTCCGCTGCAACGGATGCTCACCACCGAGTCGCTGGACGCGATCGCGCGCGAGCAGCACCTGAACGACGTTTCCGCCTTGTACGCGGCCGTCGGTGAAAACCAGGTGTCGGCACAGCATGTCGTGCGCCGCCTCATCACCGCCTACGGCGGTACCGAAGGCGCGGTCGAAGACATCGCCGAAACCGCGGTTCCCGACCGCGGCAAGGCGAAGCAAAAGCACGTACCGAACGCCGACGTCATCGTCGCCGGTATGGGCAGCAGCGACGCCGCAGTCAAATTGGCCGGTTGCTGCACCCCGGTACCCAACCAGGACATCATCGGTTTCGTCACCCGGTACAACGTCATCAGCGTTCACCGCAGTGACTGCCCGAACCTGATTCGGGCCGAAGACGAGCCCGAACGCCTGGTCGAGGTTTCGTGGAGGCCAACTTCGGATTCGGCATTTCTTATGGTCATGCAGGTCGAGGCGCTTGACCGGCACCGTCTGTTGGCCGACGTCACTCAGGCGTTGTCGGAAGAACGCGTGTCGATCCTGTCCGCGACGGTCACCACGACCCGCGACCGGGTCGCGCTGTCGCGGTTCACCTTTGAAATGGCGGACCCGAAACATCTCGACCACCTGTTGCGTGTCGTGCGCAAGGTCGAGGGGGTCTACGACGCCTACCGGATCACCGGTGAAGAAGAGGGCGCGGCGTTGGCGAACACACAATAGTTGACGTCAGCATCGTCCTACACGGCTTTGCACGTTTAACGCGCGCGCACCCTCGGGTATATCTACCGTTATCGACGATTCCGTAGATCATTACCGGAGGGTTCGCCACATGAGCAAGTTCGATGAATACAAGGACAAGGCCAAGTCGAAAGCTGACGAGCTCAAGGACAAGGCCGACAGCCCCGAGGGGCAAGAAAAAATCGATAAAGCGGCCGATTTCATCAACGAGAAAACCGGCGGCAAATTCGAAGACAAGATCGACAAGGTCGCCGATAAAGCCAAAAACATCAAGGGCGACAAGTAATCGGGGCTCGACGACAACGGCCGCGGCACCCTAGGGTGCCGCGGCCGTTGTCGTCGAGCCCCGATTACTTGTCGCCCTTGATGTTTTT
>DXIM01000013.1 GCA_019112895.1 Candidatus Stackebrandtia faecavium
GTCTTACGTCACGGAGTCTGGCGGGCAATTGATGCTTTTCGGAGCACGCCCAAAACCGATTTCCCCATATGTCCCCCAGAAATGCCCAAAGCTGACTCGAATGGGCACTAGATACGCCGATGGCCTGGTGAGACACCAGGCCATCTATGACGGGAGGTTGTGGGATTTGAACCCACGATCGCACCGCCTGCGTTACGCGTCGCCGTGTCGCCGTTCGAGAGCTGCACCCTCCACATCGACGTTCGGCAGGATCCGGTCCAGCCAGCGTGGCAACCACCACGCGGACTTCCCGAGCAGATGCATCAGCGCCGGCATCAACAGCATGCGGACGACGAACGCGTCCACGAGCACACCGAAGGCCAGGCCGAAGCCGATTGAGCGGATCATCATCGAGTCGGAGAACACGAAGCCGCCGAAAACCGACACCATGATCAAACCGGCGGCGGTCACCACGGACCGGCCGGCCCGGAAGCCCTCCGCGACAGCCAAGCGGGCCGAGGAACCGTGCACATAGGCTTCACGCATCCCGGACGACAGGAAGAGCTGATAGTCCATAGCCAGGCCGAACAGGATCCCGACCAGGATGACCGGCAGGAAGCTCAGTATCGGCCCGGTGTTGTGAATGGCGAGGATGTCACTGAGCCAGCCCCACTGGAACACCGCGACGACGGCGCCGTACGTGGCGAGCAGGGACAGGACGAACCCGCCCGTCGCGATCAGCGGAACCAGCAGGGACCGGAACACGCCGATCATGATCAGCAGCGACAGGCCGACGACGAGAGCCAGATAGGCCGGCAGCACATCATTGAGGTTTTGCGAGATATCGATGTTGATCGCCGCCTGTCCGGCTACGCCCAGGACGTTGTTGTCCTTCGTGACCTCGACGTCGCGCAACTGATGCACCAGGTCCTCGGTCGAGACCGCGTTGGGTCCCTCTTCGGGAAGGACCTGGAACGCGGCCAGGCGGTCGTCATCGGAGGTGGCGACCGGCACCACGGCGCTGACCGACTCCTGCTGCGCAATGTCCTCCACAACTGACAGCTGTGTCTCCACCAGCTCCGTTTCGTCCAGCCCGGACGGTAGCTTCGCCGTGACCAGGAGCGGGCTGTTGGCGCCGGCGCCGAACTTGTCTTCGACCGTCATGAACGCGTTATAGGCGGCCGAACCTTCCGGCTCGGTCGAGCCGTCCGGCAGGCCCAGGCGCATCGACAGCGCGGGAATCGCCACAGTCAGCAGCACCGCGATGGACACGACCGCCGTGACGAGCGCGCGCCACGTCGGCATGGGCCGCATTTCCGGCGGTGTCTGGCGGTCGCCATTGTCCAGGCGGGCCCGGGCCTTGCGCGTGAGCAGGCGCTTACCGGCCAGGCCCAACAGGGCCGGGGTCGCGGTGATGGACAACAGCACCGCAATCGCGACGCATGCCGCCGCTACGGTGCCCATGACCCCCAGGAAAGGAATTCCGACGATGTTCAACGCCGCCAACGCGATGATCACGGTGGTGCCCGCGAAGACCACGGCGTTTCCGGCGGTGCCGTTGGCCAACGCGATCGATTCCCGCACATCCATCCCAGACAGCACCTGTTTGCGGTGACGGTTGATGATGAACAGCGAATAGTCGATGCCGACCGCCAGACCGAGCATCACGCCCAGTACCGGTGTCACGGAGTTCATGTCGACGACGCCCGAAAACGACAGTGAGCTCAAAACGCCGACGCCGACGCCGAAGACGGCCGTGATCAGCGGGAACGAAGCGGCAAGGAGCGAACCGAGCATCACGATCAACACGACGGCCGCGACCGCGAGGCCGATCCCTTCGCCCACGCCGAATATTTGCGGCATGCCCTGCGCGATGTCGGTGGAGAACGATACGTCGACCCCGTCGATGTCTTCGGATTCGAAGTGGTCGATGACCGCGTCCTTCGTTTCCTGCTCCAGCTCGAGTCGCGGCTTGGTGAACGCGACGTTTGTGATGGCGGTCGATTCGTCGGACGAGACCGTGCGGATGCCTTCGGCGTATTCGAGCAGTTCGGTGCCCGCTTCGATCTGGCGCTCGTTGTCGTCGAGGTCCTTCTGCCCGTCGTCGAGTTTCTCCTGTTCAGCGTCGAGCTTTTCCTGTTCAGCGTCGAGCTTCTCGCGCTGTACGTCGAGTTGCGCTTCCTGCGCATCCAGCTGGTCTGTGGGCTGACCGGCCGCCTCGAGCTGTTCGCGTGCGGCATCGAGCTCCTCCGCGGCCGCATCGAGTTCGTCGAAACCGGCGTCCAGCTGTTTTTGGCCCTTATCGAGCTGTTTCTGCCCGTAGTCGAGTTGTTCCTGTCCGTCGTCGAGTTTTTCGCGGCCGTCCTCGAGTTCCTGCATCTGTTCGGCGCGTTCGGTTTCGCTATCGAACGGGTCGACGCCTTCGGAGACGTCCGGCAGGTCGGCGGCATCGGCGGTCAGTTCGCTGATCTGGTCCCGCTGCTGATCTGTCAACGCTGAACCGTCGGTGGTGGCGAACACGACCTGCCCCGAGGCGCCGGAGAAGTCGGGCAGCTTCTCTTCCAGCTCTTCGGTGACCTCACCTGAAGCCGTTTTGGGAATATCGAAGCTGGACGCCAAGGGCTTGAATCCCATGAGGAATCCGCCGACGGCGACGCCCAGGATCACCAGCCAGGACACGAGCACGATCCACGTGCGTCGTGCCGATAGCTTTCCCAAGCGGTAGAGGAGTTCAGCCACGTTCGTTCACCTTTCATCGAGCGGAACAAACGTAGAATATACGCAACGTCTCGTCTAGACTCTCGGCTAGAATGTGGGCCATGACTCAGCACCGAACCGGCCCCGTACGCAGTGACGCCGCCCGTCTCGCGGTCCTCGACGCAACCGCGGAACTCTTCGAGGAAGTTGGTTACGATCGGCTAACGATTGAGGGGATGGCGGCCCGTGCTCAGGTCGCGAAACAAACCGTGTACCGCTGGTGGCCATCGAAAGGCGCCGTTGTCGCGGACTGCCTCTTCGAGGGTCTCATCTTGCGTAGGGCCCTCACACCGCCCGACACCGGGGACCTGATCGCGGATTTCCGTACCTGGATCGGCAGCATCTTCGAACTGCTGGAACAACCCCGCGGTGAAGATTTGTTGCGTTCGCTCATCGCGGCGGCTGCGGAACACCCCGAAGTCGGGCGGCGTTTTCGCGAAGCGCTCAGCGCCGAGTCGGCATTCACCGACCGGCTGCGCAACGCCGTCAAAGCTGGTCAGCTGCCGGCCGAGACGCCGCTGCGCGACCTGAACGAAGCCATTGTCGGCATTGTCGTTATTCGCGCTTTGAGCCGCGACCCCATCGATCCGGCCGCCGCGGAGCGGCTCCTGGAGGCAATGGTCGGGGCCTCGCATTCGCTGTTCGGCGCCGATGCGGAGTGACTGGATTCCCCTGAGTCCGAAATCGCTAAGGGTAGCCTTAGTATTGATCTGTGAATGAGCGCGGCGAGCCTCGCACGGAAGTGATCGAATGCGACGGCGTCAGTATCCGATTCCCTCGGGCGACCATGTGGCGTCCCGAAGCGAGCAGTTGGTCGATCGCCGCCGGTTCGCGCACCCTGGTACTCGGTCCCAGCGGATGCGGTAAATCGACCCTGGCACTGGCGGTTGCCGGACTCATCCCGCGGGTCCTTCCCGGACAGGTACGCGGGACAGTCCAGTTGAGGCGACGCGACATCGCCACGCTCGACCAGACCGAAGTATCGCAAGACGTATCGATCGTGTTCCAAGACCCCGATGCGCAACTGTTCACGGAAACGGTTCTCGACGAAGTGTGCTTCGCGCTCGAAAACCGGCTGCTGCCGGTGCCACAGATCGAAGACCGGGCGCAATGGGCGCTCGCCGCGCTCGGTCTGACCGAACATAGCCACAAGAACCCGCGGCACCTTTCCGGGGGCTTGCGTCAACGCGTCGCGATCGCCTGCGCGGTGGCCACGAATCCGCGCGTCCTCGTCCTGGACGAGCCCACCGCCAATCTCGACCCGGTGGCGCGTGCGGAGCTGTACCGGGTCCTGGAACGGATGCCCGGGGCAGACGACATCGCCGTCATGCTCATCGAGCACAACGTCGACGACGTGCTCGACTATGTCGATAGGGTCATCGCCTTCGACGGCACCGGCGCACTGTTGGCCGACGGGTCCGTCGACGAGGTGTTCACGCAGCATTTGCCGCGGCTGTTGGCCGAAGACGTGTGGCTTCCCACTGGTGTCCGGGCGCACACGCGCCTGGCCGAAACGTCAATGTCGTCCGCGCTGCCGAAGCGAGCCCCGACGAGGCATAGTGGACTAACTGCGATGTTGCGTGCGGTCGGAGACGCCGGCGCAACGCTGGCACCATCCGGCGAGGCCGACGACCACGACGGTGATTCGGCGCATCAGCCGCTGATCGAGGTGCGGAACGTGACCGTGCACCGCGGAGGGCGCCGACGGGACCGAAAGACCGTCCTGCGCGATGTGGACTTCCGCGTGGCCAAGGGAGAGCTGGCCGCGATAGTGGGGGTCAACGGTGCCGGCAAAAGCACGCTGCTGCACACCTTGGCCGGGATCTTGGAACCCAGCGAAGGCGACGTGCGCGTCGCCGGCCGCCGGGTCCGTCGACGGGGCCGGGCACCCATGGGGCTGGTGTTTCAAAACCCCGAGCATCAATTCATCGAAGTGACCGTGCGCGAAGAGCTTCGCGGCGCCGCCGACCCCGACATGAACCCGGACGAAAGAGACGCACGCATCGACCAGATGCTCACGTCCTTCGGGCTCGAAGACGCCGCCGATCGGCACCCGTCGATGCTGTCGGGAGGGCAGAAGCGACGACTGTCGGTGGGGACGGCCCTGATCGGTGGTCACCGCATCATCGCGTTCGACGAGCCCACGTTCGGCCAAGACGCAGGCAGCGCCGCCGAGATCATGGGGCTCCTCGATCAGTTGAGGTCCGACGGGGTGACGATCCTCATCGTCACCCACGATCTGCAGTTGGTGGCCGAACACGCCGACACCATGATCGTCATGCGCGACGGGACCGTGGCGGCCCGCGGCGCCGTCGGCGACATCATCCGTTCGTCCGCGATCGAGGAGGCCGGCCTGCGCCTGCCGCCGCTGTGCGCGGCCGCGCGCGAGCTCGATACCGATCACGTCCTCAGTGGCGTGACGAGTATGCGTCAACTGGAACGGATCAGCGCGCCCACGGAGGTGTCATGAATACACTGGCCGGTTCTTCGTCGTGGCGCTGGCTACGCACCATCAACCCGCTGGCGAAGATCGTGGCGGTGCTTCCCGCCATCGTGTGGGTGTTCGCGAGCGAATCGCCGGCAGTATCGATCGGCTGCGGTGTGGTTGCGGCCGTCCTGCTGTTGACGGGGGAACGTTGGTCCGCGCGCACGCTCACCCTGGGGATCGTGCTGGTGCCGCTGGCCGTGGTCGTGCTGTCGCTCCTGTTTGCCGTGTGGACCGACCCGGATGCGGCACGGCTGGGGGATTGGACCGACTCCGTCACGATCTACCCCGGGGTGTTCGGGACCGTGACTCTGTCTGCTGTGCTGATCGCTTCCGAGACCGCCCTGCGGATCTGTGCGATCGCGTTGCTGTCGTTGCTGTCCGGGGTCGGCTCGTCCCGCACCGACCTGACGGATGCGCTTATGCAGAACGCGAAGATGCCCTACCGGATCGGGTATACGGCGTACGCGGCCATCGGATACCTGCCGATGATGGCCGAGCAGTGGCAGATCATCAAAGCGGCGCAGCGGGTGCGCGGTGGCCGAGTCCGCCGTGGACCGTTCGCGATCGCGGCACGCTACGGCCATAGCGCTGTGGCGTTGCTGATCGACGCGTTGCGTCACGCCGACCGCATGGCCCTGGCTCTGGAATCGAGATCGTTCGGCGCGCACCCACAACGCAGTTGGCGCCGCATCATGCCGTGGCGGGTGCGCGACACGAGCGTCATCGTCGCCGGCATCGCATCGACGTGCCTGGCGATAACGATGACGCTCGTGTGGTGACCGTCAGCCGGTGGCGCCGATGACGCCGCTGCGGCGCACGCGTGCGCCCAGGGCAATACCGATCCAGGCGATGATGACCGACATGACGGCGGCCGCCGCCCAGTAGCCGATCGCCATGGCCGAATGCGTGGCCGCGCTGGCGACGACTTTCCAGCCGAGATACGCCAAAACCATGCCGACGGCGAGGTTCCCGATTACGAGTACCCAGGCGTTCCAGCGCTTATACAGCGTCACGGCCGTAGGGATCTCCTGCAGGAGGCCGATTCCCGCCAAAGAGACGAAAACCATGGGCCCGTGCGCGCTGAACGCGATGTTGATGAGCCCCACGATCATGCAGGTCAGCAGCGCGACGCCGGGCACGCGCAGCAGCGATTGCGCCAGGACGCCGGGGAGCAGCTTCACCATCGCGAGAATGGCGTACAGCAACGGAATCGCCAAAGCCGGTCCGGACGAGGAGAACACCGTGACCGGGGCGATGATGAGGCCGCCGGCGGCGCCGATCGCGGCACATGCGAGCAGGATTCGGGTGGGCATTTTGCGGGAACGTGACGGAGTTGCCGAATCCTCGGCGACCGTGGCGTCGTTCATTGAGTTTTCCTTTCGAGAATCATTTCCTGTATTGCTGCTGTTTGGCCGCTTCGCGTAGGGCACGTAGTTGAGCGAAGTGCCAGGCCGGGAGGTCATGTCCGCCCGAGAACTGGGTGAAGGCGGCGTTGCCGCCCGCTTCCCGCACGGCGGTGGTGAACGTCTCGGCTTGTAGTCGGATCGAGCGGTTCGGGTCGCCGCCGCCGGTTTCTTCGGACCCTGCCCGCACGTCGATTCGGATGCCGCGGGCGGCCGCATCCGTGATCAGTTGCCGGCGGATCCGCTCGTCGAGGAAGGCGGGCGACAGCAGGATCACCTGCGGACTTTCCATGCGAAGGGCGAGGGCGAGAGCGGTGGGTGCGGCCGCGGAGGTGCCGACGATGACTTGCGGCGTACACCCGGCGTTGCGCAACAAGGGAGCCATGATGCGTGCGAAGCGGTCGGGCCGCGCATGGTCGGTCAATCGTGCGGCGGCACCGCGGTTATGGAGGTAGCTGCGCGCCCATCCCGTGTCCGCCAACTCGGCGTCGGTGCGGCGCAACACTTCGCCGTCGAGGAGTAGAGCCTCGGGTTCGTCGTCGCCGATCTTCACCAGTCGGTGACCGCGTATGTGCTGTTCGTCGCCTGTTGGGGCGGGAGCGCAGAGGCCGTCGTTGTGGGGGGCGTCGCCTTCGGGAGTGGGGATGAGTCCGATGTTGGGGGTGAGGCGTCGTTGGGAGTCCGTGCCGATGAGTCGATACAGGCTCGGGGCAGTGGCATTATTCACAATGAACTGGTCGTCCATCTTGGTGCCGAGATCGACCCTGGCCTGTGTCGACACTAGAATTCGCAGTCTGTCGCTTCTGGATGGAGATGCGGCCCGTATGTGGGGAATCGCGGCCCAGCTCGCGCAGGCATCCTTCGGCAGTCGGACCTCGAGCTTCCAGCGTTTTGGCCCGTCTTCCTGCATGGGCATGGGCCTCGGGTCGCCGAAGGCCAGTGACCAGATGGCGGGCAGCGGCCCCCCTTGGGCGCGGAAGACGATGCGGACATTTCCGTTGTCGGCCGCGTCGGATGCAAGTTCGGCGGTTGCGGTGAACGGTTCTTCGTGTGGCGCTGATCCTGGGCTCGCCATCGCGCTTTCGGATCCTCCCTCTTTCCCGATTAGTTAGGTAAGGCTATTCTAACTTCGATGGATTCAGAAGATGTGACCCGCTGGCCGGAGAGTACGGCACGCGAGTACCGCGAACTCGGCTACTGGACCGACGAGACGTTGGGCGGCTTCCTGCGCGAACGCGCCCGGGAATACGGTCCCCGCACCGCGGTGCGCGACCACCGGGCGGAACTGACGTATACGCAGCTGGATGCGGCCGCGGATTCGACCGCGACCCGCCTGCATGGTCTCGGTGTCAGCAAAGGCGATCGCGTGATCGTGCAGATCGACAACCGCGTCGAACTGTACATAGTGCAGTTCGCACTGTTCCGCATCGGCGGTGTGCCGATCTTCGCGCTGCCCTCGCATGGGCAACTCGAAGTGGAACAGTTCTGTCAGATCGCCGAACCCGTGATGATCATCTCGTCCAGCACGCCACAAGTGAGCGAGAAGGAGCGTGTCGCGCACCTGGCAGACCTCTCCGGCGACTCGCTGCGATCCCGCATCATGATCGGCGATGCCGACGGTCTTACGGACGAAGCGCCCGACAACGTCCAGCTGTGGCCCGCTTTCGATCCATCGGAATGCGACGACGTGCCCTCCGTCGACGATGTACCTACAAGCGAAGACCTCGCCTTCCTGCAGTTGTCGGGCGGAAGCACCGGCATCCCCAAGCTGATACCGCGCACACATGCGGATTACCTCTACAGTGTCCGCGGCAGTGCCGTCATCTGCGAATTGACGGAACACGACGTCATGCTGGTGCCGCTGCCGGCCGCCCACAACTACCCGTACAGTTCCCCGGGCGCGCTCGGGATCTGGCACGCCGGGGGCGAAGTCGTCCTCGCCAAACGCCCGGACCCGGACGCATGTCTGTCTCAGATGGTCGAGACCGGCACCACGATCGTCCCGCTTGTGCCGGCGATCGCGCACATGTGGCTCATGGCCCAAGAGATGGAGAAACGTCAGTACCCGAGGTTGCGCATACTCCAGGTCGGTGGCGCGAAGCTGAGCCGCGATGTGGCGCAGTCGCTCGAGCGAGCATTCGACACGACAGTGCAACAGGTTTTCGGCATGGCCGAAGGCCTGGTCAACTACACGCGCCTCGACGACGACGAGGAGACCCGCGTCGCGACCCAGGGCCTGCGCATCAGTCCCCACGACGAGGTCAAAGTGGTCGACGACAACGGGAACGACCTGCCCGCGGGCCAGTCGGGCCACCTGCTTACGCGCGGTCCCTACACGATCCGCGGCTACTACCGGAACCCGGCGGCGAACCGTTCCTCCTTCACCCCCGAAGGCTGGTACCGCACCGGCGACCTGGTGAGCGTCGACGACCGCGGCTACATCACCGTCACCGGCCGTGCGAAGTCGGTCATCAACAGGGGCGGCGAAAAGGTTGCCCCCGAAGAGATCGAGTTCCACCTGCACGCGGATCCGCGGGTGCTGGACGCCGTCGTTGTCGGTGTGCCGGACGAGATCCTGGGCGAGCGCACCAGGGCGACTGTGGTGCCCCGCGAGAAAGGGAGCATGACCTCGCGCGACGTACGCACATGGTTGCGCGAACGCGGCCTGGCCAGTTTCAAGCTTCCCGATCAGGTGCGTTTCGCCGACGAACTCGAACGTACTGCGGTGGGTAAGAACCAGCGCACCTGACGGCGGGAGCCGCCGCTGCCGAAACGGTGACGGCGACGCTCGCACTCAACACCGACAACTCGATACCCCCCATTTGATTCGACTCACAGTGCATGCGCACAGGGAGTACAGCATTCATGATCACTAAGGCACCTCGTTACACAGACATAGCCGGCATCGGTTTCGGTCCGGCGCAACTCGCGTTCGCGTATGCGCTCGCGGATGCGGGACTTTCGCGGCGCGCCGTGTTCTTCGAGGCGCGCGATCGTTTCGAGTGGCATCCGGGGATGCTGCTGCCCGACACCACGATGCAGGTGAACTTCACGAAGGACCTCGTGACGCCTCGGCGTCCGACCCACCCGGCGAGCTTCGTGAACTATCTACACGAGCACGGCAGGCTCTCGGCTTTCATGAACCTGAAAACGATGTTCCCCAGCCGCGCCGAATTCACGCAGTACTTCCGGTGGGCTGCCGACCGCGTACCGTGCGCGGTCCATTATGACCGCCCGATCGAGCGCGTCTCGTGGGATGCGACCAAGGAACAGTTCCTCGTAACTTCGGGGGACGAGACCTGGCGGACGCGTCACATCGTCACGGGCCTGGGGCTGAAACCGAAAGTGCCGTCGGGCACCGTCA
>DXIM01000081.1 GCA_019112895.1 Candidatus Stackebrandtia faecavium
GAACCGAGGCCGAATGCACCTCAGTGCAGTACATCCTGGACAACCATCGCCTTGTGGTCAACGCGTACAGCAAGGACTGCGATCTTCCTCGGGCTCCGCAGCAAATCTACAACGGCTACCACGGCATGTATAGGACGCTCGACGACGTACCCGACCCGATCGACGTCGAAAAGATCGACACACCGCTGGGTGAAGCCGAAATCTTCCTGCAGGAGTACAGCGAACACACCAACTTCTCCCGCGAATGGGAAGAACCGGTCGCTATCATCACTTTCGACAAGCCCACCAACGCGGACTTCCCCACGATGGTCATCACAAGCCAGAAAGCCGCGTTGAGCCGGCCGCACTTCACCCAGATCGTGTCGGCGCTGCGGCCGCCGCTCAGCTGACAACCCGCCGCGGCGCCTCGGCTCAAGCAGAAGTTAAGGACATGCATGAAACACCAACAACAACTGTGGGGACGCGTCGTAACGACTGCGTCCCCACCAGTTCCACCAATTGATCCACGATGTCGGCATCCTCGCTGGCGATCGTTATCGTCTCTCCCGGATCGATCTCCAGGTCGAGCACCAGCAGAATCTCCTTACCGTCAGCGGTCTCCCCGCTCGACTTGATCACCGACACGTGGGCATCGGTTTGTTCTGCGACTTTCACAAACGCGGCGCTCGTGCGCGCACGCAATCCATCCTCCGTGACCACGGTGACTTCGCGTTGCGCCATCCGTGTTCCCCCTCACGATGCGCCTGTTGAAGTCTTAGCCAATTCCGCTGGCGGCGAGGCTCGCGCCCACGCGGCCGTCGGCCTCCATGCCCGTGTTGATGGCACGCACGACCGTCTCGGCACGCGGTCCCACGCTCAATTGCACGGAACGGCCGAAGAGAAGAATCGTGTTCGCCCCGGCCCTGCGGAGTTTCGCCACATCCACCTTGTCACGGTCGAAAACTTCTATGAGCAGTCGAGTCGCGCACGGTTCCGATTCGGCGATATTGGCGACTCCGCCCAGTCCTGACACAATTTGATCGGCAAAGGTCATCTCACATTCACTCCCCCAAAACAACGGCGCCCGTGAAACCCCGCGGGGAGATGACCCCGCGTTGCATCGGGCCCACTTCCTAGAGTACCTGCACAAACACACTGTTGAAAGCTGTGAACAGGTGATATGTCATGCCACTTGTAGTCGGGAGATGAACACGCGGCAAACACAAGAGCCCCGGGGTGACGCACCGGGGCTCTAGTTACTGGATGGAACGGCAGGCTCTCACCAGCGATGGCGTTGCATATACAACATCCGCCCTACTAACGTCACAACTGTCCGTTGCGTTACGGGCTATCTACGATTGCATTCGTGCACGAACCCCCGTTGTCATGACAACCGATCATGCCTTCGCTCCCGTCATCACTGTGACGGCCGATGAAGAATAGGTATGCAGGTGAAACAAGCTCACGAAGATGAATTTCGTGAATTCGTCCTCGCACGCTTCAATACCTTGGGTCGCTTCGCCTACCTGCTGTGCCACGACTGGCACCTGGCAGAGGACGTGGTGCAGAAGTCGCTCGTCAAGCTGTACGCCAAATGGCCGAAAGCAGCGATTCGTTCACCTGACGCCTATGCCCGCAAGATCATCGCGAACACGATCAAAGACGAGCATCGGCTCGGGTGGTTCCGGAAGGAATCCCCCAGCGAGACCCTCCCGGAACGCCACGTCGACGACTCCAGCGAGGCGCAATCGAACCGGCACACTGTGCTTTCGGCGCTCGCTCAGCTGCCTAAACGTCAACAGTTGGCCGTCGTCCTCCGGTTCTGGGAGGACATGTCGGTGGAGCAGACCGCCGAAATCATGGGCTGCTCCACCGGAACCGTCAAGAGTCAGACCGCGCGGGGCCTGAAAACGCTGCGCGGCCTACTCACCGAGATTCCCTCGCAGGTTAGTGGAGCCATGCAGTGAATGACGAACTGAGACAACAACTTTCGGACGAATTGCCATCCAATGTGCCGTTCACTCTCGATGTCGAAGCCACGATCCAAAAAGGAAGACGCAGGCGTCGCCGCAAATCGTTGCTCATGACCGGCGGGGCCACCACCACTGTTGCCGCGGTCGCGGCGCTCGTCCTCAGTTTCGGAACCGTCTTGCCTCCCGCGCACCAGGACGCACCCGCGGCCGACGGACATGCGTCATCCTCAAGCCAGGCCGCTCCCACGCAGGAAGCACCGTCCGAAATCGCTCTGCCTGAAGTCGCTGCCGACGAGAACTACAACTGGAAGACCGGCCTTCCGCCGCTGGAAGTCGACGAGAACACCCGGGAATACGAAGCGTCGCTGCGCGAAGCCATGGATTTGATCTATCCGGGTTACGAACGGCGCGAAGACACCGACATTCACATGGTCCGCAGCAGCGCCCAGCTACTCCAAGAGTCCGATGCGGGAGCCGAAACGGTGGCGGAGGTGCCCATATTCACCACCAACGGAACAGGCTCGGACTCCCTCGGTGAAGATCAAATGGCCGACATGTCGATCGTGCGGTTTGCGGGCGCAGATCAAGACGAACTGTTCAAAGTCTCCGTGTGGCCTGCCGCGGACTACAAACAAAAACTCGAAGACACCTCTGCGGACCTGCTCCCGTGTGAGCCCAAAAGGCCCCAATCCCCAATGATGTGCGCCAACGACGAAGTGGATGGGCAGCCCTTTCGGTATCGCGAATCACAAACGCTCACCGACGGCAATCCGGTCAGCATTCAACATCAGTCCGCACTGTTCCGCGACGACGGCACGGTCGTGGTCATCGACAACGTGGCGAACGCGGACAAACCCAACGAGGACACTCTCGGGGGGCGAAAACCGACCACGCAACTACCGGATCACAAAAAGCTCGCGGCAAAGCTATCGGATGCGCTCGTCATCTGATCCGCCCGCGCAGCGCAGTCGCCCAATAAGAAAGCTGCTCGCCGGTGATTACCGGCGAGCAGCTTCGTTTTCGCTTAGCGCAGCTTCTTATCGAGGTTCTCGATGAGCGTGCCCATGAACTCGTCAGTGGACTGCCAGGCGGCGTCACCGCCGACGAGCAACGCGAGGTCCTTGGTCATCGAGCCGCTTTCGACGGTCTCGACGCAGACCGGCTCCAGCGTCTG
>DXIM01000082.1 GCA_019112895.1 Candidatus Stackebrandtia faecavium
GGATAACGCCCAGTGGTGGCAATTCGTTTAATAAGAACGCCCTCTCCAGCCCCTACGGTAGATAGCGTTCATCCAGCGCGTTGACGGCAAGAGAACACAAACGTGATCGGGCTCCTAGGAACGTCGTTGTCCTCATTCTTTCCCCAAGCATCGATGCCGAACAAGGAACAACCGCACGTAACGGCCGGGATGGTCCCCCGTTTTCGGGGTTCTTCCTCACTGCCTCGGCCAGTACCTCGGCGAGGTGAGCGGCCTGCACACCGGTGTTTGCCTGCGCGAGCTGAGTACGGCATGAGAAGCCATCGGCGATCACCGATTTTTTCGGGCCGGCGTCTCTCGCTGCTTGCAGGAAACCCTGGTCGGCAACCGCCATGGACACCTCATAGTGGTCCTTTTCGAAACCGAAATTTCCAGCAAGACCACAACAACCTTCATCCAATGTCTCCACCTCGATGCCGCACTCGTGCATGAGTTCTTGGTCGGCATCGAAACCGAGCACGGCGTGCTGATGACAATGCACTTGGGCGATCGCTTCCACCTCCGCAGGTGGCGTATGCCAATGCGGGGCATAGCTACGCAGGAACTCCGACAGCGTGTGCACTTGGGTGCTCAGCCGTTTAGCGTCTTCATCTCCGTACAAAAGGTCGGGCAAGTCGCTGCGGAACATGGCCGCGCAGCTGGGTTCCAGGACCACGATGGGTGTGCCGGCGCGCAGCGCCGGTTCAAGAACCCGAAGGGTCCGGCGCAGCACGCGCTTGGCGGTACGCAGCTGTCCGGTGCTGACCCACGTCAGTCCGCAACAGAGTGTCGCTGACGGTACGACCGGGTCGAAACCGGCAGCGCTCAAAACGGTATGGGCGGCCCTGGCGATCTCGGGATGCAGATTGTTGTGAAACGTGTCCGGCCACAATACGACCTTGGTGCGCTCGGTCCTGCGTACGGCGCGGCGACGAAACCAGTCACTGAACCGTTCTTCGGCGAAAGCCGGAATCGACCGCTGCATCGCAATGCCGCCAAGGCGTTTGATGAGGGACGCAAGCTTAGGGTGTTGAGCCACTGCGTTGACGGCTTTGGGCGTCTGCGACGCGATACGTGACCACAACGGCAACCACCCCATGGAGTAATGGGACAATGGACGGACGCGCCCGGCGTAGTGGTGTGACAGGAATTCAGCCTTATATGTCGCCATATCGACGTTGACGGGACAATCCGATTTGCACCCTTTACATGCCAGGCACAAATCGAGTGCGTCGAGAACCTCGGTCGAACGCCAGCCGTCGGTGATGACGTCGCCCTGGAGCATCTCGAACAACAAGCGTGAACGGCCGCGTGTCGAATGCTCCTCTTCCCGCGTGGCGCGATAGCTGGGGCACATGACACCTCCGTCATGACCGCGGCACTTGCCGACCCCGACGCAGCGCGCCGCGGCTTGGCTGAATCGAAACTCGGTATGTGGGTACGCAAAATGCGTCTGCGGTTCGGCCGGACGGTACCCGGCACCCTTGCGCAGGTGTTCATCCATCGGGCTCGGATCCACGATCTTTCCCGGATTCATCAGATTACTTGGATCGAAGCTGCGTTTCAGCCGGCTGAACGCTGCGCTCACCCGCGGGCCGAACATGAGCTCCAAAAGCTCGCTGCGGCACTGACCGTCACCGTGCTCACCGGACAGTGAACCGCCGTACGACACGACGAGTTGCCCTGCGCGCCGCGTGAACTGGTGGAAATGTGCGATGCCGTCCTCTGTCGTCAGGTCGAACGGGATCCGTGTGTGCAGGCATCCGTGGCCGAAGTGACCGTATAGCGGTGCTTCTTGGTATCCGAACTCCTCCAACAAGTTACTGAAATCGTCGAGGTAGTTCGCCAACCGGGCCGGGTCGACCGCGGAATCCTCCCACCCCGGGCGAGCTTCAGTCACACCAAGTGGATAAGCACTCGCCCCGAGACCGGACTCGCGCACCTTCCACAGTTCATCCTCCATCGCTGGATCGTCGAGATAGGCGACGGTGGGCGCACGTGAACCGCTGCTTACATCCTCGATGAGTGCGTCAGCGCGACGCTTGACGTCGTCACGATCATCGCCGTGGAACTGGATCATGAGCCACCCGCTGCCGACCGGCAGCTTCGCCAGCGCGTCATCGGCCAGGTGTTTTTGCCTCTCAAGTTCGATCAGGCGATCATCGAGTCCCTCGACAGCCGCAGGATCATGTGCATCGATGGTGGGCACAGCGCGAGCAGCCTCGATAATGTTCTCATATCCCAATACCACAAGGGACCGATGGTGCGGCTTGTCGAAAAGTTGAATCTCCGCCCGCAACACCGTAACCAACGTGTTCTCGCTTCCGGTCAATGCTTTTGCGACATCGAAGCCGTTTTCAGGCAGCAAACTGTCGAGGTTGTACCCCGAGACTCGACGCGGAATCGAGGGATAGTTCGTGCGGATGTCTGCCATGTACTCATCGCGTAGAGCCCGAAGCTGGCGGTAAAGCTCGGCCAGCCGCCCACCTTCTGACAGGATCTGCGCGTATTCGTTGTCGCTCGTCGCACCCACCCACATTCGGGTCCCGTCATAGGTGAGCACCTCCAGACGCAAAACAGAATCGGACATTTTGCCGTATTGCTGGGCGCTCGAACCACACGAATTGTTACCGATCATTCCGCCGATCGTGCAGGTCGGATGGGTCGACGGTTTCGGGCCCACCATCAAGCCATGAGCCGCCAGTTCACGGTTGAGCTCGTCGAGCACGATTCCGGGCTCGACGATCGCTGTCCTATGTTCCTGGTCCAACGAAACCACTGCGCAGCAATACTTCGACAGGTCCAGAACAACCGCGACATTGCAGCACTGTCCGGCCAGGCTCGTTCCGCCGCCCCGCGCCAACACGGGGACGGCGTGGTCACGGCATACGGCGATCGCCTCCACCACGGCATCGACCGTGTAAGGCAGCACCACTCCGATCGGCATCTGCCGGTAATTCGATGCATCGGTCGCATATGCAGCGCGGGAGCCGGCATCAAAACGCACCTCGCCTTCGACACGTGAATCCAGCGCGGCGCGCAAACGCTCGATGTCGAGCTCGTCGTAGCCGGCGATACGTTCGGATATTTGGGTCATAGCCGCCCCCTTGGCTTCAAACTCGGTAAGGTTCGGCCTCGTCTTCATTGAAGGACAGGCCCAACCCCGGCTCGTTGTTCGGCGCGATGAACCCACCGGTTGGCGAACACACGCCGTCGAAAAACATCGACTCGATACGTACGTGATCGTGAAACCATTCGAGGTGACGCAGGTTGGGCACCGAACCCGCCACAGCCACATGGACATGGGGAGCACAATGCCCGGATATCTGCAGTCCGAAAGAAGACGCGATCGTCGCCGCACGCAACCATCCCGTGATCCCACCGCAACGCGTGGCATCGGCCTGCAGGCAGTCAACCGCTTGGGCCGCACACATCTGACGAAAGTAGTAGGCACCGGTACCGTATTCACCGGCAGCGACATCACTACGGACAGCGGCGCGCACCTGCGCAAGCCCGACCAGGTCGTCAGAACTGACGGGTTCTTCGAACCATGTCACCCGCGCCTCCCCGCAGGCCTGAGCCACTCGAATCGCCTGCTTGCGCCCATATGCCCCGTTGGCATCCACATAGACTTCGCAATCGGCGCCGACGACGTCGCGGGTCAGCGCGATCCGTTCCAGATCTCGCGCCGTCGCCCTCCCCCAGTTCTCACCGACCTTGATTTTGACTCGAGGTATGCGGTCGTCACGCCAATTCCTCAGCTGTTCCACCAGCACATGCGTGTCATAACTGGTGAAACCGCCGCTGCCGTATACGGCTACCCTCTCCCCCGCGCTGCCCAGTAGACGATGCAACGGAACTTGCAGGATCTTCGCTTTGAGGTCCCACAGCGCGACATCCACCGCCGATACTGCATAACTTGCGACCCCGGCCTGTCCCAGATTGCGACAGGCCGCCACCATCGCCGAATGCAACTTCGGAATGTCCCATGGTTCGCCGCCCACCAGCTCGTCGTGTAGTACATCGCGCACGATCCACGCACACGCACGCGGCCCATACGTCCACCCTATTCCACTTCGGTCACCCGCCGTGATCGTGACGAGCACCATGCCTGTGGAGTCCCAAGCCAATGTGCCGTCGGCCTCGGCGGCATCGGTCGGGACTGTGTAGGCGGTGGCGGTCACCTGCTCGATCCGCATGGAGCTCAACGCCCGCCATGAGGACGTAGCTCCTGCGCTTTCGTGCGGATCCCTTCCGTCAACACGCCCAAAGCGTTCTCATCGCCGGCCAACATCGACTGGGCCGCAGACTTCATCTGCTCGAAGGTGGCGTGCGGCGGGATCGGCGGAACATCCGGATCACAGTGCACGTTCAACACAGTTGGCCGGTCAGCGGCCAGCGCCTCATCCCACGCCGTCGCGATCGATTCGGGTTCGGTGACGTCAATGCCGTTGAGCCCGAGGCTGCGCGCGAACTGCGCGTATTCCACATCGGGCAATGTTTGGGATTCAGTAAATTTCGGCGAACCGCTCATGGCCCGCATCTCCCACGTCACCTGGTTCAAGTCCCTATTGTTGAGCACAGCCACGATGAGCCGCGGGTCACTCCACTGTTGCCAATACCGCTTGATGGTGATGAGCTCCGCCAAGCCGTTCATTTGCATTGCGCCATCGCCGGAAAAGCAAATCACCGGACGGTCCGAAGCACCAAACTTGGCGCCGATACCATACGGGACCCCAGGCCCCATCGTCGCCAATGTGCCCGACAGGGAACCACGCATGTCGCCCGTGAACTTCAGATCCCGCGCATACCAGTTGGCGGCAGAACCCGAATCCGCCGTCACGATTGCATTATGCGGAAGGCGAGAAGACAGCTCCCAAAACAAACGCATCGGGTTGATCGGGTCCGCCTTGACCATCGCTTCTGATTCCATCGTCGACCACCATCGCGCCACGTTCGCCTCAACGGTCTCGCGCCACGAACGATCGTCCTGACGTTTCAATTGCGGTGCAAGAGCCTGCAACGTTCTGGCCGCGTCACCGACGAGGTTCACTTCATACGGATAACGCATGCCAATAAAATTGGGGTCGATATCGATCTGCACCGCCCTTGCTTGATCGAACTCCGGAAGGGATTGCGAATACGGAAAACTCGAGCCAATCGTCAACAACGTGTCGCAGTCGCGCATCAACTCATAGCTGGGCCGGGTCCCCAGCAGACCGATAGC
>DXIM01000014.1 GCA_019112895.1 Candidatus Stackebrandtia faecavium
GAGCACCGTGGACTCCATGCGCGAAGACTTGCGCAAAGAGCTGCGCGACAAGGTGATCGACGCGTACGAGTCGATGGCGGCCACAGCGTCCGGCTATTTCCTGTCGCCCCCGGAACCGGTCGATCACACGCTGGCGGGCCGCACGGTCGACATCAGCCCGGTAGCCAAGGTTTCCGTTGATGCACAACAGTTCGAGATGTCTGCCGACGCTTCCAGCGCTGAGCCGACGAGCGTTAGCAGCGAAGACGGAGCCGACGCGCCCGCCGACACACAGGTGCCGGGCGGCACTTCCATGGCCGACGCGACCGCCGACGGCACAGTGGACAAGGAGAATGCTGAGTCGGACACGCAGACCGGTGGCACTGAATCGGGCGGCACCGAAGGACCGATGCTGCAATCGGCGCCCGCTGAGGCTTCCCACGCGCCTGCCGACACAGCCGAACACGACAGCGATGGCGCAACGGGAGCCCCCACCTTGCAGTCGGCGGCGAGCCTGGATCCGGCAACGGAACACTTGCATCCGGACGCTGCCGGATCCCTGCGCGGCACAGGTACGCCGTCCAGCCCTAGCGGCACCATGGCCCCGAGCGCCGCAGGCCTCGGCGGTGCCGGGCACGTCCCCGGGCCGTCCCAGCCGACGCCGGACGACGACTATGTCGACACGTTGGCTTACGACGACTCCGCCGACGAGTCGGCGGACACGGCCGAATACGACGGCGAGGACCAGGACGACTCCGCCCACTCGGAGGATGCGACCGGAGACGACGGCGAGGACCAGACCGACGACTCGAGTCATGCTCACGAGACCGTCAGCGCCGATCAGGGCGAAGATCCCGATGAGAAGCCACGAATGGACCCGTTCGGGACGGGCCTCGACATGTCCGTCGGTGACGGTTCTCCGCCCGAAGACCTTCCCGCTAGGGATGAACCGGGGCTTGAAAAGCCGGAACCGACCGGTCCGGCCGGCATCGGCGGCGACCTCCCCGGCGAGACTGGTTCGGGCTTGGACGAACTCGGGGACGGGCAGTCGGGTTCGGGCTTCGACGGCCCGGGCGACGGGCCGTCCGGTTCGGGCTTCGACGGCCCGGGTGCCGGGCAGTCGGGCCCCAACGGCCCAGGCGCCGGTGGGAGTCTCGGTTCGCGTTTGGATGCCGCGCTCGGGGCCGGTTTGGGAACGTCCTCTTTGGGCGGCGCGGCTTTGCCGGACGCGGGAGGTCCTGGGATGCAACGGCCCCCGGATGGCTCGGATGGCTCGGATGATCCGGAGTCGCAAGAGGAGACGCGTCGAGCCAGGGCACTGCGCGAAGCCCATCGGGGTTGACACTGGCTGTGAGGGGCGGGCGTTTTTCGCAGATGTTACTGACTTGCCGCGCGCCACACCTCCGCGTCCACACCCCGGCGTCCACACACCACACCCCGCGCACTATTCGCAGTCGAAGGCCGGCGATGTGCACGCTTCGTGTGCTGGCAGTGGGATCGCTCGCGCCCGCGCAGCAGAAGACGAACGGCCTACTGGCGTTGTGGCCATAAGAAGGCCGGAGTCGGCGGATGCATGGTCGAACGTGGAGACTGCGGCCCGAAGGACCGGCACGCGGTTAAGCGGGGTCGTCGGGTTTTTCGCGCCCCACCTCGGTGTAGTTTTCGTCGTCGATGTCGGCGTAGTCCTGCGACGCTTGCGAGGCTTTTGCCACGAGTTTTTCGAACTTGTCGAGGCATTCGTTGAGCCATTCCGCGTGCGCGTCGGCGTTTTGCGCCTGCCATCCGAGCAGTTCCGCCGGGTACGCTTCGACGCCGGCTTCTTCTACCGCGGATGCTTCTGGATCGTCCGTGAGGTCGGTGCCGATGTCGTCGGTGGCTTTATCGAGTTCCGGACGAGAACTGCTGTTGATCAACTGCCCGAACCGGTTCGCGAAGGAGCGCACTTCGTCGGCGTCTACATAGATTTCGTCGTTGCTCATTCCATCGTCCGGGTCGGGGGTTGGGGGCTTGCGCGTGGCGACTCTCGTGTTTTGTGGGCGCTTCGTCACTATGTCATATCGATATTTCGATGACAATGCGTGTCTGGATGACTTCGTTTCCGTAGTGGTCTGGGTGTAGTGGTTCGGGCGGGGCGCGGCGATGGTGCGCTGGACCGACGGACATCGCGGGCATGTCCGTAACTTCTGTCACATGGCCCCGGCCGGCCTGCGGAACAGGCCACACTAATCGCGACATATAGATAGAGCCCCGTTTTGATAGTTTCTGCAGCGAGTCATGGTGGTGTCATCGTGCGCCCGCGACACTGAAGGCCCGTTCCGCCGCAACCGGAACCGACCGCCAGTAGGCCCGTGTCATCCCGTGTCATTGCGTGTGCGGCATAGTGTTGGCAGAAGGCGACTCCCACGGCAGTGTCCAAACACGAGATGAACGCGGACGGTTTAATGAAGACAATCCTTAGTAGGCGCATGCTGCACCGGCTCGGCGCGATTTCCCTGTCATTGACCTGTTGCTTGACGATGACGTCGTGCATCGTCGGTGCCAAACCTAAAGAAGACAGGCAGGAAGGGAAGTTCGTCGATCCACCCGTGCTGGAGAGCGTCTGGCAAGCCGAAACGAACGTCGAATTGAATCACTCGAAGACACAGGCGCGCATCGACGGCGACGAACTGCTCGTGTGGGGGCAGTTCCCCGACGGCTCCGACGATGCCGACAGTTCCAAGGCGCCCAACGACCCCGGCAAGTCAGAGGACGAAATCGCCACCTTTACGTCCCTCGACCTCGCCTCCGGCGAGAAGCGCTGGCAGTCGGACAGCGACAAGGAAGTGATGAACGCGTGGATCGCGCAGGACACGGTCGTGCTGAAGTACGACGATAAGGTCCAGATCTTGGAGCGGAACGACGGGTCCGTGCGGTTCGAGGTCGATGCCCCCGAAGACGACTATTCGGTCGGGGCGACCGCGGACGGGCTCGTCATGATCGAGGAGAAAGACAGTCGCGACCACATCGTCTACTACGACCTTGAGTCCGGGGACAAACGGTGGAGCGAACGCGTCGAGGAGAATAAGTTCCGGTCTGTCGTGCCGGTTGCGGCGCATGTGCCGACGCGGCCGGCTAACGTCGGCGCGCCGTCGACCTCCGGGAAGCAGGTGCGGCTGCAGTTCGTGCAGGAGACTCCGCTTGTGTACGCGTCGGTGCAACGGGAGGACGGCGCCACCTTGGCGGCATATTCTGTTGAGGACGGAGACGAGCTCGCCGAGATCAGCATCGGTAGTGACGGTTTTGACAGTCGCGACGGATTCATGACGCAGACCCCGCAGGACAACACGGTCATGATGGTCGACGGGATCCGGTGCGAGCAGAATTTCGTATCCGTTGATGCGAAGGCTGAGCAGCAGGCGGAGTTCACCCTTTACGGCGGACCGAACTGCGACGACGGCCGCAAGTCGATCCAGAGGAACTTCGTCGACGGCAAGCTTTACGGACTCGACGAGGATGAGCGTCCGTCTCTCATCGACCCGGACACGGGCGAGACTGTTTGGACGGCCGAGGAGACCGGGCAGCCGTTGACGTTCGTAGACGGGACGGCAATGTACGCCGTGGAAGACGACAGGGAGGTCAAAGGCGACGACGGGACGGCATCGTATTCCGTCGAACAGACCAGGGAGGTCAAAGCCGTCGACGTGGCTTCGGGCGAGAACGCATGGACCTGGGATTACAGTTCGATCCGCCTTGGCGATGACTTCGAGATGCCGGAAAATGTGACTCCTATCGGCTACAGGTATGGCGGCGAGGGTGACCATGTAATCCTTGGTGGGACGCTGGGGTCGTTCGGGCTCGATGTACGCAGTGGAAAGCGGTTGTGGGCTTCGCCGGGAGCCGTTGAGGAGTTCAACGACGAATATGTCGTGCTCGTCGGCGGTCTCGGTAAGCAGGCACTGCAACTGCAGGTGTCGAAGATGGCCGGTTGATTCTGAGGCGGTTGCCGGGAGCTTGTTTTCCGCATCGCACCACCGGCGCACCGGCGACAGTTATCGATATAGCGAAGTCATCTGGCGGTATATTGAAGCCTTTGTGCCCGAACAGGATGGACCTATGACAGACCTGTATGCCCGATGGTCGCTGCGGCGCCTCGGCGCCGCCGTGGTGACTTTGGCGTGCTGCGCGACCGTAGCAGCATGCACCAACGGTTTGGCCGACAACGGTACTGAACCGCCGGACCCGATCGCCGCGGAATGGCAACTGGCCATCGAAACCGATGCGGCGGCCCCGGAACCGACCCAAGCCGTGATCGACGGTGATGAATTGTTCGTGTGGGGGCATGTGGGCGTGGACGACGACGGCGTCGGTCTCGTCGCGTTCGATCTCGCTACCGGCGAAGAGCTGTGGCACGCCGACACGAAAGTGTCGGGCGCCTGGGTGACGGACGAGGCGATCGTGGCTGCGACGATGGACAGTGAGGTCACCGTCGTGGACCGTACGACAGGTGAGCCCCGTTTCGAGATCGACGGTGCCGATCAAGCGAACCGGGTCGCGGTGACCGCTGGCGGGGTCGCCGTGTTGAAAGAATCCGGCGACGATCTCACGCTCGTGTTTCACGACCTCGATTCCGGATCTCAACTGTGGAGCGAAGAGGTGCGCAACCACGGTCCGGCCATCAAGGCCCATATTGCCGCTCCGGTGGAGGCCCCGAAAGTGCATGGGACGTCGCATCGCAGCAAGCAGTTGCGTTTGCGCATCGCCCAGGAATCGCCGCTGCTGTACGTGTATACGCAAGCCGGCGATGACAGCGGAATGTATGCCGCGCACGCCGTTTCCGACGGTGAACAGCGCATGACGACCGGCGTGGACGCGACGGCAGAGGCCGTGCCGAAAGGCTTCATGACGGTTTCCGGCGATGACAACGTCGTGACGCTGGTTGGACTCGACAACTGTTCGGCCACTTACGCGATCGTGGACGACGATTTTGTCGAACGGGAAGTGTTCGAGGTCCACGGCGGTCAGCGCTGCGAGGTCACCATTCCCAGTGTTCAAGAGAACTACGGCGACGACATGCTGTACGGGATCGACTATGACGGGCAGCCGCAGCTGCTCGACGCAGACACGGGCGAAGTCGTGTGGACGGCTTCCGAAGAGGGCGTGCCTTTCGCGTACGTCGACGGTGTCGCGACGTATGGCCGCGACGGCTACGCGAAAGCCGTCGACATCGATTCGGGGGAACAGTTGTGGGACTGGGATTACGAATCGATGGAATCCGACGGATACAAGTTCACCGAGATCGACTCGAGCAACCTTTACGGCGCCAACGGTGACATTGTGATGCTCGGCAGCGTCTGGTCGACCCATGCAGTCGGTGCCGAGGACGGTGAGCCGCTGTGGACGTCCCGGTCGGGGGTCGTGGATTTCAATGACGAGTACGTGGTGCTGCGGGAAGGCGTCGACACCCAGAAACAGACCCTGCAAGTGGCCAAAATCGACGGCGGGTGAGGCTCGGGCCTTCCCAAGATGTTCGTAACTTGTGCGCGTCCCGTGCCTTTTTCATGTCAGTAACATGTCGGGACACGGTTCTCCTGGTTTGGTTGCTGCGGAGACGAGCGTCGTTGCTCAAACCAAGTTGGACGAACGTGGATAACACAATCCGTCCCAATGAATGAATGGATGTCAGTGCGTAAATCTGTGCGTTTTCTGGGCGTATGTCTCGCCGCTTTTGTCGTACTGCCGGCTTGTTCGGGCCCGCAGGACGTTTCGGCGAACAAGGATGACACGGCCGAGATCGACGCGGACTGGACTGCATCCCTAGCGGATGCCGACCGTGGCCACCGAGAAATGCCCGGCGTCTTGTTGGATGAAGGCTCTGTGTTCATGCTCGGGTCTTTGTTTGACGAACCCACCAAAGACCCGGTTTTCTACACTTTCGATGTCGATAGTGGAGATATTTCGTGGCAGTCTGAAACCGGCGTGGCCAATGCATGGGTGACTTCCGACTTCGTTGTGCTCGAGTATCTCGATGCGCTGGTTGAGGTCCGTGATCGCGAATCGGGCGAACTGCGTTACGACGTTGAGGGCGATCGCGAGGTCACTGACGCGGTAGCGGTGTCAGAGGACGCGATTTTCACGGTTGCTCAAGATGGACAAAATGCCGAGCTTGAAGCGCGAGCGTTGAAGTCGGGAAAGCGTGAATGGAGCACGACGGTCGATGCCGAAGCCTCTGTGTACGCCCCGGTTCAGGCACCAGACGTGCACGGTTACCGGTTGAGCGTCAATGAATCCGGCTTGTGGCGGGCACAGTCACCGGAGTCGGTGTCAGTGAGAGTGCCTGATGATGACGGCACGGACTACGAATATGTGGCGCATGCAGTTGACGACGGGGACAAGCAGTGGTCCGTGCCGGCCCCTGCGTCGAATATTAGCACGCCACGCCTGTTCATGACGATGACCAGCGAAAACCGCATGCTGTTGATGGAACCGGTACGGAAGGACTGTTCCGCGACTTACGCGACAGTGGAGGAAGGAGCATCGCGGCCAGTCGAGTTCGATGTGCAGTTGACTCAAGCTTGCGACAACTCTTTGGGCGCGGTTTTCGCAGATGACCTGATCTATGCGCGCGACGACAGCGGCAAGCCGCAGGTGTGGGATTCCAATACTGGGGAGGTCGTGTGGAGCGCGGACGAAGCGGGACTACCGGTGACACTGTCCGACGGGGTCGCGACCTATGCCGTCGATGGACAGGACGGTTCTACGATCAAGTCGGTCGATATCGATTCGGGCGAGGCCTTGTGGACGTGGAAGCGTAAACGTGTCTCCGCCGGGAAACTTGACCGGTTCACCGGCCGCGTCGGAATGCCCGAACAGCATGTTTTCGGCAATGCGATGGAGTCCTATGCGGTTGATTCCGCTAGCGGCGAGGAACTGTGGCGGTACCCGGGCGTAGCGGCGGGCTTCGACGAGGACCATGTGGTGTTCATTACCGGATTCGGTGAGCCCGAAGGAGAGAAGACGCTGGCGGTGGTGGAGACGCAGTAAGTCGCGCGACGCAGTACCAACGACGTACACGAAAGCTTCGTGAACACGGCTCCCCCCGGCTGAGGAGATGCCGCATCCCACCTCTTCACACGGATTTAACACCAAGTGGATGCGTCCATATAAGATTTTGTAACGAATCAATCGCAGGATGTTGTGCATATATCTGCAGGTAAACACACATAATTCTGAAGTCGTTGATGTCTGGGCAACGTTTTCCTGCTTTACGCAACTTGCGTGACCAGTTGCGCACCTAATAGGCTTCGGCGCAGCAGGTCCGAGACCCCCGGTCTGCAGACACGAGAAAACGCGGTTCGAACAGCATGACTCTTGTGGTGCCGACATTCGGTCCATCGTGCGCTGTAGAGGCACAGGGTGTCGACGCGTTTCCAATAAGGCCCGTGGCTTAGAGCGGAGAAGGAGTGAAGGGACATCGCAACGTTCGCTGCCCAGTTGAGTGCGGTCAATGGTCATGCCATTTCGGAAAGCGAGGCCGTGCAAGTCGAATATGGTGTGAATAGGATCAAGATCCAGTTCGAGACCTGGGCGTTCCAAGAGCGCAGTGAGACAGAGCTCGCTGAAGACATAGGTGCCACTTTCACCGAAGCGCGATTCGACCGTGAGGACGCCATACGCGAGCTCCTCGACAGTCGCCGTGGTGGTGAGCCTCCGCGAATCCCATCTCCCGAGAGCGCGGAGGGACTTCGCCGGGCGCAATACTTGGAAGCTGCTCAGGACATTGAGATAACGCGACGTTCGGCTCGAGGGTT
>DXIM01000083.1 GCA_019112895.1 Candidatus Stackebrandtia faecavium
GGTTGTCCTAACTCTCCGACATCCGCTCAACGAAACTTCACGGACGGGAAGCTATACGGGCTCACCTCGTCCGATAAGCCTTACCTGATCGACGTCGACACGGGCGACGTCATGTGGACCGCTTCGGAAGAGGGCTCGCCGGCCACCTTCACAGACGGCGTTGCCACCTACGAACGAGATGGCTACTTGAAGGCCATCGATGTGGAATCCGCTGTCGGCGAGAATGAACGTCTGTGGGAATGGGACTTCAATTCGATCGAGTTTCCGCCGAACTACGGTCGCCTCGGTAAACGCAAAATCATCACCGTTACCGGCGTCGACTACCACGCCGGCGCCGGAGGCGGAGTTGCCGTCATGGGTAACGAGGAGTTCTCCTGCGCAGTGGATATCAAGGATGGGGAGCCGTTGTGGACGTTCCCCGGCGCAATATTGGATCTCAACGACGAGTATGTGGTGCTGCGCGACGGATACGGCGACGACCAGACCCTGCAGGTTTCGCCCATCGGCGACTGACTCGGTGAACGGGCGGCATTGTGTCGATGCCGCCCGTTCGAGGTGTCCGCTCTGTAGCGGATCCCGTTTGTCATGTCAGTAACATGCCGGCAGAAGACGGCGGCGACCTAAAGGACGCGTCGGGCCCCCGGGATCGTCCTTACGGCGCATGCGACCAGCCAGCACAACGGCACCGCGATCAATGCGAGCACCGCGAACTTTGCCAGCGCGCTGGCTTCCCAAGCACTCAGCGCGTACCCACCCGCCACCAACACCAGCGGGTGCACAACGTAGACGGCGAACGCATTGTCGGACAGGAAACGCGCGAAGCGGTTTTGATGGCGCGCGATGCGTTGGAACAGGCCGGTGGCGAAGCCGATCATGCCGATCACCACTCCGGACTCGGCGAGGCTGTTGGCGAGCATGATCGGTGACCATTCGGTCGATACGGTGCCGGCCATCGCCATGGTCGGAACATATACGGCGAGGCTGACGACGGCCGCCGCCGCGCACCAGACCATCGCAGCGCGCGGGATTTTCTCGAGCCACCCGTTGCGGTACGCGTACACGCCCACGATGAACATCGCGAGGTATTGCGGCAGGAATCCGGGCGAGGGCAGGCCGAGGACCGGCCAATATACGGCGGTCATGATGGCGCGCCACACGTAGGTCGCCAGCCCGAGCCCGATCGCGAATCCGAGGATGGCGTGCGTGCGCGGGATGCGTCCGGACGTAGTCCGGGACGGCTTGGCGGTGTCGCGCGGCCGGAGTCGACGCACGACCAGGTACCCCAGCGAGAACATGAGGAGGACCTCGACGAACCACATCGGACCGGGGTCCCAGCTGACGATGTAGAACAGCCAATACGGCATGTCCCATTCGGTCAGATACGAATTGAGCGTCAGGATCGGACGCAACGCGACTGTAAACAGGAGCAGTGGGACGCCGAGGCGTACGAGTCTGCCGCGCATGAAGGAACGCGGGCCTTTGCGGTCGAACGATGCGGGCACGAAGTATCCGGCGATCAGGAAGAAGAAGCCCATGAAGAAGCTTTGGTTCGTGAGCGCGAACAGGTCGAGCGCGATACCCGTGTCGTCGGTGGCGGGCTCGACGTAATACCACACTGGAATGTTTCCGTAAGTGATCGCCGCGTGGTGCATGACCACGAGGACCGTGAGCGCGACTCGAAGATTATCGAAATGGAGCAGCCGCCGCCGCGGCCTTTCCGGCGCGCGCGTGGCGTCGACCGGATCGTGAAGTTGGGCCGTCATGGATCCCCCAAAGAGAAAACTATCCGTGCAGCCATTTATTTGACCGCATGGCCAATTTCTCACACAGTCGGACAGAAAGCCAATCGGTTTTTGTTTTCGCCGTCGCCGACGCGGTTAGTCCGCGCGCACCATGCGGGTCACGGACTCGCAGAGTTCCGCGATATGGAACTGCAGGTCATGCTCCGGGACTGCGCGCCAGTAACCGAACGCCGCATCCAAGGACGACTGGACCGTCACCGCCATGACGCGGCGGTCGAAGTGACGGAAGACACCGCTGTCCTGGCCCCAAGCGAACAGCGCTTCGAGGCCCGCATAGATCGGATCATTGTCCGTGAACCCGTACTTCGGCTTGCCGTCCGCGCTGATAGCGCCGGTGAAGATCCCGGAAAGCGCCAACAACTTATTGCGATTGTTCAACACGTACTCGCCGACACCAGTTATGTGCATCCGCAGCGCCGACACCGCATCCGGCTGCTCCGCAATCATGGGGCCCACGTATTCGCCGATCGCCGTGTACACCTTCACGACGACCTCGTGCATCAGGTCCTCCTTGCCGGCGAAATGGTAGGAGATGACCCCCTTACTGATGCCTGCCCGTTCGGCGATGCGTGCCAGCGATGCGTTCGGGAAGCCCTTCGCGGCGATGGTGTCGATGGCGGCGTCAATGATCTGGGCGCGACGCGCCTCCTCGATGAAGGTGCGCTGTTTTTGACTGTCCGGACGCTTTTTTGACCGCATGGTCCGAAAACTAACACCGCCGTCCACTCGCTCTGCGCGATGAGTGCCAGCCCGTGCCCGGCGCCTCCAGCTCAGACCTCACGGCAGCGGCTCGCCCCGATAGGTGCCGAAATTCCAGAGGTTGCCTTCCGGATCCTTCAACGTGAAGTCGCGGCCGCCGTAGTCCCGGTCCGTCGGCTCCGCCAACGTCGTGGCGCCAGCTTTCTTGACCCTGTCGTACAAGCCGTCAACGTCATCGGTGACCACATAAGCGCCGTTCGTTCCCGGAGGGCGCGACCACAGCTTCTCGCCCGAATAGCTGCCCAGCATGATGCCGCCGCCTTCCGGCCAGGCGAGCTGGGCGTGATGGACCGTCTCGCCATCGGCGTGGACCACGACCTCGGTGAAGCCCACCACGTTGACGAGGAAATCGATCAGACCGACACAGTCGTGAGCCTGCAAGGTGTGCCACACCGTCGGAGACGGAGGCTGTTTCGCAGGGCCCGGTTCATGATTTCGAACGTTATCCATGTCAGCCAGTTTTCATCACGACATTGGCCGTGTCCTGTTCGCGACGAATATTGGCAAATTTGTGTCGTTTCGGGCCGCAATTTTCCGGGGAGGATCGACAAAACCCCAGTTACCGGGGCCGGTCCACGCCGATGTGCGGATTCGGCCCGGATACCGGCACTGGACTACGCGACCGGGTGAGTGAAGAGTGTAGGCATGGACACCGTGCTTTTCTTCGGGCTCGCGGCCGTCTACGCGGCACTCCTGGCTTGGGGAGTCGCGTTGGTGAAACGGCACGGACTCGGCACCTCGGCGAACCTGTACCTGATCACCGTGGCCGGTCTGCTGTACGACAATCTGGTCCTGGCTTCGGGGCGTTTCCTGGGCACCGGTCCGTTGTTGGAGACCCTCAGCTATGGGCGTTTCATCCTGCACGCCATCTACATGCCACTTCTCGTGGTGTGGGCGTGGCATGCGGCCCGCCGCGTAGGGATGCCGTGGGCACGCAGGGACCGAACGCGGGCCGGCGTGATCGGTGTCGCACTGGCGTTGGTGGCGTTCGAGCTCGTCACTCAGGTCGCAGGCCTGAATTTGAAGGCCGACTCCCGGCAGGGGGCGCTGCGCTACGCCGATGCGGTGCCGACGCAGGGCCCGCCGTTGATGGTTCTGATCGTCGCGGCCGCTGTTATCGCGGCGGGGGTTGTGCTGTGGCGTCGTCGCAGGTGGCCGTGGTTGCTGGCGGGGGCGGTCGTGTTCACTGCAGGCTGGGTGGTGTCGACGGGGTTCGGCAGCGACGTGGGGACGAACGTTTTTGCGCT
>DXIM01000084.1 GCA_019112895.1 Candidatus Stackebrandtia faecavium
CACCCCGTGGTTACTTGACACCGACCCCGACCGCACACCCCACATCGACCACGACGTCAGCGATACACTCGCACCACTACACCACCACCTCCACCACACCACCCACAACACAAAAAACCCCGCCCCGAAAAACTCGGAACAGGGTTCTATTAACACCAAAATGGTGGACCTACTGGCCGCTTACTACAACACAAAACACCAGGTAGATGAAGCGATAACAGCCATCAACCTCCCCGCCCACGCACGATGCAGCTCAATCGAGCCCGCCCTGCGCTCAAACTGCACCTCCACCATCAATGCAAGCGCAGCGGCAGCTGAACCGGGACAGTCGCGCGTCCAACGACCTGGCCTGAACAACCATGGTTGCACCGCCACATCGTAAGAATCCCAGGGACGGTTACAACGCCTCGCCCAGCCTCTTACAGACGTTACACGCCTCAGTTCCCGCTACTGCTCTGTAACCCTGCACCGACTTGTAACAGCACGCCGAGAAGGTCACCGGGTGAACTGGCCACACCCCATCTACATCGGGAGCTGAAGCTGCCTACCACCGGATCAACAGCCATAACCTTGTCATTTCCGAGTGAGGCGGCACTCGCCCAAGCGGGTACGGCGCCTAACCAGGTCAGCCGGTCTAGAGTGCGTGCACCCTCGCGTGTCGGTCAATACCACCGTGCGTAGCGATCACCCTGACGGCGGCCTGGTGGACTTGGTCATGCGTGATTTTTGCGCCGAGGCCGCCAATGAAGTCTGGTACGGCGACATCACCTATATCCGCTGCGGTACCACCACCACAGGCAAGCCCGGTTCGTGTATCTAGCCACCGTCATCGACGCCTTCTCCCGCAAAGTCGTGGGCTGGTCAGTGGATGACCACATGCGCACCAGCCTCGTAGTCGACGCGCTCGACGCGGCGATAACGACCCGCAACCCCCACATCGGCCAAGCCGTGTTTCACGCCGACCGCGGCACGCAAGGCGGATTCAACTGGTCGCCGCAACACCTCTATTGTGGAGACGTTTGTGGGTCGGCCGGCGGGTTGGATGAAGGCGTTGACGGGCAGGTCGGCGATGAAGTCGCCGGGAGCGCCGTCGCATAGGCGTGAGATCGAGCGAGAGTTTTGGTGCCAGGTGGCTGGGGGTTGACTAGTGAGGAGGCTGGGGTCGCAGTCAGAGCCTGGATCGAAGACCGCTACATCCGACGACGCCAGCACACATCAATCGGTCAAACCAGCCCCCGTCAACTTCGAACTGGAATACTCATACCACACCGCGGACCTACAACAAGCCGCATAACCCGTGTCCACCGAACAGGGTCAAGGCAAGCACGATATTCTCAGTCAAAGGGGAACTCCCATATTAAGTCGCGGGCTACCATGATCGTATTCCCAGAAACGTGCGACAACTCCACAGCGCAGGAATTGGTGATACGTTCAATGCGAGCCTCAATACGACCTCAACACGGTCCATAAGCGAATACGCGCGTGAGTCGAGCACAGTATCGGACATATGAAGACCTGGAACATACTGCGCAACTGCCGTCTCAAAGGAAACGGCGTCATCCACGCCGCCAGCGCCATCGCCCACATGCGCAACATCACCATGACCTGCCCACCATAACGAGACAACCTTTAATTAGTCCTTTGGGTCGACCATTTGTCCATGCGAATTGCAATCGCTAACCACGCGTCTGCCCCACGAGTTCGACGATTCACACCCAGAGGCTATGTATGACGCCTTCTCGACTATTATTTACGCGAGAGCCGTTTTCGGCAGCATTGAGAAGACTTCGGCATTCGACGCGTACTCTTCCCAGGGACTTGCCAAGATCAGTGTAGACACCCCCGCTTCAACGTAGCCGTTCAGGTAATCCGCGACATCTTTGTGGCACCCCACGAGGAATGGCGAATACGAGCGGCTGGCCCGGGTCGGTCCAAGCCAGTACACGTCGTCGTACCGCTCGCGCACGGCCAGTTCGGAAATCGTTCTGCGCCAGTGAGAATCCGAGCCTCTGCCGTATGTCAGTTCCTTGGCGAGCCCGGCTTCGTCATGTGGGAAGTAATTCCTGGCCACCTTCCACGCCTCCTCCGCCGTATCCCGGGCGATGATTCCGAAGCGAACTCCGAACTGTGCCGCGTCGTCGACCGAACCCGCGTGGTGATCAAGAAAGCGACCCAGCGGCTCGGGATTCGTCAGCAGGCAGGAGCCGGTTTCCGCAGCAGCCCACTTTCCCACCGCGGATGAGCCCGCCAGGTAGTACCGCGGTATGAGGTGCTCTGGCATTCCCGCGCTAAAGTAGTGCAGCTCTTCATAGTTGTAGTACCTGCCGTCGAATGTCAAGAGGTCCTCATCGGGATCTTCGAGCCGCAGCAGACCACTGACGACCGCGGCATACTCCACCAGCCGCTCATATCGTTGCGTATGCGAAAGCGGTTCGCCGATATCGTTGAGTTCGCCTGAGCTCGATCCGGAAATCAGGTTCAGGTCCACCCGCCTACCGTAGAAGTAGGCGATGGTCGCGATCATCTTGGCAACAGTGAACGGTGGGGCGCTGTAAGGTTGCACGGCAATCATCGGCGTGAACGAGTCGGTCTTGTTCAACAGCAACGCGGCCAGTTGCCAAGGATCAAACGTTCTGTGGTTGTAGTGCAACAGCGCGCCAGTGAAGCCCAATGTGTCACACGTTCGCGCGAAATTCAGCACCCGATCCTTGTAGCCCATACTGAGAATGTTCCCCTGCAGGGCACCGTAGACTTTCAGATCTGTCATTTCATACTCCCTCGATCAAGTTGTGTAGCATTCACCAGTTCTTTCCGGTGCCCTAGTGGTATCGCCCGTCTCCGTATGTCAGTGGCCCTGCCTCCGTCACTTCCCTGATTGACATAACTCGGGCGACCACCAGGGTGTTCGATTCGGAGACCTCATGCCGATCGGAGATATCGCATAGAAGTGATGACAAACAGTTACGCAATATCGGTATGCGATACGGGCCGCAGTACCAATCCAAGGCGTCGCCGAACTTGTCCGCATCACTGTCCGCAAAGGTCCTCGCGACTCGCTCCTGGTCACCGCGCAAGAAGTGTATTCCCACATGGTTCATCCGGCTAATTACCTTGTGAGACCGGGAAGCTCGGGCGACACCGAAGGTCACCACCGGCGGCTCAACCGCGGCGCAGGTAACCGACGTCGCGGTGAACCCGACGGGATGCCTATCCCCCGCTGTAATGACCGCGACCGATGACACCGTCTGCTTGAAGATCCCCCGCAAACCGCGGCTGGTAGCGGCCTCATACGGCGGAGGCGAGTTGTCTATCTCAATCATGGCTGTTCGCCCCTCCCGGGTCGCCCAACTCGAAGCTTTTGAGTTCGACCATGTCCAGGCGCCCGGCACGCCAGTGGTAACGAACCAGGGACAATCGACGTACCGCCATGATCCCGTATGGTTTGTCCGATGCCTGGGCGATAATCTCGGCCAATCCCGGTTCGGTAACACCTTCCTCCTTGAATACGCCCAAGGACACATTGGCGATGTCCCGAATGCGATTCACGTCCGCCCCGGCCACGGCAAGGGGCCCGTGGCATTGAGCCAAGTCGTGCAATCTTCGCCGCAGCACTTGGAGGTTGGAGTCCGGATAGCCGCACGCTATGATTCCGGATGGGCTGCAACCGAGCCCATGTACCTCGACTGCCATCACGGGAATGTCGTCGACGACGGTTTTCACCTGTTTTGCGTAACTGTCGACGACTTTGGGATCGATGAAGTCTTGATAGCCCTCAAGACTGCGAATCGTCAGGTGCAGATCCTCGGGCCGATAGAGGAAATGTGTTCCTACTTGGATGGAACCGATGTCTCGGAGTTCGACGGCCAATGCGCTCCTGACAGGCTCGTCCACGTACGCCACGAGACTCAAACCCCATCTTGCATCGCCTTCCTCGGGTGGGGGGTCGCATTTGTAGGTTCCGTCTCGCAGCCAAACACCCGCACCGTCGAACATAGCGGCATACTTCTGTTTCAACGCTCAACACCGTCCTTATTGTCTCCAGGTGAATCGTCAGAACTGATCATGGTGTGGGTCACCGCGGTCGCGACGTCATGAAGCCTTGTATTCGAGGTGACGAAGGCCCCGGCGTCAAGTCGGTGCCCCCCATCAAAATCGCTCCAGCTTCCCTGGGCTTCGGCGACAATGAGGGCTGGGGCGGCGGCGTCCCAAATAGCCGTGCCGTTGGAAATCGCGACGTCAACAATGCCTTCGGCGACTTGCACGTGGCCCCAAAAATTGCCCCATCCCCACGCGGTGCGAAAGCATCGGAGCAAGGAGTTCAGTTTCCTGAGAGACAACCTGTCGTATTCATGGGTGCCCCCGTAACAGATCGACGCATGAGCGGGCTCGGACACGTCCGAAACGCTCAGTCTCCGACCGCCGTCGGTGAACGCACCCCTTCCAAGGCTCGCCCACCACCGGCGGCCCAGCACGGGTGCGCTCACCAATGCGTCGGTTATCCGTCCCTGGCTTTCCCAGGCGATGAGGGTGCCCCATATCGAGCTGCGCCGACTGAAATTCTCCGTACCATCGATCGGGTCAATTATCCAGCGGTCCCCTCGGTTCGCACCAGACAATTCCTCGCCGAGTATCTCCTCGCCCGGGGCAACTTGGGCAAGCGCCTGCCTGATTTGTTGCTCTGTCGCGACGTCCGCCTCGGTTACCAGTGAACCATCTGGTTTCGTCCAGTTGCCGACATGGCTCTTGTGGTAGGCGGCCATCGTGGAGTCATCGGCGGCGTCGGCGAGCAGGTGTGCCACTCGCAATCGATCGGTCAGGTTCGCCCGATCCGATGTGGGTATCTGCCTATAGATCATGGTAGGAAGTGCCCTCGATGGCAATTTTTCCGATCAACTCTTTGCAGAAGTCGTCATTCGGGCCCATGAGTGATCCTGCGTACGCGTCCCGCAGGTGGCGTTCGACCGGCAAGACGTCCTTCGCGTAAGCGGATCCTCCACAAGCCATCATCGATTGTTGGGCGACCTTGACCGCCATTTCGGCACAGTAGACCTTGACCGCTGTCATCTGAATGGCCATGTCGTCCAATCCTTCTCCAGCATCGATACGAGCGGCGAAGTTACGTACGGTGCTTTGAGCCGCCTCCAGCTGGATGGACATCTCTCCAATATGACGACGCGCGATCGGGTAGTCCTTGAGATTGGTTCCGTATCCGCTCAGATCACCTTGGTACTGGCGCGAACGAACTCGCTCGATACACGCTCCGAGCGCGGCCGCAGCGATCCCTAGGTATGCCGCCGACACACCCAGGTGATAGATGGGTTGGTTGACTTCGTTGTAGTGCCGCAGCCCCTCGCCGTCGCCACCGGAGTACAGCAGCGCCTCTTTCTCCACATGCGAATCGAATGTTATCCAGGCGCTGGAGTTCCCGGCGAGTCCCAGTCCCCGCCAAGTTCCGGTGGCTATTTCACCCTGATCGGCTCGTACGGCGAAGATTGCGTGATCACGATCGCTTTCGGAACCGGGTGTTTGCGTCGACACGATGTACAAGTCGGCGTGGCCCGCGGAAGTCGAGAAGCTCTTCTCAGCCCGGATCCGGTAGCCCTCATCCGTCTCTTCGGCGGTGCTGGTTACGGACCACCATTGAGATCCCGAACCCGGTTCGCTGATGGCTTCGGTGACCAGCATCCGGTCGTGTACCACCTGTCGGATGAACCGTTCGCGCTGCGCAGACGGACGCAGTGCGATGATCGAGTTCAACGCGGTCACGTGCATCACGAAGACCATCGCGGTCGACGCGCAAACCTCCGCAATGCGCCGCACTACCGTTCCGAATTCGGCGGCCGAGGCTCCCATGCCTCCCTCTGCGCGAGCGATCGTCAGGGTGAGAAAGCCAGCATTAGCCAAGGCGTCGATCGACTCGCGAGGGAACCTCCCCTCTCTGTCCACGACGTTCGCGTTGGGTGCAATGGTGTCCTTGATGATGCGTTCCAGGTCGTCAGCCCATGAAAGAAAACAGTTGTCCGCCATTGTCGATATCGTCCTTTCGCTGGTTTCCACCGGTTCGGTTTCGGCCGGTGCTGAATGGATTCCCTTACAGCTGAGGTACCTTCATCCACGCGCCGCCACTACGCATGGATCGATAGGCGGCTTCGATGACCATCGAGGTCATGAAGGGCTCATGCAACGTGTGCGCCGCCAAGCTATGACTGTCGACACAGTTCGCGAACGCGTCCAGCACCCGCCCGAACCATGACCGGTGTGTCGCGTCGTCGAAATCAGACATCACGGTCTTGTCATCGACCGTGCCGCCGTATGCGGTGGTAATCGCGTTCCCGTCGACGCGGACTGTACCTCCCGCACCCCACAGCAGATACTGTGTCGATCGCTCCGAACCTGACCAGGTCAGGTCCACTCGAAACTGGATTCCGTCATAGTCAAGAGTCAACCAGACCGAATCTTCTGTGTCCCGCCACTGATCCTCGGACAGGTTCCCCCCCAGACAGGACACTCGGCTCGGCCATCGACCGACCAGCATCGCGGCGAGATAGACGCTGTGCGGACCGTGATCGGTGAGGATTCCACCACCCCCGATCTTCGGGTCACGGCGCCAATCCGGACGGTACTCCCGAATGCCCTTGGCGTGTCCCGCACGAACGGTCCTGAAGTGTCCACCAAGGAGGCTTCCGAACCTGTGGTCTGCCACGGCTTCTTCCATGACGCGTGCTGCGGGCGAGAATCGGTAGTTGTGTGCCGCCATCACCCGTCGGTCAACGGAATCGGCCATCGATCGCACCTGGTCATAGTCGGTCAACTCCAGTAGAAGCGGCTTCTCGCACAACACGTGTTTGCCGGCTTCCAGAGCCCGGATCATCAAGGCCTTGTGGTCACCCGGTGGTGTGCAGATGTCTACGAACTGTGCATCCTCTTCGTCAAGTGCCGACTCCAGGCTGTCGTAGACCTTCAGTTCTGGAAACGCTCGGCGGACGGTGTCTCTGCGGCTTCGGGTTTTGTCGGCTACGGCCGTAACGCTCAGGCGTGAAGACCGGAAGTACGCTTCGAGGTGACCTCGGCTGATGAATCCCCCACCGACGAGTATTCCCTTCATGCCTCGGCCCCGTTCTTTTCGATCGGTTGTCCGAGCACCTCGGTCAAGACGTCCACCGCCATGTTGATCGAATCGCGACCGACATTCAAAGGCGGATACAACCGCAGCGTGTTCCCGCCGGTCATTACCAGCAAGCCGCGTTCGAGCAGACGCTTGTAGACATGTCGGATTCCCGATTTGTCAAGTGGTGTTCGCGATTCGCGGTCAGTGACCAATTCGATCCCGATCGCAAGCCCCTTGCCGCGGACTTCACCGACGATGAGAGAATCAGCCAACCGATCGGTCAGCGCGTCGAGAAGCAATGTTCCGCTCTCCGCCGCTCGTTCGACGAGGCCCTCGGTTCGTATGATCTTCAGGGAGGCGGCGGCTGCCGCGCACGCCGCCGGGAACCCACCGAAGCTCGAAGAGCTCGCGCTTGGTTCCGAATACGGGCCCACCGACATGGTTTCGTCCGACGCGATGACCCCGGTAATGGGGTATCCACTGCCCATCCCCTTGCCCACGACGACGATATCGGGAACTACGTCATCGTGATCGTAGGAAAAGTTGCGTCCGGTTCGTCCGAAACCCGTCATCGACTCGTCGACGATGAGAAGCGCCCCTGTATCGTGTGCCAAAGTCTTCAGTTCCCGCAGATAGCCTGGCGGCGGTACGACATTTCCGGCTCGTCCCTGTACACCCTCCACAACGATCGCGGCCAAGTCACCGGTCGTATCGTGTTCCAGCTTCTCCCGCGTGAAATCGACACACCTTCGTAGGCACCCCCGCGGTGAACAACCGAACGGGCACAATGACTCGTTCGCATACGGGGCGGAATGGAAGCCGGTCGGAAGCGGCCCCAGACTCTTCCGTGGACCGCCGGATGTCAACGCCATGCTTCCCAGTGACTTGCCGTGAAATCCACCCCAGAAGCTGAGCACTTCGTGGCGCCCCGTGTACGACTTCGCCAATCGCAGCGCCGCTTCGACCGCCTCGGTACCAGAACTGTACAGCTGTACACGCTCGAGCCCGTCGGGCAAAAAGTCCTGGATCTCCTCCAACAGCCGAAGCCGAGAACGCGACGCCCAGGACCCGATCATCCAACGTTGCACTTGGTCGCATACCGCGGAAACCACTGCGGGATGGCTGTGACCGACGTGATTGACGCCGGCACCTCCCTGAAAGTCCAGGAAGCGGCGACCATCGGTGGTGAAAACATAGTCTCCGACCGCATGCTCGACGCATAGCCCTCCCCACAGCACCACCGCCTGCAGTCCCGGGCCGAGCATCGCCTGTTCCTTCTCCCAGTGTCTCTCGGCCGACAACCGGTCCTTATGAGCTAGCAGGGAATCAGACATACCAGGGTTCTCCTTCTCTACACATTCGCTGAACTGATTTACTTTGTGGAGGGTTACCGACTACAGTGGTTCTATCGACAGATTCGAAGTGAACCAACCTTCGGCGGCATCCAGCACTCGATGTATCTCTTTCGTGTCCTTGCCGAGCACCACAAAGGAGGCGATCGAGTCAGTGCTGGCCTCCGCGGGCTCCAATCGATCCCCGATTTCGGCGCCGAGCTGATACTGTTCGATCCCTTCAAGAGGGCAATCCTCAGGCGCCTCACGCAAGATGCCAACCAAAGGCCGCATCATCGTGAACCCGCCCAGCGTTCGCGGGCTACTCGGCGGAGGAACCCCATCTCCAGAGTTGAGTTCCTGTCGGACATACCACTCGATGAGGGCGGTTCCGAATGCCGCTCGTAGCGTGGCGTGGACCTTGGCGCCTCCGACTCGGGCGGCGATCTCATTGAAGAGCAGACCGTGGCTGCCGTTGTCGAACAGCTCCGCGTGAAAGATCGCCAGATCCGGGGTGGGCAAGGCGTCAAGAGCGGCACCGACCAGGGACCGTGTGCGTTCCAGCATCGGATCAGACTCCGCGAGCATCACACTCCGCAGTGGCTCATTAACGAGATGCCCCAGGGTCGAAGACATGTGCGACGTCCACGACCACAACATGCGTCCACCGAATATCAATCCGTCTATATGATACAAATCGTGTTCTATGTAGTCTTCAGCAATCAGATGCGCGTCATCCTGGCCGCGGAAGTAACCCTCAACCACAAGGTCGTTCAGGTCTTTTTCGGCGCGGAGAACTCTGACTCCGATCGACCCCGCCTCGCGACGCGGTTTGACGACTACCGGGAACCCAACGGCTTCGATGAACTCTCTGAGTTCGGAGACATTGCGCACTTCGGCAAACTTTGCGGTAGGAACCCCGCTGGTCAGGCAGTGATTCTTCATGTCCACTTTGTCCCTAAATGCCAGCGCACTGGCGACACTCTGCCCCGCAACGCCCAACGCCTCACGAATACGTGCCGCTCGGAGAATGTCCGACTCGGACATCGCTAGTACCCGATCGAAGTCTCCCGATGTGAATTGTGTGATGCAGAAATCTTCGACTGCCGGATTCTCGTCGTAGTCGTCGAATATCTCGACACGCTCATATCCTGCCAGTTGGCGGACACGTTCGTCCGGATCGCCGCTTAGCCCCGACTCGCTCGTCACCAGCACCAGTCGGGCCCCGGGTTGCGCCCATTCGTGGTACCGGGTTGAGGCGAGATTGAAGCGATTGAGGATGAGTGCGCGCATTGTCTGTGACCCTTCACGTTTGCTGGGCTTTCTCAAGAGAACTCTCAATCCGGGCCAGCTCTGGCTGACGCAGGCTGTTGGCGGGTATTGAATGCACAGCTGACAGCACCGCATCTCGACTCAAGCCGGCAGCGAGCATGCGCCACGAGGGACGGGAGCGTGAGGGCTGGACCTTGAGTCTTACACCGCTATGAGTCCTTTCGTCCCAGTCGAATCCGATGGGGACGGGAAATTCGGTTACGAAGCCGCGCTCGTCCGGCTGTTCAGGCAATTGTCCAAGGGCCGTCTCGCAATACAGGCGGTGTGGATCCGTTCCACTGCTGAACATGCTGAGATTCGACAGCCCACCAAGGCGACCGTTGATCTCCAGCACATGGACGCTGCCTTCCGTCATCACCGCATCGAGCTGCCACGGGCCGTTGGGCCGCAACATTCGACAGATCCGGTCGATGATCGCAGTCAATTGTCGGTCAGCGCTCGCCGACAGATTGAACGGCGCGAACCGCACCCGGCCCAGTGGATTGACGTCGCCGCCTACCATTCCCAGGTGGCAGGTCGGAAACCGCCAGTGGCCTCGCGGCGAGGAAACCACTTCGACACCGATTTCTATGCCCCGCAGGAGACGCTGCACGAGAATGCCGCTGCGAAAGCCTTCGTCTGGCACCACATCGAAGCCCAAGGAATCCGAGACGAGAAATGTCCCGGTTCCCGAGTTTGCCCGGCGTTCCTTGACAACCACCGGCATGCCGCCCACTGCGGCCACGGCCTTGTGGAGTTCCCTTCGGCTATAACAGACCCGAGTCTCGGGAACGGTTATGCCGTTGCGGACCGCGAACTCATAGAGCCACTTCTTGTCGACACAAACACCGGCGAACGCTGGCGAATGGACGCTGTTTCGCCCACAATCGAAGTTCTGGAGACTGACAGCGAAGTCCAGGATCACCGCTTCGTTCTCGCTTCCGCGCACGTGTGGCACGACGACGTCCGGTCGCGAACGACGCACCAAGCGCTTCACATCCAGTTCGGAAAGGTCGGCAACCGTCCATTCGATGGACTTCGCCAGGTGGTCTTCATGTGGTGGACGGTTCGCAACCACCATCAATCGCTCGCACGACCTCAGAAGGGGACCGCGGATTCGCTCGAACTCATAGTCGCCTAGGACAATTGCTCGCATCACGCGCTCACCCGCTCCGTCGTGAGCTTGTTGACGTCGGCGATCGTGTCCAACCGGTTCCACGCGCTAGCGACGTCGCGAGTGCGCAGGAACAACAAACCTACGTATGCCGACGAGTGGATCTCGTCGCCGAGAGTGTCCCCCACACGGGCGTTGATCTGGGCCTCTACGACGTCGGGTATCTCCATGAATGTGTGTGCTGGGGTTATTCCCGTCACCTTTCCCGGTTTGGTCGGCAACTGCACGTTCATGACAACCGAGGCATCCGTCCTAGCGGAAATCGGTCCGCTTCGACCGATCGCTATGTTGATAAACTCGGTCCATATGTCCAGTCCCGAATGGTGACGAATATGCCCCGGGATACCGGCTCCACCCGGTCGGCATGCGATTTCGCCGACAAGAAATCCCTGTTTCGTCTTGAAGAGCTCGAGATGAGTCACTCCGTCGCGGAGCCCCAGCGATTCGACGACTCGCTCGTGAATCCGCTGTATCTGCACTTGATCAGGATCATCTGGCGCCAGGCTGATCGAACCTGAAATCGTGTCGAGGCAGTACAACAACGGTTCGAAGTACTGCGAAGCCAAGGAATAGCGCACCTTGCTGTCCACGACGATGCCGTCGCAGTGGTATTCGGCGGTCATGTCCACGAACTCTTCAACCATGAGCGCCTGACCACCTTGTCGAAGCCGATACGCCTCCTCTGTGGCCAAGAACTGCAACATGCGTGCCGGATTGGACACCACGTATGTGCTCGCCGATCCGGCGCCGAGCACGGGTTTCACCACGACCGGCCAGCTAAGTTCATCGGCGACCGGCATCAGTCGATCGACACTCAAGACCAAGCGATGTTCGGCCACGGACAGACCGGCCGCCCTGAGCCGTCGCTTCATCGCGTACTTGTGCGTGTGCCGGTGCGCTATATCGAACGACGTGCCGGGCAGGCCGAAATAGTCACGCAGATACCCGGCTACCGGTTGGCTTCGTTCCGTGGGCGCGACGATGTAGTCCACGGGCCTTTTTCGCTGATCTCTCAAAACGACATCACGTGCCTTGGTGAAGTCGGCAATGTCGTCCACGAGCATGACGTCGGTCGCAGGACCGTACAGATGTCGATATCGCGGTTCCGTGAGTACCAGCAGGTTCACTGAGGGGTCGGATTCCAGGATCCGGACGGGTTCGCGCTTGCCTCCGTTTATCAGGAGGACATTGGTCATAGGCGCGCTCATGCTGTGTTCGAACCGTCGTAGGAGGTCGAGCGATGATCACGCAGGCAATGCCTGCGAATCGCCATCGGGCTCGTGGCCGCGTTTCCCAACAGCCCTTTGACGACAACCGTGTTCGCGGGAACGTAGGTGCCGGGAAGGAGTACCGAATTGCGAAGTGACACCTCGTCGCCGACAACGCAACCTCCACCGACGACGGTCGGCCCAACAATCTCGCACAGCTCGCCGATCCGCACCCCCTCACCGATGAGCACCGGTCCGGTTATCCGTACCGAACTCGGCACGTCCGCCGTCGGGTTGACATACAACCCCTCGCGCGTCGCCGGTTCATCCGGTACAACCCCCAGCTCACCGCGCATGGCCAGCCCCGTTCCGACGAGATAGACCTCGGGACTGCCCATATCGGCGAACTCGTACACATCTGCGTACGCGTGTAGGCGGCCACCGACAAGTCGTGGCAACAGATGCTCGTTGAGATCAAATTGTCTCGACTCGGGCATCGCGTCCTGCACCGTGGGGCTGAAGACCCACGTTCCTGTGCAGCCGAACCGGCTTCTCGCGTCGCTTCGAGGTTTTGACTGGTACTCGATGACCGTCGTGGAATCGGGTTCCAACACGGCGACATCGCCGCCCCACTCATTCAGGGGCCAGGCGTGCTCAAATGTGGCCACGGTGGCGTCACCATCATGCCCACGATGGAAATCAACCAAAGACGCGAGGTCCATCGTCGACAACATGTCCCCGGCCGTGACGAGCAGGTCGCAATCGGTCCAGAAGTCGGCGCAGTGTTTCAGAATCCCGCCCGTGCCAAGCAGTTCGTCTTCTTTGAACCACGTTATTCGCACCGAGTGATCGCTTCCGTCACCCAGGAACGTGATGATGTCGTCAGCCAAGTGATGAACATTGATACCGACTTCCGTGATGCCGCAGGCGCGCAACCTCTCGATGACATGCACGATGATCGGGCGATTCAAGACTGGGAACAACGGTTTGGGGATCAGATCGGTGAACGGGGCGAGTCGGGTGCCTAGCCCGGCTGCCAGGATCAGGCCCTTGATGTGTTTCTGCATAGTCCTTTTCTCATGGAATGTTTTGCACGTCACGTTTGCGCAGCAGTTTGACTGTCTAGAGTTGGTTCAGCCTTTGCTCGGTGTGCCCAAGCGGCAGCCGGTACGGCCAGGGCACCGCCCACGATGAACATGACCCCGATGCTCAGCCAGCCCAAAGGATTCCCACTGAGCACGATCGCGACGATCGCCGATGGGCCGACCATTTTCACGAACTCCGGGCCCAGGCCGTACGTCGCCAGGTACTCTCCTCGCTTGTCCGCTGGGGCAAGCCCGTAGGAGATTCCCCAAGAGCCAACCGCTTCGAACAACTCGCCGAACGTGAGCAAAACGGCCCCCAGAATCAGCAAGAGCACCGTTCCGATTCCGGTGCTAAACCCGGTGAACGCGAACATCACACACGATGCGGCGAGAACCATTCCGGCCTTACGCTGGGCACGTGCCGCACCAGCGAGTCCGTCGGCGCCCTTACTGACTCTGACTTGGAACAACACCGACAAGCTGGTGTTCGCGAAGAAGACGACAGCCACCATCACCTTGGGAGCATCAGTCTGTTGAATAATCCATAGTGGCAAGACCACGGTCAGGATCACGTCGCTGACCATAATCACTGCATTGATGGCAACCAATGTCAGGAAGGGCATGTCCCGCAATGCGGCGAATCGCTTCGTCCGGTTCCTGGTGCTGGAACGGATGGGTCTAGGGCAGAACATGGCGACCAGGACGATGTCGACTGCGAAGCTGAGCGCGTTAGCCAGCGGGAGCGACAGGTAGGCCGCGTCAGTGTCTATAAGTAGCGCCAGTCCCGCCAGCATCACCCCGCATGAGTATCCCCCGTTGAGTACAGCTCGCATATACGCGCTGACCTTGACTCGAAACTCCGTCGGGACGATGTCCCCGATATAGCGTCCCCGAGCGACACCTCCGAGACTCGATGACATCGCGGCCGCGACCACGATGCCCACGAAGTGTTCGAAGGACGCCGCCAAGGGATATACCGCGAATACCAAAACTTGAGCCGACAAGGCGACAAGCCAGGCAGTCCGGGACCCCCATTTGTCGACCAGAAGACCCATGGGGACCTGAGAAACGAAGGAGGCGATACCGGCGATGGAAAGACCCAGCGCTACTTCTGTGACGTTCAAACCGACATACTGAGTGAAAAAAATGGCGCTCCCGGCCGCGAATACTCCGGATCCGATAGAGGACACGAACATTTGCGCGCCCAGGGCGGCTGGTGCGCCCGCAGGAGGCTGCACCATGCTCCACAATCTGCCGAACGAAGCTTTAACCACACCAGCCCCCCTCGCGCGCTGACGGGAGCGCGAGCCTCGAAAACTGACTGCCCAAGTATGGTTGGTACAGCGAGCCCGCGACGCTTTTCATGTTCGGTACTCCTCATTGGTAGGCAAGAGTCTGTGATCGTGTTTCGATAACAGCCTGAACGGTGGCCGTATTCAACTGGTCGTGGCAACAGTGAAGGGGGGCCGGTTTGATGGCCACTCTCCTTTCAGGAGAGGATTGATGGGTCATGTCGAGGAGCCGTCGTAAGTTCAATCAGTCGTTCAAGGCCGACGCGCTGGATCTGGTGATCACGTGCGCCGACCAAGCCTCGCGTAGCGCTTCGTCGATGTCCTCGGCAATGGTCACATCATCGAAACTGGTACGCGCGGAACGACTCAACGTCACCCGTGTTTCATTCTGCCGCAGGACACGAACCGTTTCTATCCCTTTAGGAGGCTGGTGTTCAATCTCGATTGCATCGACGACCGCGCGAAAGCTTCCCAACGAACACTCCCGTGTAAATGTCGTAGGGGGAAATTACGGCAACTGTAGTCGCACAAGCACACTACAAACACGCATCGACATACGCTGTCATCGGGGGCGCGAGCTTACGGTCCGCGCCCCAAGCGAAGTCCGGCATGTTCGGCACGCGTCTGCGCTCCCGCCGGTATCAGGGCCCCAAGCATCATGTTCGTAACATGCATGGCACCCCGTCGGTCCATCATGTCCGCAACATGCACAACCCCAGCCAGCCAGGCGTCGACCAACATCGCAGTAACATGCACCGTAGCTCGGCTATCACGCCTGGACCGTACAATCATGTCCGTAACATGTGCGCAAACCACTCACTATCGTCGTCAATTTTCCCAGGTGCAGTGAGGAAATCATTGTTTCCAAAACAATAAGGAAGGAGTTCTTTTCTAGCCGGTTCCATGGATGCCATATTACTGAGACAAACCGATAATCCCTAGGTCAATGTCCCGATCCGGACATTGCGAGTTTTCCATCCCCACGTGGTTGCCTTGGGTAACTGAGATACAGAAGCTCCTGATATGACATCGAGTGTTCTACGTCCACATTTGCCAGAAGTTTCCAATTGTCGGTTCGTCAGGCATGTCTCCGTGGGTCTGCCCAGGTTTGGTTGTTGAGTGATCTGCAGGATCGTATAGGTACGCGGGTGTTGTCGGCGTGGGGCCAGGCGGTGTTGGTTTTGCGGTGGTTCATCGACGGGACCCGGATGCGGGATCTGGTGCGCAATAACGAGATCAGTACTTCTACTGGCTATAAGGATCTGCACGAGGGTATTGACGTTTTGGTTGCGCAAGCCCCAGATCTGGCTAGTGCTCTGGAAACGGTGAAAGGTGCCGGATGGCGCCAGGTGAACTTGGATGGCACGGTGATGGCTACCGACCGGTGTCGGCGCCCGGCCCCGGCGCCGCGGATGATGTTGGTGGCGCGGTGTGTTGCGCAACGCAGTCAGGTGAGCATTCGCCATCTTTTGAGTTGCGCAAAGGCGCGTTCACTGATACTGCGTAGCTAGTGGAGGGTCCTGCCTACGACTGTCACGTCTGGTCCTTTATGGGGTTTCAGTATGGTGCTGGGGCTAGCCCTCGTCCGGGTAGGCGTGGGTGGGTGTGGGTCGATTCCGATCGATGTCCAGTTGCGTCTGCAAGCACCTCGCTCATCTTGCACACCGGTAGGTCATGGAATAATTCCGGGGAGTAATTCGAAGGCCAGTGGCTCGTTCAATTTTTGGTCGCTTCGCATCTTCCCGCAGAGGGCCTGCGAACCGGGGAACATCACCACACGCAGTCTGGTGTCATGGTCCGCCTAGATGAAGTTGGTCGTGACGTTGTCGACGCGAAAAGAACCAGTGAACATCCACCCGATCACGCGCTTCTATCAGAAACTCTTGGAATCTACGTCCGTCCACGACGCGAACAGCAGGCAGGCAACTTACCTACTACTAAGCAAGGTCTCTGGTTCGCTAGTATCTGCACTGACAGCAACCGTTTGTGAAATGCCATGGCAACGAGCTGTATGCGCCCCGTGGCGCCGAACGTCCGGCACAGTGACGCAATGTCCCGGCGCACCTGGCGGTCACTGACGCACAGGCGTCTTGCGATTCGTTTATCTGTCCAATCATGGGCGAGACAAAGCAGGATCACCTTTTGACGGCCGCTAAGAAGTGCGGTGAAGGTGTCTTCTCGATTTTGTCCACGACGTTCGAGATGGGAATCGAACAGTACGGTTGCGTGCTCAACGTTCGAGCGCATGCTCTGCCTTCCTCGGTGGTTTCACCGCCCATCTTGGTATTAGCCTTGTTACAACGGCGCGGCCTTCGACTCACATAAAGAACTTGACCCACAGTTTCTATATGAGTCAACTCGTGATGCTAGCTGCCGCAAAAGCGGAGAGTCAACTGCCATCAATATGCGCATATGTGTAGCTCTACACTAGGCAAACCGTCAGAACTAAGTAGGTGCTCATGAACGATTCTCAAAGCGCAAGCTTCAGCCAGAAGCTGAACAGGTTGTTTGATCACGTCCGTCCACAAGGTGGCGGGCAATACACTAACGATGAGGTCGCAAGAGGCATACGTTCATCTGGCGTAGGAATCTCCTCTAGCTATATCTGGCTTTTGCGAAGAGGCGACCGCGATAATCCCACAATGAAGCATGTGGAGGCTCTGGCTAGCTTTTTTGGCGTTCCTGCCAGCTACTTCGTGACAGACGATGGGCAGGCCGATGCTCAGATGACTTTGGCAGCGACGATGCGCGATGCCTCGGTTCAGCGGATTGCGTTTCGCGCATCTGGCCTATCCGCCGCCAGTTTGGACTCTCTTGTGGATGTTATTCAGCGGGTGCGAGAGCTAGAAGGGCTCCCACCGAACCCCGGTGAGGACGAACCCAGCTCTGCATCTACCTCCGCCCCGCCCTCGACTTAGCAGCGGTCGTGGGGGCAGCAATGAGGTATGGGCGATTGCGAAGGCGATGTGTTTCGATACTAGAACGTTCCGGTGTGGTGGCGGTCCAACCGTTTGACTTGAATGTGATGCTCGAAGCGATAGCCATACGCAGGGGAAAACCGATCCACCGGTTGGCAGCTGATCTTCCTGTCGGGCTGTCAGGTTTGTGGCTGGCCACGCCTTCGGCTGATTACATTTGCTATGAGCAGTCAACGACCAAGTTTCATCAGCTGCACATCATTTTTCATGAAATCGGACACATCATATGTGACCACGGGAGCGAGTTCTCTGCCTCCGTCAATGATGCGTCGCCACTGGCAGAACATACAGGTCCCGACCCTAAAAGCTCAGTGCTTTATAGGAGCGACTATTCCAGAGTCGAGGAGCAAGAAGCCGAAATGATTGCGAGCCTATTGCTACGTGATGCCGCTTCACGTAGCCCAACTCAAATAGAGGTTGAGCGACGTAGCCCAGACGACGCCGTGATCGCGCGCGTCGCTCAAACTCTGGTGGCACTACAAAGGCAACAGCTTGACTGACGTCTTTCATCCGGTCTGCGCAGTAGTTATGCTGATTGGCTTTGTTTATAAACTGATCGGACTGCGCTGTACTGGGCCCGATCCAGCTCGTCTTGCTCTGTGCGCCACGCTCGGCCTTTCTTGTCTCAGTTTTGTGGTATCCACGCCAGTAACCTGGGTGTTCATCGATGGGGTCCTTGGCTATCCGAATATATCGGCGCTCATAGCACAGATGGCCGTGATGACACTGATCGCGTTGCAGCAAGTCATCGTCATCTATTGGTCGTCGTCGGCCGAGGCAGCTCGAAAACACACCCAACGATGGCTCAGCTTCTTTACCTGCATTATCGCGGTGCTGGTGATGCTCTTTTTCATGATGGACTCTTCGGATCAAGCTCCGAAGAACTTCACTTTGCGTTTCGTTCAAGACCCGTACTATGCAACATACTTGACCATCTATATTGTTCTATACACTGTCGGTGAAAGCATCGTTGCTATCTCCTGCTTCCGTTTCGCAGTGAGGGCCAAAGACCGGGCCCTTGCGTGGGGTCTTCGTATCGCCGGGGCAGGATGCGTCGTCACTTTCGGATATAGTGCCGTGCGAGCGGCAGATATTGTGGCGGCACTAAATGGAGTTACTCTTACTGAGTGGGAGAATTTCGCCTGGGTATGCGGTAACTCAGGTGCACTACTGACCGTATTTGGTTGGATATTTCCTGGTCTCCGCTCTGTCATGCCACCCAACACGCGCCGCTGGATCGAGGCACTTGAACAGCGTCATCGACTCACTCCGTTGCGGCTCGCCATGCGTGCTGCCACTCCCGAGGTTCCTCATACTCCCGCTAACTGGCCTCTGATGGATGTATTTACCACTAAAGGACAGGAATTTCACCTATTCCGTGAAGCCGTAGAAATCCGAGACGCTCAGTTGATGCTCCGTCAATACAGCGACCCGCGTATCGCCGCAACGGTGATGGAAGTGGCAGCACACTATACGAGAACACAGTCAGAGCTGGAGACCATAGTTGAAGCGGCGCAAATAAAGGCGGCGATCAACGCCAAGGACGCTTCCCAAACACCTGTGATATCAGAGTCTGCCGTTGCGGCGGCGTCACGGGCTGGTTCGGTGGAGCTATGGGAGGAGATCTCGTCTCTTGTGTTGGTTGCTGAGGCTTTCGAGTCGTGTCCTATTGTTCAAGAGACTGTGGACCAAATCGATGTGTGCGCGAATCCTGCTACTGGGAAGGCTGTATGACTGCACATGGAACCGGCGGGGTGTTGAGCGCGCTGCCGGCTAGCACGCTGACTCGTATGCTTCGGGATA
>DXIM01000085.1 GCA_019112895.1 Candidatus Stackebrandtia faecavium
ATATCACCCGATTCACGCGAAAGCGAAAGCACCGTGCCAGCACCTGACGACGACTCGATCGCCGCTTTGGAACGCCAGCTTCTTTCTACGTTGCGACGGTCCCGAGCCTCGATGAGTAAGCTCGCGGCTTCGCTGCACCCGAATCTCGACCCGTCCCACTATCCGCTCGTTGCGCTACTCGCCTGGCGTGGCCCCGCCCGAATCTCCGACCTGGCCGAAGAGTTTTCGCTCGACAAGTCGACGATCAGCCGCCATGTCGACTCATTGACCCGCCTGGGTCTCGTCGAACGCACCCACGACCCTGATGATGCGCGCGCCCGCCTGGTGACGCTGACGCCAGCGGGAATGCACGCCGTCCGTCAGCAACAGCGCGCCCGCAGGAAGCGACTGTACGAAACGCTCAGCACCTGGGACGCCGACGAGATCGTGGAACTGACCCGGTTGCTCGGAAAGCTGAGCGAATCTCAATCCCACTCCGCGCAAGTCAACGAGAAAGACAAGTAAGCCCATCCGGGCGGTTATCCAGATCATCGAGGGTCTGTTTCCCGTCGCAAACCTGACGTCAGCCCGTTTCGCCATCGGTATATAGTTGCGCAGCGCAACTATATTCCTCAGTCCGTGGCCACACACGCGAAACGGCCGCACACCCCGCCGCATAGGAGCATCACGTGACGACACCGGCTGCCCAAAGCCCCGTCCAGGCCGGCCGTATGACGCAAGGCGACATCGTCAAAGCCCTCATCGGAATGCTGTTGGCGATGATGACCGCGTTCCTGTCGTCCACGATCGTGTCGACGGCTCTGCCCACCATCATCACGAGCCTGCACGGCACCCAAGACCAATACACCTGGGTGGTGACCGCGACCCTGCTCGCCTCGACGTCGTCGACGCCCATCTGGGGCAAGCTCGCCGACCTCGTCAACAAAAAGATCCTCGTCCAGGTCGCGATCTTCATATTCACCCTGGGCTCGATCGCGGCCGGTTTCGCGCAAAGCGTCGACACCTTGATCGTGTGGCGCGGACTCCAGGGACTCGGCCTCGGCGGGCTTCAAGCGCTCATCGTGATCGTGATCGCCGCAATGGTGAGCCCACGCGAACGCGGCAAATACATGGGCCCGATCGCGGCCGTCATGTCCGTGGCCACCGTCGCGGGACCGCTGCTGGGCGGGTTCATCGTCGACAGTTCGTTGGGCTGGCGCTGGTGTTTCTTCGCGGGAGCGCCGCTTGCCGTGATCGCATTGGTCGTGGTTCAACGGACACTCAACATCCCGACGATCAAACGCGAAGTCCACATCGACTATGCCGGCGCGATCCTTCTGACGAGCGGCGTATCGACTTTGCTCATCTGGATCACGCTGGCCGGAAACAATTTCGAATGGCTCTCGGTCACGTCATTCGTCATGGCCGGGGTAGGCGTCGCGCTCATCGCCGCGCTGCTCGTCGTCGAGACCAAAGTGCGCGAACCCATCATCCCGCTGCGCATGTTCACCGACCGCACGACCACGCTGGCCACGGTCGCCTCGATCGGTGTCGGCACGGCCATGTTCGGTGGCGCCGTATTCCTCGGGCAGTATTTTCAGATCGCGCGCGGCTACTCGCCCACGGCGGCCGGCCTGCTCATGCTCCCCATGATCATCGGTTCGATGCTGTCATCGACCGGCACCGGCCTACTCATCACAAAATTCGGGCGTTGGAAAGTTTTCCTCGTCGTCGGCAGCATCATCATGACCGCCGGATTCGGCCTGCTCAGCACTATCGGCAGCGACACCAACATCGTCGCCGTGGGCGCATACCTGTTCCTGCTTGGCACCGGGATGGGCGCGCTGACACAGAACCTGGTGCTCGCGGTGCAGAATTCGTCGCGCGCCAATGACATCGGCGCGTCCAGTTCCATCGTTTCGTTCTTCCGGTCACTCGGCGGCACGATCGGCGTCTCGGTGCTGGGGGCGATCCTGTCGGCGCGCGTGGCTAATCACATCGCCGACGGGCTCGCCAAGCTCGGCATCGATGCCTCGCAGACCGCTGGTGACGGTGGCAGTGTCGGGCTCAGCACGCTCAACGAATTGCCGGAACCGATCGTCGATATCGTGCGGGACGCCTACGGCGACGGCACCGGCGCTATCTTCCTGGTCTCGCTGGGCATGTCGGTCCTGGCCGTGATCTGCGTGCTGTGCATCAAAGAGGTCCGTTTGAACACGAAGAATTCAGTCGAGCAGCAGCGAGCCGAAGCGGAAGCGACGAACGCCGCCGATGATCCGCCACGCGACACCGAACACGAACCGGCGGTCATATAACAGTCTGCCGCGGGGCCGCAGCCTGACATTCGGAAGCACAGGCGCCGGCAAGGCAGCACCGTCGTAGCCGTCGACGGAACCGAAACGCGCGAGCCCGTCCGCGTCGCCGGCGATCGCCGCCTGCCATTCCATGCGGTAAGCGGCGACCTCCTCGTGCGTACGGCCCACAAAGTTCCACCACATGAGAATGTCTTCTTCGAATGGTGTGCCGCCCATCAGCACCGCCCTGGTGGGAGCCGGGCCAGCGGACAGCACCAACTCGGACCGGCCGGGGGCTAGGTAGGCCAGGCCGGCCGGTTCGACCGCTGCATCCGCGACCGTCAATGCGCCGCGGTCCAACAGGATTCCGTGCTCGAAACCGGCATCGACAGGCAAGCGCACGGTGGCGTTCGGGGCGATATCGATCTGGGCGGCGACCAGCGGCGAGTACGCCTTCGCTGGTGACGTCGCGCCTTCTAGGTCGCCCATGAACACTTGCACGGTCGCGTCGTCGATGTTGAACGTTGGCACCTGCGCCACATGTTCGAAACTTGCCTGTCCGTGCCGCGCCGACTCAGGCAACGCCGTCCACAGCTGCACCCCGTGGATCCGTTTCGTTTCCGGGTACCGCGCCAACGTGCCTTCTTCCGAATGACAAATTCCGGCCCCCGCCGTCATCAGGTTCAGCTGGCCCGGGTCGATCCGCTGCACATATCCCAAAGAATCCTGATGCAACACGGTTCCCTCGAACAGCCAGGTCACCGTTTGCAGCCCGGTGTGCGGGTGCGGCGGTACGTCCATGCCGTTTTCCGGCGTGAGGTCATTCGGGCCGTAATGGTCGGCGAAACAAAACGGCCCCACCAGCGAGCGTCGCCGTGACGGCAACGTCCGCCTAACGGTCATGGCACGTGCCCCGCCCAAGGGGACCTTGCGTGGCGGGTGAAGCTCGATCGCGTCTGGTTGTTCCCCGGCGCGGCAAAGATGCTCCTGCGGACGTACTTCCAGGTTCGTCATGACGCCAGACTATGAGTAATCCTCATTATGAGCTAGCTCGTTCGCCTCCCGGACGGCCGTTGCGGATCGATTCGCACCGGATGACCGGTACGGACTTTCACAACTCCGCCGTCCGGTTAGCCACGACGCGACCGAAGTGACTCCTTATTCTTCGCGCGTCACCACATTTGATGGGAATCCCTGGACAAGAACAGTCCGTGCCCGGATTCGGTGTTCCAGCACGAGAGCCCGATTTCTTGGCTGACGCAGACGAAAGGACCGAAAGTGACCGACTCGCCGTATTCCACCGTCGTCGGCTCTTCAGCCACAGGTCCGTCATCGCGATTCGGGGTGTACGCCTCACCCGAAGTGCCGAGGCCGATCCGCACCTTTGGGTCCGTCATCGCACAATCCAACTCGTCTTCGGTGAAGCTGCACCACACATTTTTCGACGGGGTAAATATGAGTGCAGAACCGTATTGCCCTGGAGTGAGTTCCTGCGCTCCGTCTGCAGGCTCTCCGCACACGGACTCATCCACACCGTCGGGCAGCGCGAACCCGCCCGCACAGGATCCTGCTTCATCAGATTCATCGCCATCAACACCCTGGGCCTCGGAGTCACTACCGTCAGGAAGCTCTCCGGAACGCACAACCGTCCCCTCGTCCTCATCCCAGGCGTAAGTCGATACTGCTTTACCGCTCGCGTTCGCGGTACCTTCGCCCGGCTTCAGATAGCCGAAGGTGATCCCCACCTCTGCGTCAGTCACCTGCTCGACAGAAGGAATGAAGGATTCCGGCTCCACGGTCGCGGTCATCACGAACTCGCCGTGGTGGAAAAGCATCACATGCTTCGGTGAGGAACCGGTTGCGCCGATGATGCCGATCTCGATCCATGACAGTGCGGCACACTCGTCATAACTATCTATGGAGTCATCCAGTTCGGTGTTCCAGTTCCTCAGGTCATCTGCACTGGTGATGTCATCCTCGATCGGTGGGACCTCAACGATCCACTCATCGACGGCCTCCTGCGCGGTCAACCCGGAGCATGATTCCTCTCGCGATTCCTCCGAGGCACTGTCAGACAGTGCCCCTCCGCAGCCGCTCAACAGGCTCATCAGCGCAACCGCTGCCGAAACGACGGTAAATCTGGACTTCATCAAAGCTTTCGATCCTGTTCTTTCGCTCCACGGGGCGGCGTTGAGGCGTGGGGCGTGGCCGTGGGCGTGAGCACGAACCTTCTCGGCTATACGATCCACGGTTCAGTGGCACTGCCATTCGCGCTCCAAAGTGCAGCCTTCGCACTCATCTGGGGGTACGGAGCACGTCACTTCAAAATGACACGGACAATCGGAAATTACTTCAAGCTCAGCACCTTTGTCGGCCTCTCACACGTGGCCATTGCGATACCAATCAACCTCGTACTGTTCGGCGGTGGCACCGGCCATGCAGGGGATGCGATCTTCCACAATCTCGTCGCACTCGGTGTCCCGCTGATCCCTTCGGTGTATGCGGGCCAAATGATGCTGGCTCTTGCCGATTCACTATTGGCGGCGTTCCTCATCCTTGTGGTCATAGCTTCCGTCAAGACGAAGCCACCCTTTCAAGAACAATGCGCTCACCTGTTCCCGTTCTCGACCCCGTCCGGCTTCCACCGTGCGCTTGCCCGAGCAGTCGCCAGGTTCACGAGCCCGTGGCCCGCAGCCTCACGGCATGACTCGACCGCGCCATTCACATGTGCACTGGCTCCAGGGTGACTGCTTAGTTACGAGCTGAAAGGGCTTGAACGTCTTGAATGGTCATCAAGAGCAGATTTGGGAGTAGATCCGTACTCTGCGACCTGTGCTACTTGCGGCGGATGGTCACCCCTCAGCTTGGTCGCATCACCCCAAAGGTGGGTATCACGATACGAAGGGGCGCATGATCTCGCGTGATTTGGCAGTCACACAAGGCCATGCGCCCAGCTGCGGAGGATAGGGGATTCGAACCCCTGAGGGCTTGCACCCAACTCGCTTTCCAAGCGAGCGCCATAGGCCACTAGGCGAATCCTCCGCGAAGGAGAATACCTGTTGCGTTTTATTCGCTGTCACGTGGTTCGGCTCGTCGCACATGACCGAACTGCGCGTTGTGTAATCGTTTAGTTGCTTAAATGACTTGACGCAGAACTGCGGCTTGTTGCGTCAAGAAGTGTCGTTGGTATTGTCCTGCAACCGTGAACCAACGGATCGATATACACCGATATTCGCGGTAGCGATGGCACACCATCCAATGGAAGGTCGCCGAAAAAATGTCAACAGAAAAAATGGACGCGTCCGAGCATGAGTCAGGAGGTCATCCAGGCAAACTGCCTAAGCCCCGCACGGACTGGGTTGTTTTCGGCATCACCGCCGTCCTCACCGTAGCCTTCGTGATGTGGGGCTTCGTCGCCACCGACTCCCTGGCGAACACCTCCACGTCCATGCTCAACTACGTCATGAACAAAGGCGGATGGGTCTTCGTCCTAGCCTCCTCCGGTTTCGTCGTTTTCGCGCTGTGGCTGGCTTTCAGCCGCTACGGAAAAATCCGACTCGGTAAAGATGACGACAAACCCGAATTCAAGACGGTCTCGTGGATCGCAATGATGTTCAGCGCCGGAATGGGCATCGGGCTGATGTTCTACGGCGTCGCGGAACCCATCAAGCACTTCTCGGCGACGCCTCCCGGAGCACACCCCAGCGGCACCGGCGAAGCAACCGAGATAGCGCTGGCAACCACACTGTTCCACTGGACACTGCACCCGTGGGCGATCTACGCGGTTGTGGGCCTCGCCATTGCCTACAGCGCGTTCCGCCGCAACCGACGCCAAACCATCAGCGCCACATTCACGCCACTCATCGGCGAACGGCAAGCCGCCGGACCGCTCGGCAAAATCATCGACATCCTCGCGATTTTCGCGACCATGTTCGGCTCGGCCGCCTCCCTCGGTCTCGGCGCACTGCAGATCCGCAGCGGCGTCACCGAAGTCGGCTGGGCCGACTCCGTCGGCACGGGCGTCCTGCTGGTCATCATCGGCTTCCTGACGGGATGTTTCGTGCTGTCGGCTGTGTCGGGTGTCGAACGCGGCATCCAATGGCTGTCCAACATCAACATGGTCCTGGCCGGCCTCCTGGTCGTGTTCGTGTTCATCGTCGGACCGACAGTGCACATGCTCAACCTGCTTCCGACCTCGATCGCCGCCTACCTCGAAAACCTCCCGCAGCTCACCGGCAGGACCGCGGCAACCGGCGGCGATGACGTCGTCGGATGGCTAGCAGATAACTCCGTCTTCTACTGGGCGTGGTGGATCTCGTGGACGCCGTTCGTCGGCATGTTCATCGCCCGAATCAGTAAGGGCCGCACGATCCGCCAGTTCGTCGGCGGCGTGATCCTCGTCCCGAGCGTCGTCAGCCTCATCTGGTTCGCGATCTTCGGCGGCACGGCCATCGACCAGCAGGCCAACGACATCGACATCGCCGGTCAAGGCACCCAGGAAGCTCAGCTCTTCACCGTCTTGAACCAGTACCCGATCGCCTCGGTCACCTCTCTTCTGGTGATGATCCTCGTAGGGATCTTCTTCGTGTCCGGCGCCGACGCGGCCTCCATCGTCATGGGGACCCTGTCGCAGCGCGGAACGATGGAGCCGTCGAAACCAGTCGTCATCTTCTGGGGTGTCGCGACCGGTGCCGTCGGCGCGATCATGTTGATCGTCGGCGGCGGCGGAGACAAAGCACTCACCGGCCTGCAGAACCTGACGATCCTTGTGGCCGTGCCGTTCACCGTGGTGATGGTCGTGCTGTGTCTGTCGCTCACGAAAGATCTGCGCAACGACCCCCTCATCCTGCGCGAGGAACAAGGCGACGAAGTAATCCACACGGCCGTTCACACCGGCCAGCGCCTGTTCCATGGCGACTTCGAGCTGGAGCTGCGTCCCGGCAGCAATGGCAACTCCGAAGAATCAGGTTCGGAGGAAGTCACTACCGACGCGAAATAACCAACCAGTGCTTCCGACGACTGAAGCATGACGCGTATGCCGCGGCCGCACCAGCTGCCGCGGCATACGCGTATCCGTATGGCCGGGACGCTGTGCGCTCCGCCATTGCGTAACAATGGCGGAGTGATCCCGAATGTGTTGGCCTCGCGTTACGCATCACAGGAATTGATTTCACTGTGGGAGCCGGCCGCTAAAGTCCGTGCAGAACGACAACTATGGCTGGCTGTGCTTCGCGCTCAGGTCGACCTCGGCATCGACGTGGGAGACGACGTCATCGAGGCATACGCTCGAGTCGTCGACGACATCGACCTCGAATCGATCAACGCCCGCGAACGCGTCACGCGTCACGACGTCAAGGCGCGCATCGAAGAATTCTGCGCGCTGGCCGGCCATGAGCACATCCACAAAGGCATGACTAGCCGCGACCTCACCGAAAACGTGGAACAGATGCAGGTGCGCAACTCGCTGCAACTGATCCGCGACCGGATCGTGGCGACCCTGGCGCGGCTGGCCACGCACGCGACCGGCTACTCGAACCTGGTCATGGCCGGTCGCTCCCACAACGTGCCCGCGCAGGCAACGACGCTCGGCAAACGCTTCGCCTCCGCGGCGCAAGAGCTACTGCTGGGCTACGAACGCCTCGAGGAGCTGCTGCGGCGCTACCCGCTGCGGGGAATGAAAGGCCCGGTCGGCACCGCCGCCGACCAGCTCGACCTATTCGACGGGGATGCGCACAAACTCGCCGAGCTGGAAACGAAAGTCGCCACGCATCTCGGTTTCGCCAACACACTCGACAGCGTCGGCCAGGTGTATCCGCGTTCGCTCGACTTCGAAGTCGTCTCCTGCCTCGCCCAGACCGCGGCCGCGCCATCGTCGCTGGCGACCTCGATCCGTCTCATGGCCGGGGCCGAACTCGTCACCGAAGGTTTCGCCGAAGGCCAAGTCGGCTCGTCGGCGATGCCACACAAAATGAACACCCGCTCTACCGAACGCATCAACGGCCTCATGGTCGTTCTGCGCGGCTACACCAGCATGACGGCCGAACTGGCCGGCGGCCAATGGAACGAAGGCGACGTCTCGTGTTCTGTCGTGCGGCGCGTGGCCCTGCCCGACTCGTTCTTCGCCGCCGACGCGATCTACCTCACCATGTTGACCGTCCTCGACGAGTTCGGCGCGTACCCGGCCGTTGTGCGCCGCGAACTCGACCGGTACCTGCCGTTCCTGGCGACAACGAAGATCCTGATCGCCGCCGTACAGGCAGGTGTCGGGCGTGAAACTGCTCACGAAGTGATCAAGGAACACGCGATCGCTGTGGCGTTGGCCATGCGCGAAGAAGGCACCGAACACAACGACTTGCTGCCGCGTCTCGCCGCAGACCCCCGGCTTCCGCTGGATTCTGCCGAGTTGACCCGTCTCGTGGACGCGCCGCTGTTGTTCACCGGGGCCGCATCCGAGCAGGTCAACGACGTCGTGACGCGGATCGGCGAGATCACGTCGAAGCATCCGGACGCGGCCGCCTACACGCCGCCCGCGATCGTATGACCCGCGCGACAGCGGTCCCCGAAGCAAACCTCTACCATTCAAGGTGTCAACGACGGGGTGAGACACATCGCTGGCCTTGGGAATCAATGCACGTTGGTGGAACCACCAACTGCACATACTGTTGACACGGGTTTTGTCCATCTAACGACAGGAGCGGGGCCGTGGCGCGGGTCGTCGTCGACGTCATGCTCAAACCAGAAGTACTTGATCCGCAAGGTGAAGCGGTAGCCACAGCGCTGCCGCGGCTCGGGGTGTCGAAAGTCGAATCGGTGCGTATAGGTAAACGCATCGAACTCGAATTCGACGATGACATCGACCCCCAGCAAGCCCGCGAACAGGCAGCCCAAATCGCGGACGCCTTGCTAGCCAACCCAGTCATCGAAGATTTTCAGCTTCGCCAAGAATCACAGCCCGCGGAGCAGCAGTGAACGCACGAATCGGAGTCGTAACGTTCCCCGGGTCACTGGATGACACGGACACTGCCAGGGCTATCCGGCGCGTCGGGGCGTCCCCGGTCCGGTTGTGGCACGACGACACGATGCTGCGCAGCGTGTCGGCCGTCGTCCTTCCGGGCGGCTTCTCTTACGGCGACTACCTCAGGGGCGGTGCGATCGCCCGGTTCTCACCGATCATGGAAACCGTCATCGCGGCCGCACGCGAAGGCCTCCCCGTCCTGGGTATCTGCAACGGTTTCCAGATTCTGTGCGAATCCCACCTGCTGCCCGGGGCGTTGACGCGCAACGCGCAGCGCCGCTACCACACGGCGGCGCAGACCCTGGAGGTCGAAGCCACCGACACGGCGTGGACGGGGGCGTTCGAGTCCGGAAGCGAGATCGTCGTGCCCGTCAAACACGGTGAAGGCCGTTTCGTGGCGGACGACGACACCATCCGCGAACTCGAAAACGAAAACCGCATCGTGCTGCGGTACACCCGGTTGAACCCGAACGGCTCATTCCGCAACATTGCCGCGGTCACGAACCGCGAACGCAACGTCGTCGGGATGATGCCGCATCCGGAGCACGCGATCGATTCCATGACGGGCCCCTCCACGCACGGCCGCGGAATATTCGAGTCCGTCCTTGCAGGTTTGGGGGTAGCCGCCTGATGAACGACACGGATAAACCCGAAACGCTCGACACCGTCGGTCGCGCGCACGCCACGCCCGACGAATGGCAACCCTACGCAGAGCTCGGGCTCAAAGACGACGAATACGAACGCATCCGGCAGATCATCGGGCGCCGACCGACGCGCTCCGAACTGGCGATGTATTCGATCATGTGGAGCGAGCACTGCTCCTATAAATCCAGTCGAGTGCATTTTCGCGAGTTCGCCGAGAAAAGCCCGAAAACGGACCGGCTGCTGGCCGGTATCGGCGAAAACGCGGGCGTCATCGCGCTGAACGACGACGTCGCCGTCAGTTTCAAAATCGAGTCGCACAACCACCCGAGCTATATCGAACCGCATCAGGGCGCCGCCACAGGTGTCGGCGGTATCGTGCGCGACATTTTGGCGATGGGTGCCCGCCCGGTCGCCGTCATGGACGCGTTGCGTTTCGGCGCAGCCGACCACGACGACACAGCGCGCGTCCTGCCGGGCGTAGTCGAAGGGATCTCCAACTACGGCAACAGTCTCGGCCTGCCCAACATCGGCGGCGAGACCGTGTTCGATCCGTGCTACCAAAACAACCCGCTCGTGAACGCGTTGTGCCTCGGCGTGATGCCGACAACCCGCCTGCAAAGCATGGCGGCGTCCGGTGTCGGCAACATCGTGGTGCTGCTCGGCGCGAAAACCGGCCGCGACGGCATCGGCGGAGTCTCCGTGCTGGCTTCGGCATCGTTCAACACGAACGAGGAAGCGGCCCGACCCAGTGTTCAAGTAGGCGACCCGTTCACAGAGAAACTGCTGATCGAATCCAGTCTCGAAATGTTCGACGCCGGCCTCGTCGCGGGCATTCAAGACCTCGGCGGCGCTGGCCTCACCTGCGCGTTGTCGGAGACAGCGGCCGCCGCGAAACTCGGCATGTATGTCGAACTCGACCGGGTGCCGCTGCGCGACTCGTCGATGACGCCGCACGAAGTGCTCGCGAGCGAATCGCAGGAACGGATGCTGCTCATCGTCGAGCCATCCAAACTCGATGACGTGCTCGAAATCGCCTCACGCTGGGGCGTCCTAGCCACGCCGATCGGTGAAGTCACCGACTCGCCGCACCTCATCATCAACTGGCACGACGCGACCGTAGTCGACTGCCCGCCGGCAAGCCTCGCCGATGAAGGCCCCGTCTACAACCGGCCGATACGCGAACCCGCCGACACCGCGCTGATCGCCGTGGACCGCGCCGAAACACTACCCCGCCCCAAAACCGGCGCCGACATACGCGAGACGGCCCTGGAACTGCTCGGTTCACCGAACCTGTGCGATAAATCGTGGATCACGAACCAGTACGACCATTACGTGCGCGGCAACACGGTGCACGCCCAGCCGCAAGACAACGGCATAGTGCGCATCGACGAAGAAACCGGTCTCGGTGTCGTGCTCGCCGTAGACGGCAACAGCCGCTACTGCGGTCTCGACCCGTACGCCGGCACACAATTGGCGGTCGCCGAGGCGTACCGCAACGTCGCCATGTCGGGGGCTAAACCGGTAGCGATCACGAACTGCCTCAACTTCGGTTCCCCCGAAGACCCGGGCGTCATGTGGCAGTTCTCGAAAGCCGTCGAAGGACTCGCCGACGCTTCCGCTCATGTCGGCCTGCCAATCACCGGCGGCAACGTGAGCTTCTACAACCAGACCAATATGGAGCCGATCCACCCGACACCGGTCGTGGGGGTCCTCGGCGTCATCGACAACGTCGCCGACGCGATACCGAGCGGTTTCAGCGAACACGGCAACCTCATCATGCTGCTGGGCGAAACCGACACCGAACTGTCCGGTTCCGAATGGGCATGGCTCAAGCACGGTCACCTCGGCGGCACCCCGCCGAAAGTCGACCTTGACGCCGAGATGGCGCTCGGCGCCGTCATTCACGCCGCCTCCCGCGAAGGACACATCGCCGCCACACACGACCTGTCGCAAGGTGGGCTCTGGCAAGCATTGGCCGAATCGGTACTGCTGGGCGAATCCGGCGCGCACATTACGCTTCCCAACGACGCGGACCCCTTCGCGATGCTGTTTTCGGAAACATCTGCGCGAGCCGTCATCAGCGTGCCGCGGGGCCGCGAAGCCGCCGTGAAAGCACTGTGCAACGAATTCGATGTTCCCTGGACACCGCTAGGCGCCGTCGATTCGTCCATCAACGGCATCGAAATCGACGGCCTGTTCGCGATCGACAGGCAACAACTCGACCAAACTTGGAGACGAACCCTTCCGGACCTGTTCGGTCACTAGGCATACTGAGGGTGCCCCTGCACCCTCAGTATGGAGACCACCCTGTTTCCGACGATCCTGGCCCTGCTGGCATTCGTCGCCCTGATAGCCGCGAATGGTTTCTTCGTCGCCGCCGAATACGCATTCGTCACGGTCGACCGCCCCCAGATCGAAGAGGCCGCCCACAACGGTGACCGCAAAGCGCGTTCCGTCGACAAAGCATTGAAATCGCTGTCGTTTCAGCTGTCCGGCGCGCAACTCGGCATCACCATCACCGCGCTGTTGACCGGATATTTGGCAGAACCGGCGCTGGCGAGCCTCGTCTCGCCGCTGCTCGGCGACTTGAAAGCTTCGACGACTATCTCGATCGTGTTCGCGATGGTCGTCGCGAACATCCTGTCGATGATGTTCGGCGAACTCGTCCCGAAAAACGCCGCCCTCGCAAGTCCCCTGAAGACTGCTCGCGCCACCGCGTCCGGGCAACGCGCGTTCTCCACCATCTTCGGCTGGCTCATCACAATCTTGAACGGTTCCGCGAACTGGCTAATCCGACGCATCGGTGTGGAGCCGCGGGAAGAGCTCGAAACCGCCCGGGCCCCAGACGAGCTCGAACAGCTCGCGGCCACGTCGGCCCGTGCCGGGGCCTTGGACCGCGACACCGCGATACTCGTGCAGCGCACACTGCGTTTCGGCGATAAACGTGCGGCTGAAGCGATGACGCCGCGCATCGACATGACAGCGTTGCAGTCGCACACCACCGTCGCGGAAATGATCAATGTCGCGGCCGAAACCGGGTACAGCCGGTTTCCCGTGTACGACACCGACATCGACAACATCACCGGCGTCGTCGCAGTCATCGACACCTTGGGCATGACGCCCGCGAAACGCCAGCGCACTCACGTGGGCGCGCTCGCCAAGGAACCCGTCTTCGTATCCGAGCATCTCGGCCTTGATGGCCTGAACGCTTTGCTGCGCAAAGAAAACGGTGACATGGCGGTCGTCATCGACGAATACGGCGGCTGCGACGGGGTCGTCACGATCGAGGATCTCGCCGAGGAATTTGTCGGTTCGATCATCGACGAACACGACCCTGAAGAAAACCTGCCCGACGGTTTCGCCGAAGGCAAGTCCAGTGACGACACGATCCATGTTTCCGGGGTCTTGCGCAGCGCCGAGCTCGCGGAATGCACCGGTTTCCAACTCCCCGACGGACCATACGAAACCTTGGCGGGTTTCTGTATGGCTCAACTGGGGCACGTGCCGTCCGTCCACGAAACGCTCCATTACGAGGACTGGTGTTTCACAGTCACGTCCATCGATCGGCATCGAGTCGTCGAGATCGAGGTCGTTCCGCCACATGACTGGCAGCCGCCGAGCGTGTATGTCCTGGGCGGTTCATCGTCGCACGGTGATGAATCATGATCGCGGGGATCGTTACCGCTTTGCTGCTGTTGGGCAACGCGTTGTTCGTGGGCAGTGAGTTCGCGCTCATCGCGTCGCGGCGTACCGCTTTGGAACCACAGGCCGCTACATCGTTCCGCGCCCGATGTGCCTTGTCGAGTATCGATCAGCTGCCATTGATGATCGCGGGCGTTCAACTCGGGATCACGATATGTTCGCTCGGTTTGGGCGCTGTCGCCGAACCCGCGATAGCGCACGCCCTCGAACCCGTTTTCACCGCTGCCGGGTTGTCACCCGCCGTCATTCACCCCATTTCGCTCGCGATCGCGCTGTCGTTCGTGGTGTACCTGCACACCGTGTTGGGCGAGATGGTGCCGAAGAATCTGGCGCTGGCGGGTCCCGAAAAATCTGCGCTGTGGCTGGGCCCGTTCATGCTCGGGTTCTGCACGATCGTGAAACCCCTCCTGATCGCGATGACGGCGGCCTCCGGTTGGATACTCGCGCGTGTAGGGGTCCGGACGTCGGCCAGCACCGAGACCGTATATAACGCCTCCGAGTTCGCCGGCCTCGTGTCCCAGTCGCGTACGCATGGGCTGATCGGCGGTAGCGATCATGAACGCCTCACCGGGGCACTGGCGCTGCAGCAACGCACCGCGAAGGATGTGTTGCGCCCGTGGGGAAGCGTCATCACGGTTCCCGACAGCATCTCGCCGAGGTCGTTGGAGCTTTTGGCACACCGTGCCGGGTTGTCGCGGTTTCCGGTGATCGCGCGCCGGAACCGGCGGGTACTCGGATTTGTCCACATTAAGGATAATTTGTGCGCTACGGACTCGGCGCGACGCTCACCGATCCGTACCGGGTCAATTCGCGCGATTCCGCACGTCAAAGCGTCCGACACGCTCGCGGAACTCCTCATCCGGATGCGACAGCGACGGGTGCACATGGTCCTGGTAACCGACGGTGAGACGCCTAAAGGAATCGTGACTTTGGACGATGTTCTTTCAGCCGTCATGGGGAAGCCCGAAACGGTCGGCCCGCGTAGCGTGCACACCGACGCACCCGAAACCTCAGTTATATGAGGTTGATCGCGACAACTGGAAACCCGCCGCCCGCGCCATTACCGTGTGAACACGGCCAAACATCAGGGGAGACGCATGCCACAGGAGTCGACTTTCGCGGGCTTTGCCAACCCTGTAAGCCCTCAACCTGAGGAACTACGCGAATGGGCGTACGACGCCAACGCGGGGCCCCCGAAGATTTCGGCCGAATGGGACCTGGTGTTGGCCGACGATGCGCTCATGCCGACTCTTGTCGAACTAGCGGCCGACCCGGTATGTCCGAAACGGACGTTCGCGCTGCACTGTCTGTACCTGTACGCGGCCGACGCCGTCCGGACCGGGTTTCGGGCTCACCCACGAAGACGCGTCAAGAAACTGCTCGACCGAGCCAACCAGACTGGCGATGCGTGGGTGAAACTGTGGGTCACGAACACGAAAGCGTTGATCGACGACCCGAACCTGTTCGACTACCGCGAATGGTGTCAAGGCGGGCTCGCGCGGCGACCGCGACGGCTGTGACAGCTGCGGCGACCGCGTTAAGCGCTGATTCAGCCCCCACCCTGTACGGTCCTAAGTAGGGGAGGAGGATGGTGGACCCCTGTCATCATCGTGCCCCGCTCGGTTTACAGCTTCCGCAGCCCGGCTTGCGTCGCGGTGAATCCGCAGCGTCTGTAGAACGTCGCCAATTCGGGCTCGTAGTCGACATGGAGCCATTCGGCCCCGCGCTGTTGGGCGAGTTCCGCAGCAGTATTCACTAGGCGTATTCCTAGCCCTCGGCGCTGGTTCTTCGGGTGCACGGTCGTGTCGAGGATGAACGCATGCTTACCCCCGTCGGTGATGACGTTGACGAACCCGACGAGTGCATGTTCCGCAAATGCCGCCACCCAGACCGCGCTCGCGGCGAGGATCGGTGCGAAATCTGTCTGTGTGTGGCTCGGCCACGATGCGGCGAACAAATCGTTCAGCCCTTCGTTGCGCAGCGGAGGTGAAATCTCGATGCGCACATCGTCGTCAGGGGCGATCATCCGGATACGTTCCACTACTCGACAGATGCCGTCAATTCAATATCGCCCAGGGCACCGTCTTCGGCCCGTGCACCGTTAACCTCGACGTCATGCCTGGAGTTCCGCCGTCATCGTTTGCTTATTTGGGTCCGCCTGGGACGTTCACACAGCAGGCTCTGCAGCGACTGCCTGCCGCGAACCCGGCGACGAGCATGCCGATGCGCAGCATCCCGGAAGCTTTCGACGCGGTGCGCAACCATGATGCGGACGCGGCTTTGGCCCCGATCGAGAATTCGGTGGAAGGTTCGGTCGGTGTCACGCTCGATTCCCTGGTTTCCGGTGACCCCTTGACGATTACTGCGGAAGTGGTGTTGCCGATCGCGTTCGTGCTCGCTGGACGCGAAGACACCGAGATTTCGGTGATTTCGTCACATCCGCACGCGCTCGCGCAGTGTCGTGACTTCTTGCGGCACCATTACCCGAGCACGGAGACAGTCGAGGCATTGTCGACTGCGGCGGCCGCCACCGACGTTGCGCGCGGCGACGCCGACGCATGCATCTGTGCGCCGTTGGCCGCTAAACAACATGGGCTGAAGGTGTTGGCGGACAACGTCGGCGACAACAAGAACGCGGTCACTCGTTTCGTCTTGGTGACACGCCCGTGCCCGCCGCCTCCGCCGTCGATACACGACGTCACATCACTGGCGATCTACATTGCACACGACGAGGTGGGGGCGCTACTGAATGTCCTCACTCAGCTTTCCGTCCGGGGCGTGAATTTGACGCGCATCGAGTCTCGACCGACGGGGCAGCAACTCGGACGCTACGTGTTCTTTTTGGACTGCACCGGGCACATCGCGGACGCGCGCTTGAGCGAAGCGCTCGCCGGCTTGAAACGCGTCTGCGCCGACGTCCGTTTCCTCGGTTCGTACCGCCGAGACAGTGACGAAGCTGCCGTGCCCCCACCTTCCGGCCTGTCTGACCTCGAGTTTTCCAACGCCGACCATTGGCTCCGCACCCTGCGGGAATCTGGCCGTTAACCGACCCGATGCTTAGCCCCAACCCAGCTCGTGGAGGCGTTCGTCTTCGATACCGAAATGATGCGCGATCTCGTGGACGACCGTCACCGCCACTTCGTGAACCACGTCTTCTTCGGTTTCGCAGATCCGCAGGATCGGTTTACGAAAAATGCTGATCTTGTCCGGCAGAACACCGCCGTAGTTCCAGTCACGGTCGGTCAACGCAAAACCTTCGTACAGCCCAAGCAGGTTCATTTCACCGTCCGGCGGAACATCCTCGACCACGATCGCCACATTATCCAACATGGACATCAATTTACCTGGAACTTCGTCGAGCGCGTCCGCCACGAGCTCCTCGAAACGGTCACCGGACATCTCTACAGCCATCGCACGAGAATAGGCTTTGCAAGCCCGAATCGTCGACGAGTAACCTAATGCCCGTGATTGACCTGCGAATACTGCGAGAAGACCCAGACCAGATCCGCCACAGCCAGGAGGTCCGCGGCGAATCTAGTGCTGTCGTTGACAACCTCGCTGCCGCCGACACCGCGCACCGCAACGCTTTGCAGCAATTCGAGGCGCTGCGGGCCGAACAAAAACAACTCGGCAAGCAGGTTTCACGCGCGTCCGGCGACGAGAAACAGGAACTGTTGACGCGCACCAAGGCGTTGTCGAACGACGTCAAAGCAGCCGACGCCACAGCTAACGAAGCATCGGAAGCGCTCACCGCCGCGGCACAAAAAATCCCGAACATCGTCGACCCGGCCGTCAAACCGGGCGGCGAAGACGATTCCACTGTCCTGCGTCATGTGGGCGATCGCGTGTACCCGGAAAAATGCCGCGACCATCTCGAGCTCGGCGAAAAGCTCGGCATGATCGACATGGAACGCGGCGCTAAGACCTCGGGTTCGCGGTTCCATTTCCTCACCGGAGACGGCGCGCTACTGGAACTGGGCATGCTGCAACTGGCGATCCAACATGCCACCAAGAACGGCTTCACGCCGATGATCACGCCCGTTTTGGTTCGCCCCCAGTCGATGCAAGGCACCGGTTTCCTGGGCGAGCACGCCGACGAGGTCTACCACATCCCCAGCGACGACCTGTACCTTGTGGGCACTTCTGAGGTCCCGCTGGCGGCGTACCACAGCGACGAGATCATCGATCTCACACAGCCGCGTCGCTACGCCGGCTGGTCGACATGTTTCCGCCGCGAAGCAGGCAGCTACGGCAAGGACACGCGCGGAATCATTCGAGTCCACCAGTTCGACAAGGTGGAAATGTTCTCGTACTGCCGTCCCGAAGACGCCGCGGACGAACACGAACGGTTGCTGGCGTTCGAAGAGGAAATGCTGGCGAAAATCGAGGTTCCGTACCGCGTCGTCGACATCGCCGGTGGCGACCTCGGCACCTCGGCCGCCCGCAAGTTCGACTGCGAAGGCTGGATCCCAAGCCAAGGCACATACCGGGAACTGACGTCCACATCGAACTGCACGACGTTCCAGGCCCGGCGTCTCGGCGTGCGGTACCGCGACGAGAACGGCAAAGCGCAGATCGCAGCCACGCTCAACGGCACCCTTGCAACGACACGATGGATCGTCGCGATCCTGGAAAACCACCAGCAGCCAGACGGCAGCGTGAAAGTTCCGGAGGCACTGCAGCCGTTCCTCGGGAAAGAACTGATCGAACCCGTCAAAGGCTAGGCACGACCATTCGTTCGCTACCAGCGCAAACGTAGTTTTTGCGCTGGTGGTGCGTTTGATAGCCGTGATTTTTGGTTCGTGATCCCGTGAATTCGACCACGGGTTCATCTGCTGTTAACCAAACCGCACGTACGGTTGATAGATGAAATGCCCAAAACTAGTTGTCGTTGACCTCGACGGCACCGTGGTTAAGCACAGCAGCGAGCGGCAAGAGCCGTCGGAGCCAGTCATCAAAGCTCTGGCGGCCACGCTCGCCGCGGGCGTGCCCGTCGCCGTCGCCACCGGCCGCCCCATCTGGGGTGCGCTGGCGACCGCACGCGCCCTCGGGCTCAGCGAAGGCTTCGTGTCGGCGTCTCACGGCGCAGTCCATTACGACTTGGCCAGCGACGCGATCCTCGATGCCAAAAAAATCGCCCCCGCGGACGCTATCCGGCGTCTATCCGCTGTAGATGGAAGCCTGGCGTTCGCCGCGGAACACGGCTATGTCGGTTGGCGAACCACACCCAACTTCGAACGCAACTTCGAATCGAGTTGGTCGGATGTCGTCGACGTCGACACGCTCGCGTCTAACGACACGACACGGCTCGCGGTTCGCTTGACCACTCCCGGAGTTTTCGATCCCGGTGTCCGCTGTCCCCGCGCCGCCGAGTTGGCAATGGCGGCCGGCCTGGACGAGTCGGTTTACTGTCAAGAAGTGGGATTCAACGGTTGGATAGATGTCGGACCGCCGGGCGTGACGAAAGCGACCGGCGTCGCGGCGATCGCGGACCATTATGGCGTGTCCGCGGCGGAGACGGTCGTGTTCGGTGACGGAGGCAACGACCTGCCAATGTTCGAATGGGCCGGCCACGCCATCGCCATGGGGCAAGCCGGCGAAGAAGTCAAAACCGCCGCAGACGAAGTCGCCCCAGGGGTCGACGAGGACGGTGTAGCAGTCATGCTGGGCCGGTGGTTCTCATGACGGCACTGCCTAAGCTCGTCGCCACTGACCTCGACGGAACGCTGGTGCGCACCGACAACACTGTTTCGATGCGTTCGAGCGATGTCCTGAAACGTTTGGCCGCAAAAGGTGTCCACATCGTCGGAATCACGGGGCGCGGACCACGCCTGTTGCAGCTGTGCCGCACCGACGTTCCCAGCGCCGACCACCTCGTGATGGCTCAAGGAAGCTACATCTTCGACACGGCTCACGACAGCCCGAAAATGCTGCGCTCCCTCGCGTTTCCCGGCGAACAGGCTTTGTCAATCGTGGAAACTATCGAGGCCGTGGCGGGACCGTTGACGGTCCTGGTCGAAAGCGGTTCCGCCCACGGCGCTCCGCTCCTCGGCGATGAGGTCAAAAATTGGCCGTTTGCCGTTCCGATCCACACGACGGATCGCGAGAGCGCGCATACCGGCAATATCGTCAAATCGTTCCTGCTCAGCGAGTCCAAAACCTCGATGGAACTATTGGCGTTGGCCAACGAGTTGATCGGCCCGGAACGGGCCGAGTTCACCGAATCCGGTTTGGGGTTTGTGGAGGTGTGTCCTCCGGGCGCCACCAAGGCCGCGGGCTTGATGTACGTGTGTGACCGTTTGGACGTGTCCGTGGACGACGTCTTGGCTTTCGGTGACGCCACGAACGACCTATCAATGTTGTCGCTTGTGGGGCACAGCGTCGCGATGGGCAACGCTCACCCCCGGATCAAATCGGTGGCGACCGACACGACAGCAACGAACGACGATGACGGGGTCGTGTCCTACCTGGAACGTGTTTTCGGTATCTAGTTTTCGTCGTAGCGCGGGTATCCGCCGCCGTAGTCGGATGCCCGTTCGGCGGCGAGCTCGTACCGGTTGTATGGAAGCCTCTTCAGCCACACATCGACAACGTGCATCGCCAGATACATGGGCCCGAACGCCAGCCCGTATCGGCGCCATTGCGCATCGCGGTGGTGGCGTTCGTGCTGTACAAGGCCATCAGATGGGGTCGTGGCGTTCGCGTCGGTCACGAATACGTCGCCGAGTTGGGTACCGTTTTTGGCGTATAGCTTGAGCTTTCCGCAGCGACACATGCGCAAACCCGACACGGTCTCGCATCGGCCCTTGGTACCGGTGATGATTCGTTCCACAACCGAACCGAGGAAACGGGACTGGGCTCGGGCAAGTTTCGTCATTGCCGCCCCTTTCTCATGCTGTGGTGCGCGGTCGGTGTATCCATCGTGACGCATGAGACAGGAAATCAGGTCCCTCGATCTCATTAATTTGCATGCACCGCAAAGGTTCGGGCTCCCGCCGACGCACAGGGCCCATTGCCATAATGAGTTCATGCGCCCCCTACACACCGGATTCGCCGTCAGCGTCGATCTCGTGGTGTTGACGGTCGTCAAGGGCACCCTCTGCGCCTTGCTGTTCACGCGCGATTCGCAGCCGTATCAGGGGCGGCCGGCTCTGCCGGGAAACTTCGTGGCACATGACGAGGACCTCGCGTCGGCCGCGTGGCGACGACTCAACGCCGAGACCGGCCTGTCCTCCACGCAGGTACATCTCGAACAGCTGGCCAGCTACGGAAGCATTGACCGGGACCCCCGCGGGCGTGTCGTGACGATCGGATACCTCGCGCTCCTGCCATCGGCGTCGATCCCGCGGCAGAAACCCTCCGGGGCGGTTGCGCGGTGGAACCCCGTCGAGCCCCTACTCGAGGAGGCGACGGCGCTGGCATTCGACCATCACAAGATCTTGACCGACGGTGTCGAGCGTGCGCGGGCCAAACTCGAATACTCCTCGCTGGCGGCCGAATTCTGTCCGCCCCAGTTCACGATCGCGACCCTCCGCCGCGTGTACGAAGCGGTGTGGGGGACCAAAGTCGATCCGCGCAATTTTCACCGGAAAGTCACCGGAACCCCGGGCTTCGTTACTCCGACGAGCCGCTCCACGGGTGGCGAACGCGGTCGCCCCGCGCGTCTGTACACGAAAGGCCCGGCGACCAGCCTCCATCCGCCGCTGCTGCGCCGCTAAAAATGTTTCACGTGGAACATCAGACCCAGACGTTATCGCTGACCGACCCCAGCGCAACGCCGGACAGGCGACGGTGCAGCGCGATCGCCTGCCCCTCGGTCAAAGACGCAACATAGTCGGCAGCCGCGCGCAGCACATCGCCGTGTTCGCGCAGTTCCTCGTCCTGATCGGGAGGAAGCAACTGTGGCGAATCGACAATCCACCGTAGAAGTTGAGCGACGATCCGTTCCTTACCGTGTCGCTGGCTGGCCATTGCGGGACGGTCAACGACATAGCACCACAGCAGTTCCTTCAACAGGCTGCACACGACACGGTGTTCTGCAGGCACGACCAGGCGCGCCCCGTACCGAACCGGGACCGTGTCGACCTCCAGCGACAAGCCCGACGTTAGGTAGGTGATGAGCTGGGCGGTTCTGGCATTTACCCGCACCGCATCTGCATGTTTGCCTGCATAAGACTGAGGCACCGCCACCGAACGGCTCAGGGATTCCAAGATCGCCAGCGCCTCGGCCCGGTCGAAAGCTTCGCCTTCCGTTGCGCGTTTCTCGGCCACATAGTCGATGAAACGCGCCCGTTCACGCTCGGTCTCACTGCCTTCCATACCTTGCGGTGGGAAGAGCGCTGCCAGCGGAATCAATCCGGTTCGGTAGAAATCCTCGACATCGTGACACACGTACGTCACGTCGTCGGCCCAGTCCATTACCTGCCCCTCAACCGGGACCGAGGTGTCGGTGCGGCCATCACGGATCCACTCGAAAGCCTCACGGTCAGCCTCATAGACGCCCCATTTGAGCCGCGTGAACCCGTCCCTGCCGCGCTGCCACGGGTACTTCATCGCCGCATCCAGACATGCCCGGGTCAAATGCAGACCACGCAGCTGCGGATATTTATGGGCAGCCAAATAGGTCAACACGCGCAAGTTTTGGGCATTACCTTCGAACGAATCAGGAACCGGCCCACCACGCAACTTATCCATTGTCGCCTGCAATGCGCGCTCACCGGCGTGCCCGAACGGGGGATGCCCGATGTCGTGAGCCATACAGGCCGCTTCGACCAGGGTTGGATCCGGGCCACCGTATTGACGCTGCAGACGTTGCGCGATACGGCGCCCCAGCTGCGCCACTTTCATCGAATGCGTCAACCGGGTGTGGTAAACACCGAGTTCGCCCGAGGCCACGACTTGACTCTTCCCCGACAAACTGCGCCACTGTGTCGAATACAGGATCCTGTCGCAGTCATGTTCGAAATCGGAACGTTCATCTTCGACCGGACGCACCCCACGCCGATGCTGTTGCCGATCTGCGTCGCTGTACTTGGTCCAGCTCATTCACCGATATTAACGAGCAGCCAGCATCCACATGAGTTCCCGCGGGCGAGCGGCGCTGCCTATGCTGCGCAAAAAGCCCCGGCCTGTAGCAGGCCGGGGCTTTCGACTGGTGCGGCTACCTGGAATCGAACCAGGGACCTCAGAGTTATCAGCTCTGCGCTCTAACCGACTGAGCTATAGCCGCTGGAAACCATTGCTGCGCTGCAACGCGCAACGCTTGGCAAGGTTACCCGACCCGGTTCACGCCGCGATCCCCGGGTCCACGCTCAACTATTCCTTCTCCGCCAACGTCACTTCGATGCCGCCCACCAGGTCGGCGCACACGTTGTAGATGAACGACGCCAACGTAGACAGGGCAGTGAAGAGCACCATGTTCACAAGGCCCAGCAGTGCCGAAACCAGGATCACGCCTTTAGCGGTGAACTGGAACGAAACACTGTTCTCCTGGCCAGGACCTCCGCCGATCAGCGAGGACAACAGCTCGTTGACGCTCGTGAACACGCCCATGGCGTCCAACGCGATGTACAGCACAGTCGTCGCCACGATCATCACGATGAAAAGCACAACTGACACTGCAAAAGCGAACTTCATGACCGACCAGGGGTCGATCCGCTTCAAGTGCAGCCGCGCCCGGCGTGGGCCGCGCCCGGCCGCAGCCGACACGGCCGCACGGGCAGCTTTCACTGCGTCTGCGACCCGTGCCGGCCCGTCTCCGGATGTTGTTGATCCAGCCGCTTGCGGCGAGGTCGGCGGCGCAGTCATGCCTGGCGGGCGCGTGTATGTCGCACCGCTGGTAACGCTTTCCTGCTCCCGTTCTCCCGCGACAGTTTGTCCCTGAGCGGAAGCCTCACCGGTCTGCGGATCGGTCATAATTTAAGTCCTGTTCGTCTGGTTCGTCGGCGCTTCGTGCCACCGCGATCAGCGACACACCTTCTGGCAGATTAATCAGCTTGACGCCCATTGTGTTGCGATCTGCTGTACGACGCACCGGTTCGACCGGGGTTCGTATCACTCCGCCTTCCGAAGTGATCGCGAACAGCTCGTCGTCAACCTCGACCGACAGTGCCCCAATGAGGTCGCCACGCTTCTGCGTAATCTTAGCGGTGAGTACACCCCTTCCGCCGCGTCCTTGGCGGGGATATTCCTCAATAGGCGTGCGCTTGGCATATCCGCCGCTGGTGGCGACGAGAATGTCCATGTCGTCGCGCACGACCTCCATGGTCAAAAGCTCGTCGGTTTCGGCGAACCGCATGCCGATGACGCCGGAAGTGGCGCGCCCCATCGGCCGCAGCGATTCGTCGGTCGCGGTGAAACGGATCGCTTGTGCCCGCTTCGACACCAACAAAAGGTCATCGGACTCGTTGATGAGTGCCGCGCCCACGAGTTCATCCCCGTCGCGCAGGTTAATACCGATGACACCACCGGTGCGCGGGGAATCGAAATCTTCGAGGCGGGTCTTCTTGACCAGGCCACCGCGCGTCGCCAACACGAGGTACGGCGCCACATCGTAGCCGCTAATCTGCATGACTTGCGCGATCTGTTCGCCCGGCTGGAACGCCATCAAGTTCGCCACATGCTGACCGCGGGCCGTGCGGCTGGCTTCCGGCAGTTCGTATGCCTTCGTGCGGTAGACGCGGCCCTTATTCGTGAAGAACAAGATCCAGTCGTGCGTCGAACAGACGAAGAAGTGAGACACGAGGTCGTCCTGCCGCAGCGTGGCCCCGGCGACGCCCTTGCCGCCGCGCCGCTGCGACCGGTACGAGTCGATCTTCGTCCGTTTCGCGTAGCCGCCGCGGGTGATCGTGACGACGATGTCTTCGCGCGCGATGAGATCTTCCATCGCGACTTCGCCTTCGAACGGGACGATCTTGGTGCGGCGCTCGTCGCCCCATTTCGCCACGATCGCGGCCAGCTCATCTTTGATGATCTGGCGTTGACGCTGCGGTTTTTCGAGGATGTCTTTCAGGTCGGCGATGCGCGCCTCGATGTCGGCGAGCTCGTCGAGGATCCGTTGACGTTCCAACGCGGCGAGCCGACGCAGCTGCATGTCGAGGATCGCGGTCGCCTGGACCTCATCGACCTGGAGCAACTCCATCAGTCCGGATTTCGACTCCTCCGCGGACGGGGAGCGCCGGATCAGGGCGATCACCTCGTCGAGGTGATCAAGCGCCTTAGACAGGCCGCGCAAAATGTGGGCGCGTTCCTCGGCTTTGCGCAGGCGGTATTTGGTCCGACGGACGATGACCTCGATCTGGTGCGCGACATAGTGACGCACGAACTGGGCGAGGTTCAGGGTCCGGGGCACGCCGTCGACCAGCGCAAGCATGTTCGCGCCGAACGTGTCCTGCAGTTGCGTGTGCTTATAAAGGTTGTTGAGCACGACCTTCGGTACCGCGTCACGCTTCAGGATCAACAGCAGACGCATGCCGGTGCGACCCGACGATTCGTCCCGGATGTCGGCGATGCCGTTGATCTTGCCTTCCTTGACAAGTTCGGCGATCCGTTCAGCCAAGTTGTCGGGGTTGACCTGGTACGGCAGTTCCGAGACGACGAGGCATGCCCGGCCTTTATTGTCTTCTTCGACTTCGACGACCGCGCGCATGCGGATGGCGCCGCGACCCGTGCGGTAAGCGTCCTCGATCGCGGATCGTCCCACGATCAACGCGCCGGTAGGGAAGTCCGGTCCCTTGACGATCTTGATGAGCTCTTCGAGAGTCTCCGCTTCCGGGGTTTCGGGGTGGTCGAGGCACCAGTTGACTGCCTCGGCGACCTCGCGCAGGTTGTGCGGCGGGATCTTGGTCGCCATACCGACCGCGATGCCTTCGGAACCGTTGATGAGCAGCTGCGGCACGCGCGCCGGCAGCACCTCCGGTTCCGTGGTTTTGCCGTCGTAGTTCGGCCCGAAATCGACGGAGTCTTCGTCGATGTCGCGCAGCATCTCCATTGCGAGCGGGTCGAGGCGTGCCTCGGTGTACCGCATGGCAGCGGCCGGGTCGTTACCTGGCGAGCCGAAGTTTCCTTGGCCGTCGATGAGGGGGTACCGCAGCGACCACGGCTGCGCCATGCGCACCAAGGTGTCGTAGATCGCCGAGTCGCCGTGTGGGTGGTATTGCCCCATGACGTCGCCGACGACCCGGGAACATTTCACGTATCCGCGGTCGGGCCGGTACCCGCCGTCGTACATGCCGTAGAGGATCTTGCGGTGCACCGGTTTGAGCCCGTCTCGCACATCCGGTAGGGCACGCCCGACGATAACGCTCATCGCATAGTCCAGATACGACCGTTGCATCTGGACTTCTACGCCGACTGGCTCGATACTCCCGGCGCCGACTTCCGGTATTTCTAGATCCGGCTGATTTGGGTCAGTCACCCTATTACCTCTCCCCCGGATTCCGGGAACAACCTGCAATTAGATGTCAAGGAACCGCACGTCTTTAGCGTTGCGTTGAATGAACTGGCGCCGGGTCTCCACGTTGTCACCCATGAGGACACTGAACAGTTCGTCCGCCATCGCGGCGTCATCCAAAGTGACTTGAAGCAGCGCACGGGTAGCGGGGTTCATTGTGGTTTCCCACAGCTCCGTGAAGTTCATCTCGCCCAGCCCCTTATAACGCTGGACGCCGTCGTACCTGCGCGGGTCGGGTTTGCCGTTGGCGATACCCATCTCGATGATGGCGTCGCGTTCCCGGTCGGAGAACGCGTAATCCACTGTGTCGCCCTTTTTATTCCACTTGATCTTGTACAGCGGCGGCTGGGACATGTACACGTGGCCCATTTCGACCAGCGGTCGCATCATCCTGAATATGAGTGTCAACAGTAGGGTGTTGATGTGCTGACCGTCCACATCGGCGTCAGACATCAGGATGATCTTGTGATAACGAAGCTTTTCGATGTCGAAGTCGTCGTGGATGCCGGTGCCCAGCGCCGTGATCATCGCCTGGACCTCGTTGTTCTTCAGGATCCGGTCGATGCGCGCCTTCTCGACGTTGAGGATCTTGCCTCGGATCGGCAGGATCGCCTGGGTCCGCGAATCGCGCCCCTGTTTGGCCGAACCACCGGCCGAGTCACCCTCCACGATGAACATTTCGGTCTCGCGTGGGTCCGTCGACTGGCAGTCGGCCAATTTGCCCGGCATGGACGAGGTTTCCAGCAGGCTCTTACGACGCGCGAGCTTACGCGCCTGCGCGGCTGCCTTACGCGCCTGCGCAGCCGCGGAGGCTTTCGTGATGATGATCTTGGCTTCCTGAGGGTGCCGGTCGAACCAGTCGACGAGCCATTCGTTACAGACCCGCTGGACAAAGCCTTTGACCTCGGTGTTGCCGAGCTTCGTCTTCGTCTGCCCCTCGAATTGCGGCTCAGTCAATTTGACCGACACGATCGCCGCCAGCCCCTCGCGGATGTCGTCGCCCGACAGGCGGTCCGCGCCTTTGAGCAGCTTGCGCTCGGTGCCGTAACGGTTGACGCAGGAGGTCAACGCCGCACGGAAACCCTCCTCGTGCGTGCCGCCCTCGTGGGTGTTAATCGCGTTAGCGAAGGTGTAGACGCTCTCACCGAAGGACTCGTTCCACTGCATCGCGACCTCGAGGCTCATACCCTCTTCATCGGCCTCGAACTTGACAACGCTTTTATGCAACGGTGTTTTCCGCGAATTCAGGTGCCGGACAAAGTCGGCGATGCCTTCGTCGTATTGGAAGGTGACCTCGCGCGGCTTGGAGTCCTCTTCCGATTCCGGCCGCGGGCGTTCGTCGACCAGGATGATCTTGAGGCCTTTGTTCAGGAAGGCCATCTCTTGCAACCGGCGGTAGATCGTCTCGAAGTTGAAATCCGTGGACTCGAAGATTTCCTGGTCGGGCCAGAAACTGATCGACGAGCCGGTCCGCGTGGTTTTTTCGCCCTTCTCGAGCGTGCCGGGAACCGAGTTCTTATAGGTCTGACGCCACACGTGTCCCTGTTTATGGATCTCCGCGTCGATTCGGGTGCTGAGCGCGTTCACGACCGAAACACCGACGCCGTGCAGACCACCGGAGACCGCGTAGGACTTCCCGTCGAACTTGCCGCCCGCGTGCAGGACCGTGAGCGCGACCTCGATGCCGGGTTTTTTGAGCTTCGGGTGCAGGTCCACGGGGAAACCACGGCCGTTATCGACGACGCGGATGCCGTGGTCGGCGAGCATCGTGACCTCGATCGTGTCGCAACTTCCCGCCAGCGCCTCGTCCACGGAGTTGTCGACGACTTCCCACACCAGGTGGTGCAGGCCGCGTTCCCCGGTTGAGCCGATATACATGCCGGGTCGCTTACGGACTGCCTCGAGGCCCTCGAGGACGGTAAGTGAACCGGCGGTGTAGTCGTCTTGCTGTTGCGCCGCTGCCACCAAGTGCTCCCTTGTTATGTGAACTATCTCCAGGCCGCTTCGAAAGAGGTGTCGCTGATTCCACTGCACCCACCCGAGGGGCTGCCTTCTATCTTACTGGGCGGCTATGACACACAAACGCGCGGCGCGCCCTGTTGTTTCTTCGAAGACCGACGCGGAAGCGACCCACGTACCCCCCTATCACCTTCGGCCCTTAATGCCGGGTATGCAAGGACGCACGCTAACGCCAGATAGTGATCAAGCACTCACTTCGACATCATGGGCGGAACCGCACCCGCCGCGGGCCCCGCACATACGACGGCTGCGACGGCGCCTGGATCCGCACCGACGTGACCACGCCCCGACCGACCCCGGAAGCGAGGCGGTCCATGATCTGGCTCTTGAACAGTCGCAACTGCGTCGCCCACGTCGCCGATTCGGCCTCCACGACCAACTCACCATCGTTGCATGACACCGGTCGGCAATGATCAGCCAGGTCCGGTCCGATCAGCTCAGCCCAACGCGCGAACAAGCCCGCGTGAGCGGCCGGCTGCGACCACTTGCGGTCGCGCACCAGCTTGCCCAAGACATCGCCCAAAAGCTGTGGGTCCCGCGCATCGGGCCCGGGCGATGACCAAGCGCCGCGCGGACGGCGACGGCGGCGATGCCCACGAGATTCGTAGCTGAAACTAGACAACCCGGTTCACCTGCCCGTCGTAAATGTCGAAACGGCCCCCGGCCATGTCGGCCGGTACATCCTGCGCGACCGCGCAAGTTACCAGCACCTGCGGCGCGAACGACACCAGCTCGGCCAGACGCTCCCGCCGCGACACATCCAGCTCGGCGAACACATCGTCGAGGATCAACACCGGAGCGGTCGCTTCGGCGCGCAACAGTTCGGCGGCGCCCAAGCGCAGAGCCAAAGCGTACGACCACGCCTCACCATGACTCGCGTAACCCTTCGCGGGAAGATCACCCAAATCCAAGGTGATGTCGTCGCGATGCGGCCCCACCAAAGTCGTGCCGCGCTCGGTCTCGCGCGACCGCGCCGACGCCAATCCCGCAGACAAACGCGCATGCAGCAACGAACGGTCCGCCGTCAACGGCGCGCCATCGTCGAGACTCGTCGCATAGTGCAGTCGTGGCCGCCCCCTGCCGGCGCTGACCGATTCATAGGCCTTCACCACGTACGGCGCGTACTCCTCCAACAGGGCCAGCCGGCCGTACAGCAAGTCCGAACCGTACTCGGCCAGGTGCGCATCCCAGATATCGAGCGTGTGCAGGTCGGTGTTACCGCGCCCACCGGTCTTGCGCGCCAAATAAGCGGTGCGCAGCAAAGCATTGCGCTGCTTGATGACACGGTCATAGTCAGCACGCACCGCTACGTACCTCGGATAACGCGCCACCAACAGCTCATCGAGCATGCGTCGCCGCTGCTGCGGGTCACCCCGGACCAAGGCGAGGTCCTCCGGAGCGAAAACGATCGCCTTCAACGCCCCCAAGATGTCACGGGCGCGCGGAAGGCTCGCGCGGTTCAGCTTCGCCTGATTTGCCTTGCCCGGGACGATTCCCAACTCCGCCAGCAGCTCGCGCCCCTCATGCACGATCGCGGCGCGCACAAACGCGCGATCCGCACCGTGACGAACCAACGGCTGATCGCTGGCGACCCGGTGGCTGTTACCGGTGGCTAGATACCCCAACGATTCGACGAGGTTGGTCTTTCCATGGCCGTTCGGGCCGACGAAAACACTCGGCCCTTCGGGCAGTTCGACGTCAGCATGCGGATAGGACCGAAAGTCGGTCAGTTCGAGCCGCCTGACATGCACCCCGCACCTCCTGACCTAATACGCGCCGCGCGCGTCGGCTACGGCATGTGGCGTCTTCCTCAAGAACTCGAGTCGTTGCGGCGCACGGAATGTCCGCCGAATTGTTGGCGCAACGCGGCGATCGCCTTCATCGCCTCGGAATCGTCTTGCCGCGAAGCGAATCGCGCATACAACGCCGCACTGATTGCCGGCAACGGTACCGCTAGTCGGATCGACTCTTCCACGGTCCAACGACCTTCACCGGAATCGGTGGCGTACCCCGCGATCTGTGACAACTGCGGGTCTTCGTCCAATGCCCGATCCAACAGGTCGAGCAGCCAGGAACGCACCACGGTGCCTTCGCGCCAGGATTTGAAGACCGCCGGCACGTCGGTCACGTGTTCGCTGGCGCGCAACAACTCGTAGCCTTCGGCGTAGGCCTGCATGAGGCCGTATTCGATGCCGTTGTGGACCATTTTGGAGTAATGTCCCGCGCCGACGCCACCGGCGTGCACGAAACCGTATTCGCCGGCCGGTTTCAGCGAGTCGAAGATCGGCTGCAGCTTTTCGACGTGTTCGGCTTCTCCTCCGACCATGAGCGCGTAACCGTTCTCCGGCCCCCACACTCCGCCGGAGACCCCGGCGTCGACGAACCCGATCCCGTGTTCCTGCAGACGACGCGCATGCTCCGTGTCGTCGGTGAAGCGGGAGTTCCCGCCGTCGACGACGACGTCACCGGCGGACAGCAGCGGCAACAACGCATCGATCGTTTCATGCGTGGCGTCGCCTGCCGGGACCATGACCCACACTGCGCGCGGGGCGTCGAGCCGCGAAACCAGACCGGCCAAGTCCTCAACATCGGACAGCTGCGGGTTGGTGTCGTAGCCGACGATGTCGTGGCCGGCGTCGCGCAGGCGGGTACGCATGTTTCCGCCCATTTTGCCCAGGCCGATGATGCCAAGTTGCATCGAAGTTCCTTCGTTGTCGCTACCGGATTTAGGAGTCGAACCGCAGCGGCTGCAGCATGTACTGGTACCCGCTGAAGTCGCTGTCGTCGCCCTCGCCGGCTTCACCATTGAGGACGACCGGCTTTCCTGGCTCGGTCATCGAGAACCGCGCCACCGGTGCAGCGATGGCAGCGAGACCTTCCACAAGGTATTGAGGATTGAAGGCGATCTTTACGGGTTCACCGTCGTAATCGCATTCGAGTGCTTCGGAGGCCTTGGCTTCTTCGGCTCCTCCGGCTTCGACCACGAGCCCGTCGCTGTCGAACGTCAACCGCAACTGCGCGTTACGTTCCGCGACAAGAGAAACGCGTTTGGCAACCGCGGTGAGTTCGCTCGCGTTGACGCGGGGCTGGGCCGAGAAACTCGACGGCAACAGCGACCGCAACGGCGGCAACTGTCCATCGAGAACACTGCTTGTGGTGCGCTGTCCGCCTGCCGAAAAACCGATCATGCCGACGTTGGATTCGGAATCGGCGGGCAGGGCGATCGTGATTTCGCCGCCGCGGGAGCTGAGTGCCTTCGCTGTTTCGCTCAGCGCCTTCGCCGGAATCAAGACGGTGACTTCACGTTCCGGGTCCACCGGTTTCCAGCTGAGGTCACGGATCGCCATGCGGTAGCGGTCGGTCGCCAGCAGCGCCAAGTCGTTGCCGCGGAATTCCATCTGGATGCCCGTCATTGTGGGCAATGTGTCGTCTTTGCCTGCGGCGACGGCAGCCTGAGCCACGGCGGCGGCGAAGGCTGACGCATCGATCGTGCCTGCGGATTCGGGCATGTGCGGCAGGGCCGGGTAATCCTCGACCGGCATTGTCGGCAGGGTGAACCGCGCGCTGCCACAGGTGATCTCGAGGTGGCTGCTTTCGGCGGCGATGTCCACAGGCTTTGACGGAAGTGCCTTGACGATCTCGGCCAGGAGTTTCCCGGATACGAGCACCTGGCCCTCGGGGTCTCCCGTGACCTCGATTGTGACCTGTGAGGACACCTGGTAGTCGAATCCCGAGATGGTCAACTGTCCATCGTCAACCGTCAGCAGGGTTCCAGCCAGCACCGGGACGGACGGACGTTGTGGCAGGCGCTTGGCGGCCCAGGCGACGGCTTCGGCGAGCGCGTCGCGGTCGACTCGCAGCTTCATGAATTTCTCCTTCGCGTGCCCCTCGATGAAACCACCATGCTGCCACGGCCCTCGCGGCCGGGTTCGAGCGATCACCGCGGTTCGGCTGTTGCCGAATTTCGGATCAGAGGGCGGCGAATCGGAGTTTGGCGAAGTTTTCCACACCGCTACCAATATTTATTCTTCTCTTAGATAAATACCGTCGCCGTGTTGAGTCCTGTGGAAAGTGTGGATAACCCTTGTTTTTGCAGGTTAACCAGGGTGAGGGGGTGTGGATAACCTGTGGACGTAGCTGTGGATAAACGCTGAGTTATCCACATGTGGATAACTTCGCCTGTGGATTCCACAGGTTATCCACACACTGTCCACAGGTTATCCACAGGTTTTGCACAGGTTATCCACACGCAGTTAACAAGCACCTGAAGAAACGTCCACAGGTTATCCACACGTTATCCACAGTTTTCGGACAGTTATCCACAGCTTTTACACAGGTTTATCCACAGCTCCTGTGGATAAACCTGCACCACAACGGCAAGTATTTAGATGCATCGTGGACAGTGAAGCGGACATTTCGCCCTCGTTGACATGTTCGTAACTTCTGCAATTTGGCGCTAATGTGACACGGATCACTCGAAGTGATGACGCTTTGGGCGGCGTGAATCGCAGACCGAGATCAAGATGCGCGAAATTTCGGAGAAGCTGGACTAGTCGCCCTGCTGTTTCAACCGGTTCGTGAGCTCCGCAATCTGGTTGTACAGCGACCGTTTCTCGGCCATCTGCTTACGAATCTTGCGATCCGAATGCATGACAGTCGTATGGTCGCGGCCACCAAAAGCCTGGCCGATACGCGGCAACGACAAGTCCGTCAACTCACGGCACAAATACATTGCGACCTGCCGGGCGTTCACCAAGACCCGTGAACGCGAATGGCCCCGCAGGTCCGCGTCAGAGACACCGAAATAGTCGGCTGTTGCCGCCATGATGCCCTCTGTCGTGATGTCCGGTGTTTCTCCCTCAGGAATGAAATCGCGCAAGACTTCCTGCGCCAGACCCAGATCCACCGGCTTGCGGGTCAAGCTCGCGTAAGCGGTGACGCGAATCAACGCGCCCTCGAGCTCACGAATGGAATGGTTGATGCGCGACGCGATGAATTCCAAAGCATCCGTCGGCGCGTCCAGCCGCTCCTGCGCCGCCTTCTTACGCAGAATCGCGATCCGCGTCTCCAGGTCCGGCGGTTGGATATCGGCCAGAAGGCCCCATTCGAAGCGCGTGCGGAGCCTGTCCTCGAGCGTCGACAACTGCTTCGGAGACCGGTCCGACGTGATCACCAGCTGCTTATTCGAATTGTGCAGCGTGTTGAACGTGTGGAAAAACTCTTCCTGCGTGCGCTCGGCCCGTTCCAGAAACTGGATGTCGTCGATGAGCAAGATGTCAACGTCGCGGTAACGGCGCTGAAACGCCTGCCGCTTATCGTCGCGCAGCGAATTGATGAAGTCGTTCGTAAACTCCTCGGTCGACACGTAACGCACGCTGTTCGCGTTGCCGAGGTTCTGCGCATAGTGCCCGATCGCGTGCACCAGGTGCGTCTTACCGAGACCGGAACCGCCGTAAATGAACAAGGGGTTGTACGCCTTAGCGGGCGACTCCGCGACCGCAACGGCAGCAGCATGAGCGAAACGGTTTGACGAACCGATGACGAAAGTGTCGAAACTGTATTTCGGGTTGAGCCGGTTCGCGGCCGTGGCCACGGGCGGCTGCAGCTGCTGCCTCGGCTCCGGTTTTGGGGCGCCGGTCCGGTCTGGCGCAGGGTCGGATGACGGAGGGGGAGACACCAAAGGACCCGAACCGCGTGCATGTGGGACCCGGGGAGCACCCGGATTCCGGTATGTCGTGCCCGAGGCCGACGAATGAAACGACGAGGTGTCGAACAGGGCCGGAATACCGGACTTCTGCCCTTGCTGCGGGAGCGGATCCGGCTGTTGATTGAAGTCGGGCTGTTGCGGCGGGTCCGCTGGGGGAGTGTCCGGTTGGGGGCTGACGTGACGCCCCTGGTACGCCGATTCGGCCCCGTGCGTCGTCGTATCGGGCGCCGGGTGTGCGAAGTCACGTGCCGATTGGTGCGCCGGAGCTTCCTGAACGCTCTCATGCTGGGACTTAGGAGCTTGCGCGGGAGTCTGGCGCTGTTTCGGCGCCGTGTCTGCCGGCGGCGTCGCCTTGACCGTCACCGCGATCTGCACATTTCTGCCGAGCTGCCGCGTCAAGGCATCAGTGAGTACGGAACGCAGGCGGGACTCGAAAGCCTCGCGAGCGAACTGGTGCGGGGCTGCGATGATCACCGTGTCCTCGAATAGACCGAGTGGCTGCGTAACGGCCAGCCATGCGCGCTGCTGTCCCGACAGGGAGTCCTCGCCAAGCTCCGCGGTCACGGCCTGCCAGGCCGTGTGGAGTTCGTCGTGACTCACCGCTTTCCCCTTCGTTCGCGGACGTTGTCCACAGGTTATCCACAGGCTGAGGTTGCAGTGTATGTGCGGTCCGGGTTTGGAGCTTCAGCCACGGTTTTAACGGCAACTACCTGCAGAAACGATCAAAAGTCCTGGGTATGGGAGTGTCGCTGGGTCATGACTTTTACACAGAACATTGAAAGTTATCCACAGCCGGTTGTGGATAACTGCAGCGTTATCCACAACTGTGCAACGAAGAGCATCACGCAAGTGTGGCGACGCGCCGCAGACCCCCGATAAAGCGGCCGGTAGGATTATTAGGCTACCCGTCCGCTGGCTGTTAGCCTGGGCGGTCGCAATCCATGCAGAACGAAACTTATTGAACGTGGAGAACCAGCCGTGAGTAAGCGTACCTTCCAGCCGAACAACCGTCGTCGTGCCAAGAACCACGGCTTTCGGCTGCGCATGCGTACCCGTGCCGGCCGCGCCATCGTTTCGTCGCGCCGCCGTCGCGGCCGTGCGCGGCTGAGCGCGTAGCGCGAAGCACGTGGAGATGCGGTGCTGTCGGCGTCGTCGAGATTGCGGCGAAGCACCGATTTCGCCGCAACAGTAAAGCAAGGCCGGCGCGCGCGCCGCGGAACCGTCGTCGTCCACCTGGCACGACGAAATGATGGTTCCGGCGCGCGCGCCGGGTTTATCGTGAGCAAAGCAGTCGGCGGGGCCGTGGTGCGCAATCACGTGAAACGCCGCCTACGGCATCTAACGGCCGCGCGTATCCACGAATGGGGGCCCGACATCGACGTGGTGGTGCGAGCCCTCCCACAATCCGCGAACGCCAGCTTCGGGCGACTCGCTCACGACGTAGATGAAGCCCTCGCCGCCGCCGAACGGAGGCGGCGATGAGCGTAGCCCGGATTCTGTCTTGGCCGATCATGGCGTACCGTCGATGGATCAGCCCTGCGCTGCCGGCACGCTGCCGTTTTTATCCCTCTTGCAGCGCCTACGCCGTGGAAGCTCTCGATATTCATGGGCCGATTCGCGGTGTGTGGTTGATGCTGAAACGGCTGGCGCGCTGTCATCCGTTCCATCCGGGCGGATTCGATCCGGTCCCGGCTGCGTCGAATCGATCTGAAAGAGCAAACATGACTGAGACGACCGGAGCTGGCCGGTGACTCTGCACTACGTCTATTACGCGATTTCTTGGGTACTGCTGCGTTGGCATGACCTGTGGGAGTTGGTGTTGCCGGAGGGTCGTTTCCTCGGCACCGACTGGCAGTGGGTTCTTGCGATCTGCTTCCTTGTCATCACACTCCGTGTGATCTTGTTCCCGCTGTTCATCAAGCAGATCAAATCGCAGCGCGCCATGCAGGCGCTGGCCCCCAAACTCAAAGAGCTTCAGGCCCGGTACAAGGACGATAAGCAAACGCTCCAAAAAGAAACGATGGAGCTGTACCGCAAGGAGAAGGCCAACCCTCTGATGGGTTGTCTGCCGATGCTCCTGCAGGCGCCGGTTTTCATCGCCCTGCTGCACGTCTTGCGCCGTATTCGCCCCAGCAACACGAAAGAGTCGAACCACACCCTCTACACCTGGACCGTGGAGCAGTGGGACAGCGCGTTGAACTCGCACGTCTTCGGTGTGCCGATCTGGGGGACGTTCCAGACCAGCGCGAGGGAGCTCGCCGACACGGGCGTGTCTCCGATCTCGGTGAAGATCGTCACCGGAATCCTCGTCCTGATCATGATGGCGACGACCTACCTGACGTCGCGTCAGATGATTTTGAAGACGGGCTGGAACTCGGACCCGCAGCAGCGGATGATCCAGAAGATGATGCTGTACGGCATCCCCTTCATGTTGCTTTTCTCGGGCGCGATCTTCCCGGTGGGTGTGATCCTGTACTGGGTCGTCAACAACGCATTCTCACTGGGGCAACAGATGTGGGTCTTGCGGAAGTATCCGCCCCCCACGAATACTGGAGATGCACCGCCGGTGAAGAAGCCCCCGAAACCGGGCACGAAGAAGCACGCCGAACTACTGCGTGAAAAGCAAGAGCGGGCTAAAGCTTTGGCGCCGAAGGTGGGCGCTAAACCTAATAAAAAGAAGGGGGGTGCCACACGTGGCACGAGTGAGTGACGTGGAGGCATCGAAGACATCCGACGGTGAGGACTCGGAGGACACGGTCAGCACGGAGGATCTGTTTGCCGAGAGCGAGATCGCCGCGGACTACCTCGAGGGCTTCCTCGACGTGATCGACAGCGATGGCGACATCGACGAGCTGGTGGCCGGTGACAGGCCGGTGGTGGAGATCGTCGGTAAGGGCCTGAATCGCTTGATCGGACCTAACGGTGCGACTCTGGAATCCCTCCAGGAACTCGCCCGGCTTTCGGTGTTCCGTAAGACCGGTGAGCACAGCCGGTTGATGCTGGATATCGGCGGCTACCGCGCGAACCGTCGCAAGGAACTCACCGCCATGGCTGAGCGCACGGCGGACAAGGTTCTCAAGACGGGGCGCGTTGTGCGGCTGGAAAGCATGAGTGCCTTCGAGCGTAAGTGCGTGCATGACGTGATCAACGCGACGGACGGCATCGAGAGCGAGTCGGAAGGCAACGAGCCCAACCGACGCATCGTCGTTCGGCCCGCCGACTTATGACGGCGTACGACAAGAATCCGGCCGGGGCTGCTTCGGAAGCTCCGGCCGAATTTGTGCCCGGTGAAGACGACCGCGAGCGCGTTTCACGTGAAACGCTCGACCGCGTTTTTGGCCGTGGACTTAAATATGCAGATGAGTACGCGCACATGTTGGCAGTGGACGGCACCCAGCGCGGTCTAATCGGCCCCCGGGAGACCCCCCGACTCTGGGAACGGCATCTCCTCAATTGCGCTGTGGTGGCAGAACTCGTCCCCGACGGCGCGGACGTCCTCGATGTCGGATCGGGCGCCGGGTTGCCCGGTATCCCGCTCGCCATCGCGCGCCCCGATCTGTTGGTGACACTCGTGGAGCCGATGGAACGACGTACGGCTTTTCTCTCCGAGGTCGTGACCCGCCTGGGGATCGACAATATCGAGGTGCTTCGCGCCCGAGCTGAAGACGTGAATCCGCGGGGTAAAGCCGATGTCGTCACATGCCGTGCGGTGGCGCCCATCGGAAAGCTCGCCGGTTGGTGCCTGCCGTTGCTACGGCCTGGCGGGCAGCTGTTGGCGATCAAAGGCTCGTCTGCGGAAACCGAGTTGGCCAAGCATCGCAAGGCCGTGTTGCGGCAGGGTGGCGACAGGCCGCACGTGCTGCGATGTGGAGAATTTCTTGATACGCCGAGTACCGTGATTCGCGTCGATCGCCGTTGATACCCCGTCATTGAAGCGAATGAGGCGGAGCGCATTTTGTGACACACCGCCTAGGCCGTAGTCTTGCGGTGTGCGTGATGACCGGGATGATAACGAGGCCAGCCGTGAGCGGATCCGGGAAGTCCTGGACTCCGCCACGGTCCCCGATTTAATAGATCGACCCGAACAAGCAATCAATTCAGCGATTCGCGGAGAACAGATGCAACCTGAACAGGTGGCGGACACTAACGCCGATGTTTCACGTGAAACATCGGAAACCACCGAGTGGCCATCCCCGTGGGACGACGACCTTCCACTCGCGCGCGAAGCCCAGCGCGCCGTGAAGGTGCTCAACCCCGGTGGCGACGTCATGATGCCGCGCCCGACGAAGCGCCGGGTCCTTGGAATCGCGAACCAAAAGGGCGGCGTCGGTAAGACCACGAGCGCCGTGAACCTCGCGGTCGCCCTCGCCCTCCATGGCAACCGAGTCATGGTTATCGATCTGGACCCGCAAGGCAACGCCTCGACCGGTTTGAGCGTTGAACACGGTGCCGGTACCCCAAGCATTTACGAAACGATCGTCGAAGGCACGCCGCTCGCCGATGTCGTACAGCAAGTCGAGGGCATTCCGAATCTGGTCTGTGCCCCGGCAACGATCGACCTTGCGGGCTCCGAAGTCGAGTTGGTATCGGTCGTCGCGCGTGAGGCCCGGCTCCGCAAGGCCCTCGACGCCTACCCCCACGACGTGGATTACGTCCTGATCGACTGCCCGCCTTCGCTGGGACTGCTGACCGTCAACGCGTTGGTAGCGGCCGAAGAGGTCCTCATCCCGATCCAGTGCGAGTACTACGCCCTGGAAGGCTTGGGCCAATTGCTGCGCAACATCGAGCTCGTCAAGGTTCACCTGAACCCCGGGCTCAGCGTGTCCACGATCCTGTTGACGATGTACGACAAACGCACGAAGTTGGCAGACCAGGTCGAGCAGGAGGTGCGCGGCCACTTCGGCGATACCGTCTTGAAGGCCGTTGTTCCGCGCAGCGTTCGGGTGTCCGAGTCGCCGGGATACGGCCAATCGGTGATGACCTATGACCCGGGCTCGCGCGGAGCCACAAGCTATTTCGAAGCAGCCGAGGAGATCGCACGCCGCGGCGCACAACTAGGAGCGGCGTAATGCGGAAAAAAGGCGGGCTCGGTAAGGGCCTCGCGGCTTTGATCCCGGCCACCCCCGAAATCGAGACGGAAACGGGTGGCGCGGTCGCCACCGAGGTCGGACCTGAGGGGACCGGCCACGTTTCACGTGAAACATCGTCGGTACCCGAGCCGCGGAAGGCGCAAGCTTCGGATGTTGAGAATTCGGCGCCGAAGCCGAATGTTTCACGTGAAACGGCGCCGGATGAGAAGGGGGAGACCGAGGAGGAACTTCTCCCGGTTCCTGGGGCGCAGTTCCAATTGGTCCGCCTCGACGAGATCTCCATGAACCCGAAACAACCGCGTCAGGTCTTCGACGAGGCGGGACTGGAAGAGCTCAAGATCTCGATGAGCGAAATTGGCCTCCTCCAGCCAATCGCGGTCCGCGAGTCGTCAGGCGAGACGCCGTACGAGTTGATCCTCGGTGAACGTCGGACGCGGGCGGCATCCGAACTCGGCTGGGAATCCATACCGGCGATCGTCCGTGAGACGAAAGACGAGGAACTTCTTCGCGACGCGTTGCTGGAGAACATCCATCGCGTTCAACTAAACCCGCTCGAAGAAGGCGCCGCCTATCAACAGCTCCTCGAAGAGTTCGGCGTGACCCAGGAAGAACTCTCGCGCCGAATAGGGCGTAGCCGGCCGCAGATCTCGAACACGATCCGGCTCCTGAGTCTTCCGCCCGCGGTGCAGCGGCGAGTCGCCGCCGGCGTGTTGTCGGCCGGTCATGCCCGGGCAATTTTGGGGCTCTCCCAGGTCGAGAAACAAGACAAGCTGGCGGCGCGCATCGTCGCCGAGGGGCTGTCGGTGCGAGCGACGGAGGAACTCGTCTCACTCGAGTCCGGATCGGCCGCCACGGAGACGGGCGATGTTTCACGTGAAACGGGGGCGCGAAAGAACAAGGCGCACGCGCCCGGTCTTTCCGAACTCGCCGATCGTCTGTCCGATCATTTTGAGACCCGGGTCAAAGTATCTCTGGGTCAAAAGAAGGGGCGCGTCACGATCGAATTCGGAAGCGTCGCCGATCTCGAACGCATCAGCGCAAAGATGGGGCTGCCGGTCGAACCTGAGGCGTGATCCAACGCATGTGTGATCCGTATCGGAATTTGAGATAGGCCCTAGCCTCACGCACGCGCGTGAGGCACCTTTGTCTTGTGACTGGAGTAAGCACCGTAGAGACGATCCGGGACGACACCTTCGAGGTCGTCGTCGATCCGCCGGTGACGGCCGCCCTCGTCACCGAGCTCACCAATCTGTGGGCACGCGTAACGAATGCCGGCGGCGCAGTCGGCTTCGTCGCGCCCGTGACCGGGCACGACATCCGCCCCCATACGGTCGCGATCTTGTCGCGTGTCATCGAAGGCAGCGACACCCTCATCGCGCTTACCCGCGACGAGCAGGTCGTGGGCTGGTGCGTGCTTTCCACCAATGACACGCCGCCCCGTGAAGGCTGGCGGTACGTGCGTCACGTCCAGATCGACCCCGACCTTCAACGGGCCGGGATCGGAGGCAGGCTCCTCAACGCCGCGGAAGCGGTGGCGCGCGGAGTCTTGAACCTCGACGCGCTGTGCCTGAAGATCCGCAGCGGCACGGGGGCAGCGGATTTCTATGCCCGCCATGGCTTCAAGGAAGTGGGCCGGCTGCCTAATGCGGTCAAGCTCGCTGACGACGACTACCGCGACGACATCATCATGTGGCGGCGCCTGCGGGCCTAGCCGCAGCGCCATCGCCGATGCGGTAGGTGTCATACCGCATGCGGTAAGTTCTTAGTGTGGTAGGAAACGCGCACACCTCAGATCTCCCGGACTTCGTCAATTGGCCCGCATTCCCGTTCGAAGGGGACCTTCGGCTAAAGCCCGTGGCCGAACCCGCGGATTCGGAACCACCTCGACGTGGCGAAGATCCGGCCGACTGCGTTTCCTGCAGAAGCGGCGACGACGCGTACCTATGGTCGAACGACCGGTGGCGCGTGAAGACGCCGCCGAAACCCTCGGGTCTGCCGGTCGTCATTATCCTTGAAACCCGTGCGCACCTGGACATCGGTGACCTATCGACGATGCATGCCGCAGAGCTCGGCGTTTTGACAGTCAGACTCGAGCGGGCCATCCGGTCGCTTGACTCTGTCGCGCGCGTGCATGTGTGCCGCTGGGGTGATGGTTCGGCTCACCTGCAACTGTGGTTCCTCGCGCGGCCACACGGCCATTTGCAGTTGAGGGGGCCGTTTATGACCATGTGGGACGACATCCTGCCGCCGGTCGACGAGGCGCAATGGAAAGAGGACCTCGACTACATCTGCGCATGGTTGGACGACGGAGACTAACCCCGACGGGCATGTAACGACGTCCGGTCCTAAGGGGTGACGAACATGCCTCCGCTGCGGCATCCCACGTATCGCCATGCGTTGTCGTAGGTCCGTGCGACGCTCACGTAATGAACGAATACACATGGAATGAACTCCTGCGCGACCAGATGCAATGGCATTGGTCGAACCAACTTCGTCCTCGCATCGAGGGGCTCACCGACGACGAATACTTCTGGGAGCCGGCCCCCGGAAGCTGGAGCGTGCGCCCGCGCGGCACCGGCACCGCACCGGTTCAGGCAGGCACCGGACCGATGACCATCGACTTCGCGTTCCCTGAGCCGAGCCCGGCGCCGTTGACCACCATTGCCTGGCGGCTCGGGCACTTGATCGTCGGGGTCTTGGCGGTGCGCAGCGCTAACCACTTTGGGCGGCCGACGACCGACTACCAGTCCTTCGAGTACGCGCCGACGGCCAAAGACGCGCTGGCTCAGCTCGACGAGGAGTACGCGACCTGGATGACGGCCGTCGAGTCGCTCGGGGACGACGGTCTAGCGCAACCGTGCGGTGAGTCCGAAGGGCCGTTTGCGAAGGACCCGATGGCGCGGCTCGTCCTGCACATCAACCGCGAGCTGATCCACCACATGTCGGAGATCTGTTTGCTCAGGGACCTTTACGTACACGAGCACTCCCAAGCGTGAGTCCTCAGCCGCTCACGTACTGGATCCACAAGCGGGTGCGGCCACGCACGAGTAGCCCGACCCGGCGGCCTGGCTTTCCGTAGTCATTGACCGGGTGAAGCCACCATGCTCCCGCGATCCGGGCACCAAAGACGGTGCGCGGGAAAGTCCCGTTGTCGCTGTAAAGCAGCCACGACGCCGGGATGGCATGCCCGGTGCCGAAGAACTGTGGCGCTGCATGCCGCATCCATATCCATTTCGGCCCCCGGCGCAGGTGCACCGGTATTCCGGGCATGAGTCGACCGCCTCGGGCGTTAAACAGGCACCGTTTACGCCAGTAAATGGAAAAAACGCAGGTTCCACCGATAGCCCAAACAGCCAGCCCCAGCATGCCGCCGATCACGACGAGCGCGAACCATTCGCTGGCGGGGGAGAAACGTTTCATCTGCCCGTCCGGTGTGAGCCACACTGTGAGCTCGTCGCCGGCTTTGGGGACGTCGTTGCAGGTTTCGTAACTATCGGTGCGGGTCTTTCCGTCGAACTCCCAGTGGATCTCGACCCGGTACTCGTCACGGTCGTGCTTGCCGCATGTAGCCGCGGTCGCCCTGACGTCTTCGACGGTCGCGGTGACGGGGGCGGAGGAGCCCATCAGGTGCTGCAGGCTGTTGCCGGCCGCGATATAGGCGAAGGTCGGGACCAACGCGAGCAATATCCCGGCGGCGGCGACCAGGAGCATGCGTCGCACGAAGCGGCCACGGCTGCGTTGTAGTACCGCAAGCTCTTCGGGAAGCAGCATTAGTCATCTCCGTTTGCGGTGCGCATCCCGGGGGCGGGGCCACCGATCTTCACGCATTTCAGTCTATGGGCCGAATCCGCGCCGCAACGAGAGCGTGGACGCTGCCCGATCAGCGCCGGAACTGGATCCAACAGCGGTTGTTTTCTCGCATAAGCAGCGCAATCTGATACTTCGGGTCGTTCGTGTGCACCAGGTAAAGCCACCATTGGCCCGCCAGAGCGGCGAGTGGGGTGTTCGTGCCTCCGGGGGCGCGAGCGTTGAGAAGCACCAGCGCGATGCTCTTCCTCGGGCCGAAAGCGGGCGTCTGCTGTGCACCCTGTTGCATCCACATTCGCCCCTTGGTGGCGTGGCCGATAGTCACGACCGTTGGCTGCGAGAACGGACCGTGCGTCTTGGTCAGTAGTCGCAGCAACTTGCCGCGGTACGTCTGTGTGATGAGGATGCCGAGGCCCAACACTAGGGCCGCTAGGAGGAGACTGACGGAGATGAGCCCGAAACGGTCGAATGCGGGCGAACTGTCTTCGATATTTCCAGTCGGGCCAACCCAGAGCTCAACATTGTCCCCAACCGCGGGAACGGAGCCGCCGCATTTGTCGTAGCCACCGCTTTGTCGTTCCCCACCGGAGTCCCAGCTGACCTCGATGTAGCGTTTGGTCGTGCTTTTGCCGCGTCCTCGGCTGCAGGTTCCCACCTCCTCGACGTGTTCGACAGTGGCGGTGACCGCCTCGTCCCGACCGAGGAGATGGTCGAGGCGCCCCTCTTGCGATAGGTAGATCGGGGCGGGCACGAAGCCGCAGACGATGGCGATGATCGTCACCACAGTGAGGTATAGCGGCGTGCGCGACAGCTGTTTTTTAGCAGCGGCGATTTCGTCGGGCAGCAACATTAAAGGTCCAATGGGCAGGGATCGG
>DXIM01000015.1 GCA_019112895.1 Candidatus Stackebrandtia faecavium
CGACGATGTTCATCGTCCTCGCGCTGTTTCAGGTACGCCGTCCACCCAAGGTTGTACTGGTCAACTGTCGCGCGATTCGCGTCCAGGTACCACACCTTGTTGACCACGTCCTGCAACAAGTCCACATCGTGACTGATAACTACCAGGCCGCCCCTGTGGTTGGCCAGGTAGCCGCGCAGCCATCCGATCGAATCGGCGTCCAGGTGGTTGGTGGGTTCGTCGAGCAGTAGTGTGCCGTCTCCGTCTGCGGTGTCGGCGAAAAGGATCCGCGCCAGCTCGACACGACGACGCTGCCCGCCCGACAAAGTGCCCAGTTTCTGACCGAGGATCCGATCAGCGAGCCCAAGGTTCGCGCAGATACGGGCCGCTTCGGATTCGGCCGCGTAGCCGCCCATGCCAGCGAAGCGGTCCTCGAGTTGCCCATAGCGCCGGACAAGTCGATCCCGGTGCGTCTCGTCCGCGGTCTCGGCCAGCTGCGCTTGCAGCTTCGTCATGTCCGTCAGCATCACGTCGAGACCGCGTGCCGACAGGACCCGATCCTTCGCGGAAATCTCCGGGTCGGCTGCGCGCGGGTCTTGAGGCAGGTACCCCACGGGACCGTTCGACTCGACATGACCGGCGTACGGCATGCTTTCCTGCGACATTGTGCGCATCGTCGTCGTTTTACCTGCGCCGTTGCGGCCCACCATGCCGATGCGATCGCCGGGCTGCACCCGCAGGTTGATGTCGGACAGGAGGATTCGAGCGCCGGCGCGCAGTTCGAGACCAGTTACAGAAATCATTGATGATGCTCGCTTTCGAGATGAAGAGACTATGCGTGGGCAGCGTGTGTTTGCCGATCGCGGCCAGCGCGCACCCTGCGGACATCCCGCATGCGCTGGAAATGAACGATCGGCCCCTGCGCGTCAGTCTTCGCAGCGAACCATGACGGCAAGTCTATAGGCATGGTCGCGGCGACCGCGAGCGGATATCCGCCTCTCCCACGCGTCACAACGCATCGGCTGGTCGTGCGAGGCGTCGGTCGACACGGGGACCGAACTTCGCCATCGTTCGGGCAAAGACACGTGACGCCGCGAGATCGCTACTACAGGTGCATATTCGCGTCCCGAATGTCCGTTTATGTCAGCGGTAGCTTTCACAGTGTTATGGAAACCTACGTGGATCGTCCGGTTGGTGTCTCGTACCGAGGTCGTCACCGCCGCTATGACCCGGCCAACACCGTGTTGGTCGCGTTGTCCGCGGCTACGGCGATGGCCAGCGGCTTGACACTGATCGGCAGTGCCGCAACGTCGCCGGCACCCGACGCCGAGCCGACGGTCCTGCGTGAAGCCAGCAATTTGTTTCCTACGACCGTCGCACCGCCCGCGCACAACGCGGTGATGGAGCGACCGGCCTGGACGGCACCGTCCAAGGCCGAGCTGAGCGACACCTACGGCCCGCGCGATTGGCGCAACGGCGAGATGCATTACGGCATCGACTTCGCCGCCGACCAGGGCGTGGTCAATGTCGCCGCGCATTCCGGCACTGTCACGTTCGCGGGGACACGATCCGGGTACGGCAAGCTCGTCACGATTGACGACGGCGACGGGGTCGAAAGCTGGTATGGGCACCACTCGAAACTGGCGGTGAGCAAAGGCGACAAGGTGCGCACGGGCGACCCGATCGGGCTCGCCGGCGACACCGGCGATGCCACTGGGCCTCACCTGCATTTCGAGATCCGAATCGACGATAGACCGGTCGATCCGCTGCCTTTCTTTTCGAGGCACGGCATCGACCCATAAACGGCACTCCTCCCTCCCATGGGTGGCTTCGTAGTCTCCCCCTTGTCGTGCGAAGCCACCCATCAAACTTTCTCGTCGTCGGTCTCGTGGAGAAGAATGCGCACGACCCGAAACCGCTTCGGCAAATTCTTCAGGGTTTCGAAACGCGGTTCGCCAATGTCACCAATGTGCATGAGCCACGGGCGGGGATGATACTCGCGGTCGTCGCGCGCTCGAGCGTCCGAATCGTCCACCAGCGCCGGCCACGACGGACCGAAACCATTCAAGCGGTCGTCGTCCATGATGGCGGTGACCGCGGCACGGTCTCCGGCTGTGACGATGCCACGCAACGCATTCATCCTGGGCACCAGGATCCGCGCCGCGATATCGGCCGCCTTATTACCGGCCTGCTTAGCCTGCTTGGAGCGGCGGCGGGCGTACCGCTGCTGCGACCAGCCGCCCGCCGCGGTGCGGCCCTGCACGTAGCTTTTGTCGACTTTCGACTCCACCAGCCGGGCGCCGTCGAACACCCCGACGGCGACCGCAGCACGCCGTGCGAACACCACGCCGATCGAGTATTCGCGCGCAGCTTCCTGCGCGAATAGTTCGATCAGGTCGCGGTTGTCCGCATCTTGGGGCTTGCGCCAGCGTCCCGGAAGAGGCAGTCTGCACCGCGCGACGCTGCCATCGCCAGCGGTGACGTCGATACCGCGGTGCTGGTGCTCCACGTGCGTGATTCGGTGCCGCGTATCGAAACCGTCCAGCCATTTCAGGGCGCGTTCGGCCGCGATGAAGATTTCGCTTCCGCCACCTGCGGCCGGCCGTTTTGTCGACATACGAACATGATTACAGCCCGGCGCTTACCGCAGCCGGGCTGTATGACGCATGTATCGTTATACGTTAAAACCGAGCGCTCGCAACTGTTCGCGGCCGTCTTCGGTGATCTTGTCGGGGCCCCATGGCGGGATCCACACCCAGTTGATCCGCATATCGGCCACGAGTCCACCTCCCGGCCCCTCGGTCAGGGCCGACCGCGTCTGGTCCTCGATCACGTCCGTCAGCGGGCACGCCGCCGAAGTCAGGGTCATGTCGATGGTCGCAACGTTGTCATCGTCGACGTGAACCCCATATACAAGGCCAAGGTCGACGACGTTGATGCCGAGTTCGGGGTCCACCACGTCTTTCATAGCCTCGGTCACATCGTCGATGGCCGCTTTCGTGGTGGCCGGGGCGGCCGTTTGTGTTTCTGGCGTTTCTGTCTCAGTCATGGGTTTCTCCCCTCGTGGCGGTAGCGCGGGCCGCGGCGTCTTTGAAAGCCATCCACGACAGCAACGCGCATTTCACTCGCGCTGGAAACTTGGCGACACCAGAAAACGCCACCGCGTCCTCCAGCACCTCCTCGTCTGCTTCCACTGTTCCACGGCCGGTGAGCAGCTGCGAAAACGATTCGAGCGTGGCCAGCGCATCCTGAAGCGGCTTGTCGTTGACCAGGTCGTACATGACGCTCGCCGAAGCTTGCGAGATGGAGCAGCCGATGTTGTCGTACGAAACATCGCTGACCTTGTCACCGTCCATATGAACCCGAACGGTAATTTCGTCACCACACGTGGGGTTGACGTGGTGCGCCTCGGCTTCGAACGGTTCGCGCAGACCCTTACCGTGCGGAGAACGGTAGTGATCCAGTATGACTTCCTGGTAGAGGTCGTCAAGCATCAACCAAACACCTTCCGTGTCTGTTGCAAAGCATCGACCAGCCGGTCGATTTCGTCTCGGGTCGTGTACAGGTAGAACGACGCCCGCGTCGTGGCGGCGACACCGAAACGCGCGCAGGTCGGCTTAGCGCAGTGATGCCCGACCCGCACGGCTACGCCGTGTGCATCCAACACCTGCCCCACATCGTGCGGGTGTACGCCTTCCAGGTCGAACGAGATCGCTCCGCCCCTGCCGATCGGCACTCTCGGGCCGATGATGCGCACGCCCGGCACCGACTCTAGCGCTGGCAGCGCGTAGGCCACGAGTTCCTTTTCGTGCCATTGCACCGCGCGCATATCGAGACTCGATAGGTAGTCGACGGCTGCGCCCAGTCCTACCGCTTCGATGATCGGCGGTGTTCCCGCCTCGAAACGTGCGGGGGGCGGCGCGTACGTCGATTTCTCCATCGTGACCGTGCCGATCATGGACCCGCCGCCCAAGAACGGCGGCATGATCTCGAGTAGTTCGTGCTTGCCCCACAACACACCGATGCCGGTGGGTCCGCACATTTTGTGACCGGTGAAGGCCACGAAATCCACGTCGCAAGCCACGACGTCGACGGGCATATGCGGCACCGACTGGGATGCGTCGAGCAGGACCAATGCGCCGACCTCGCGCGCGCGTTGCGTGATCCGCGAGGTCGGGTTGACCGTGCCCAAAATGTTCGACATATGCACGAACGAGACCAGTTTCGTGCGCTCGGTGATGAGCGTGGCGGCCTCGGCGTCGTCCAGGCGACCGCTGTCGGTGATGGAGAACCATTTCAGGGTCGCGCCGGTGCGCTCGCACAGCATCTGCCACGGTACGATGTTCGAGTGATGCTCCATTTCGGATATCACAATCTCATCGCCGGGACCGAGCCGCAATCGCGGATCTCCCCCGGTGAGAGTGGCGCCCAGCATCGAGTAGGCCACCAGGTTGATGGCTTCCGTCGAGTTCTTCGTGAACACGACCTCTTCGGCACGGGGGGCGTGAATGAAATCCGCCACCTTCTGCCGGGCGCCTTCGAACGCGTCGTTGGCCTCGGTTCCCAACTGGTGCACCGCACGTGCAATGTTGGCATTGCTTTCCTGCGCGAACCGCGACATGGCCTCCACGACCTGCCGCGGTTTCTGCGACGTGTTACCCGAATCCAGGTAGGCCAACGGTTTGCCGTTGACCTGCCGAGACAGGATCGGGAAATCGGCGCGGATGGCCTCCACGTCGAGATCGACGACGTCGTCGGGTCGCTCGGAAGCCACGGGTAGACCCACTCTTAACTACCTGCCTTCGCAGTGTTCACGTACCGCTCGTAGCCCTCGGTTTCGAGCCGCTCCGACAATTCCGGGCCGCCCTCTTCCACGATCTTGCCGTCGACGAAAACGTGCACGTAGTCCGGCTTCACGTAGTTCAAGATGCGCGTGTAGTGGGTGATCATCAAGAATCCGGCGTCGGTTTCGGCCTTGGCCTTGTTGACGCCTTCGCTGACGATGCGCAACGCGTCGATGTCAAGACCGGAGTCGGTCTCGTCCAGCACGGCCATCTTCGGCTTCAACAGTTCCAGCTGCATGATCTCGTGACGCTTCTTCTCACCACCGGAGAATCCTTCGTTCACGTTGCGCTGCGCGAACGCCGCATCCATGTGCAGGTCCGACATCGCCGTCTTGAGTTCCTTCATCCAGTTACGCAGCTTCGGCGCTTCACCGTCGATCGCGGTCTTTGCCGTGCGCAGGAAGTTCGACACCGATACGCCCGGCACCTCAACCGGGTACTGCATCGCCAAAAACAGCCCGGCGCGGGCGCGTTCGTCGACGGACATCGCCAGGACGTCTTCGCCGTCGAGCGTGACCGAACCGCTGGTGACCGTGTACTTCGGGTGGCCGGCGATCGAGTAGGCCAGCGTCGACTTGCCGGAGCCGTTGGGCCCCATGATCGCGTGGGTCTCGCCGGAGTTGATCGTCAGGTCAACACCCTTGAGGATTTGTTTGTCTTCGCCGTCGCCGGTATTGACCGAGACATGCAGGTCGCGAATGGAAAGCGTGCTCATTTTGGAAATTTCTCCCGATATCTGATTAGTTCTTGGGGACAAGGCTGAGATAGACGTCGCCGTCACGGATTTCGACCGGATACACCTTCACCGGTACCGTCGCGGGCAAACCGGTGGGCCTACCGTCGCGCAGATCGAAGCGTGAGCCGTGCAGCCAGCACTCCAATGTGCAATCTTCGACGTCGCCTTCGGACAGCGGCACCGCCGCGTGCGAGCACTCGTCGTAGATCGCGAAGACCTCGTCGCTTTTGCGTACCAGCGCTACCGGAGTCCCATCGATCTCAGCGCGGACCGGTGTGTCCAGTTCGAGATCGTCGACCGCGCAAATACGCACGAACGCGTCTTGAGCCGTCATGTTCACGCGTTCACCTCGTCCAGGCGCTTCTCAATAGCTTCGTGGAGCCGCTCACGCAAAGATTCGACCGGGATGTGGGCCAGAATCTCGGCGAAGAAGCCCCGCACCACCAAACGTCGCGCCTGATCTTCGGGGATCCCACGCGACTGCAGGTAAAACAGCTGTTCGTCGTCGAAACGTCCGGTCGCGCTGGCGTGTCCAGCACTTTCGATCTCGCCGGTCTCGATTTCGAGGTTCGGCACCGAGTCGGCACGGGCTCCATCCGTCAACACGAGGTTCCGGTTGAT
>DXIM01000086.1 GCA_019112895.1 Candidatus Stackebrandtia faecavium
ACGGCCTCGAATCCATGTCCGACATCACGAAGGTGCCGGAAGCGGAACGCAACTTCTGCCTCGAGAATGAGTTCTCCAAGCGGACCGACGGCTGGTCGGCCATGGTCGACACCTACGACTTGTCCAAGGAAGTCCCTAAAGACCAGGTGACGATCATGGACGCGGGCGTCGTCTACAGCCAGATCGGTGTCAGCTGCGAGTTCGGTGAAGTCTTCGACACCGACGGCAGAATCGTGACGAACGATCTGGTGACGCTCGACGACGACGAGGGGGCTTTCCCGATCTATAACCCCTCGTTGACGGTGCGGGACGAGATTCACAGTCAGTACCCGCAGATTTCGGAGATTTTCGTCGAGATCGGCAACCGGCTCGACACCGACACGATGCGGGACCTGAATAATCGGGTTGACATGGACGGTGAGGTTCCTGTCAACGTGGCGCAGGACTGGCTCACGAAGGAAGGGTTCCTCGCGGAGGCTTAGTCGCCGTGGCGTCGGCCGGCAGCGGAGCATGCGTTGCGCTGCCGGCTTCGCCGTTTAAGGTGGCCTCCGTGTCAACTCTTCGCGACGTCATCGCCGCACACGCCGACCTGTCGGTCGAAGCCAGCGAGCATCTGCATCGGCTCGCCGCCGAGTGGCAGTTGTTGTCGGACCTTTCGTTCGCCGATCTGCTGCTGTGGGTTCCGGTTCGCACTGGCGACGGTTACGTGTGCATTGCACAGGTGCGTCCCACGACCGGTGCGACTTCTTACGATGATGATCAGGTCGGCAAGATCGTCAGCGCGCGCAGCGCGGCGCATATCGATGTCGCTTATCGCCGCGGCGTGATCTCTCGCGGAAAGGAGCGCGTGTGGCACGGGGAAGGCTCCGCACGCCACGAGGCTGTGCCGGTGAGGCGCCGCGACCGCAACACGGTGATTGCGGTGGTCGTACGCGACACCAACTTGTCGGATTACAAGAATCCGAGCCACCTGGAAACGAACTACCTCAAGACGGCCGATTATCTGGTCCGCATGCTCGCCGATGGCGGCTTCCCGCCCCCGCTGCTTCCGGGCGAACCGACGACGGCGCCCCGCATCGGCGACGGGCTGGTGCGTCTCGGAGAGGACGGTTTGGTGCGGTATGCATCGCCGAATGCTTTGTCGGCCTATCGGCGGATGGGCGTGACCGGGATCCTGTCGGGCGAGAACCTTGCCGAACTGACGCGCGGGCTGATCAACGAGACGTCCCAGGGCAAGGACGCCGCGCGGCGCATTGTCTCAGCGCTGGAGGGCGGGACTCCGCGGCGCAAGGAGTTCGAGGCGCGGGGCGCCGTGGTGTTGATGCGCGCATTGCCGTTGCGTCCGGACGGTAAGGGTGCGGGCGCCTTGGTTCTGGTGCGGGACGTGACCGAGGTGCGCCGTCTCGACCGCGAGTTGGTCACGAAGGATGCCACGATCCGTGAGATCCATCATCGGGTGAAGAACAATCTGCAAACGGTGGCGGCGCTGCTGCGGTTGCAGGCTCGGCGCGTCGGCGTGCCGCAGGCGCGCGCAGCCCTGGAGGAGTCGGTGCGGCGGGTCTCGTCGATCGCTTTGGTGCACGAGACTTTGTCGCGCTCGAGCGATGAAGCGGTTGCTTTCGACGCGATCGTGGATGAGGTGGCGTCGATGGCGGTGGACGTGGCGGCGACGGAGTCGAAGGTGAATCTGCGTCGCCACGGAAGTTTCGGAATTCTGCCGTCGGAGTTGGCGACACCGTTGGTCATGGTTCTCAACGAATTGATCCAAAATGCGGTGGAACACGGATACATGCCGGGCCAACACGGCGAGGTCGTCATCGAGGTCGAGCGCAAGGATGATTGTTTCCGGGTGACTGTCTGCGATGACGGCAGGGGGCTGCCGTCGGGTTTTCGTATCGACGCGACGCAGCGTCTCGGTTTGCAGATTGTGCACACCCTCGCCACGGGGGAACTGCGCGGACAGATCGACTTGCACAACCGCGACGGTGGAGGCACCGAGGCGGTGCTGACGTTCGAGATCGGATGAAACGGCCGCCGTAAGAGGGTGTATGTCTATTGTGTCGAATCTTGGCGCGGCCGCGGCAGTGAGTCGGATCGCCGTGGCCCGCGGCGACGCACGGGTGGCATGGTTTCGATATCCCTTATATGACAGCGGAATCCGAGATGTTCTGCTACGCGGTGACCGTGCCGCATGCACTGTCCGCACGGGAATCTCCGTAACCGTCCGTGCATATCGCGATGGGAGGAACGAGACGCGCGATGTCGCTTTCGATTTTCGTCGCTTTTGGCGGTTGGGATTGAGCGATATTCGAAGACTGGTTATCGGACCGAGGCATCGTCGTGGCCGACAGCGATTACATGGTTATCAACTCTGCGTAATTGTCAATGTTACGCAGAGTTGATATGAATTCCGGAGCGCGAAAATTTTTGCATTCTTTTGGGAACTGTGCGTAACTTTTTAGTCGACTAATCGTTCATTGTTGGGGAGGTTAATGCCATTACTATTCGAGTCCGATTACTTTTCGAGACGATGGCGCTACCAAAAGCGCGACGGTGGTAATTCCAAGAATCCATGCCGGTATGGCAAACCACCAAAGGTCCGCTACCGCGAGGTAATAGCCCAGGGGCAAAAACATCAACTCGATAAACACTGCGATACCGCGTAGCCGGGATTTCCCGCGTTTGAAAGATCGGGCGGACAATGCGAGCAACGCGCCCACACCAGCTGCGGTACCTGCTTCCGCCAGGCCGGCGCCCGCCGAGGTCTCCTCGTGGGTGAGGCTCAGCCACAGCAGCCACAGTGCTATCGCGAACAGACCGACACTTTGCGCGGTCAACAGCCATATCGCCACGCGTAGCGGCTGCGATTCAGTGACGGATGACACGGCTTGAGGTGAATCATTCACGCCCTAAGAATACCGGCCAGTACCGTTGCCACTCGTGAGAGCGCTTCTGATCGTGAACCCCACCGCTACGACCACTAGTGAGCGGGTCCGAGACGTCCTGGTCCGGGCCTTGAAGAGTGCCGTCGACCTCTCGGTCGAATACACCACGCGCCGCGGACACGCCGCTGATCTAGCCGCAGACGCCGCACAACGGTCTGTGGGGCTCGTCGTCACCCTCGGCGGAGACGGCACCGTAAATGAGGTCGTCAACGGTCTGCTGCGTCACGGAACCGACGCCGAGGCGCCGGCCCTGGCCGTTGTGCCGGGCGGCTCGACCAACGTGTTCGCGCGCGCCCTGGGCATGCCGGCCGACTGGGCCGACGGTGCCGGTGCGATCCTCGAGGCGCTCCATGAGGAACGTTTCCGCACGGTCAGTCTCGGGCGAGCCAACGGGCGGTACTTCACCTTCTGTGCGGGCCTGGGGTTGGATGCCGCAGCCATCCGTCGCGTCGAACGGGCCCGCGTCAGCGGGCACATGGCCACGCCCGCCCTGTACGTGCGCTCGGCGCTTGCGCAGTACGTCTCGGGTAATGACCGTCATGATCCGAATTTGACGATGGAGATACCGGGTCGAAAACCGGTGTCCCGCTTGGCATTGGCGATTGTGCAAAATACATCTCCGTGGACGTACCTTGGCGGCCGACCAATAAGCCCCAATCCGCATGCGTCTTTCGATAGCGGGCTCGATGTGTTGTCAATGCGGGCGCTCAGTATCCCCGCAACAATACGAACTGCAACACAACTGTTGACGGGGAGTACACGATTCAGCAGTCCCGCGGTCATTTCAGAACACGATTTGGAGAAATTTCGATTGTTTGCGGCCAGACCGCATGCATTTCAGCTCGATGGGGACTATGTTGGTGAATGCGACGAAGTCGAGATGGATTCGGTACGCGATGCTTTGCGCGTTGTGTGCTGAATGAGGCAGTGATTCATCTCTACAAAGTCGCACAAAAAACTTGCTAAAACGCCACAACACTGTAGCCTTGCGTATTAGATTCGCTTCAGGTCTCGGCGTGTCAGCGGGGGTTACCAGCTTAATCAGGGCATAAACCCCGTGAGCTTCCTCACGGGCCCAGATTTTTTCAACTGCACCCCCTTGACATCGCGCCAGTTCGTGAAAGCATTCACAAGCGAGGTTGCTGGTATTGAGGCCGAGCCAACTGATGTTTCGATCCGATCAAGGAGTGTCGCACTAATGGACTGGCGCCACCACGCCATCTGCCGGGATGAGGACCCGGAACTGTTCTTCCCAATCGGAGACAGTGGTCCCGGACTGGCGCAGATCGAGCAGGCCAAAAGTGTCTGCCAGCGCTGCCCCGTAACTGAAGAATGCCTGAAATGGGCATTGGAATCCGGCCAAGACGCCGGTATCTGGGGCGGAATGAGTGAAGATGAACGACGCTCTCTCAAACGCCGCGGTGGGTTGCGGAGACTAACCGCCGCTGGTTACACGGCATAAAGCGTACGAGAGATGAGGGGTGTTAGATCGCCGCGAAAGCGGGATCTAACACCCCTCACGTCATGTCTGGACCATGACGAAATATCGCCTGTCATTACGCATCGATCGCTTCGGGCCGCCGCTGCGACAATTGCACGGTCGTCACCCCGTCGGTGATATCCGTGCTCACTGAGCCCGCGAGCGCATCGAGGACTCGCCAATCGAACGCGCGACGTTGTGGAAGGGGACCCACTCCGTAAGCGCCGATCGTGATCAACAGGTCGGTGTCAGTGACATCGAACCGGCACTGCAGCACAGTACTGTCGTCCTCGGCCGCGGCGAGCAGTAGTCCGGCGGCCTCATCGACGGCGACGCGCAGATCCTCGATCGCTTCGATCCCGAAACTCAACCGGGTGGCCAAACCCGCAGTCGCGGTGCGTAGCACTGGGAGAAACGTGGGGTTGGTGGGCATATCCAACAGCAACACGTCGCCTTCAACGGCGTGAGTCATGTTCTGCTCCTGGTTGGCGTGGGACGCACCCGGCGGGCGCCGGCCGCGTCCCACAAACTGAGGTGCTGCCTTATCCCTGCTTGGTTTCCCAGAAGATCTTGGCGATTTCGTCGATCTTTACCAGCAGTTCTTCGGCAACATCCGGGTCGGCCGAGCCTTTGGCGCCGGTCGCGCCCGCAAGCTTGGTCGCTTCGTTGACCAGGACATGCAGGTTCGGGTACTTCTCGAAGTGCGGCGGCTTAAAGTAGTCAGTCCACAGTACCCAAAGGTGGTGTTTAACCAGCTCGGACCGCTGCTCCTTGATCATCAAGGCGCGGGTGCGGAACTCAGGGTCCTCGTTGGCCTGGTACTTCTCGCAGATGGCCTTGACGGATTCGGCTTCAATGCGAGCCTGAGCCGGGTCATACACGCCACACGGCAAGTCGCAATGTGCCGAAGCGGTGATGTGCGGGATGAACTTGCCAGATGTGAACAGATGCGAAAAGCGCATCGAATCCTCCCCATACGCGTGGACGAATCGGTCTTTTGCCAGACACTACTCGGACTACATGCGGACCGCGTAACGACCCGGCACGTTGGCAGCCTCGGTCACGAAAACCGGTTACCCGAGCGAACCAGGTGGCGAGATGTGCAGGATGGCCAGGCGAAGTTACGGTGGCAGTGCCCGCGGGGAAAAACGGCCCCGACGAGCGGGAATCCCAGGGCGAGCACCCTAGCCGGAACCCGCTATGGAGGCTCCAGCGATGTTCGGCCGGCAGGGCCGATGTTCGACCAAGGTGAGGCACGATGATTGCGCAGATGTGGGAAGTGCGGGTGGATGAGGAACATAAGGACGCCCTGCTCGACTGGGTATTCGAAACCGCCCTTCCGGCCGTGGAAACCGCACCCTCCTTTCGGGAGCACGAGGTCTGGGCCTCGCGCGATCGGGTCGTAGTTATAACTAAATGGACTCAAGATCCGCAGTCCTTGCCGGATCCGCCGCCGTCGCTTGTGGCGCGGCCGCCGCACGCGTGGGACTTCACGTCAGTTCAACGCTGACAACGCCCCCAGCGGTAGGCTCGGCGAATGCTTTGTGCTTATGCGAATAAAGTCGACCCGAATGATCCGCTGTCTTGCTTGAGCGTGGGGGAGCGGGACGAACCCACGGTTGACGACGACGACTGGACCACAGTCACGGTCGCTTCGGCGGCCCTCAACCACCACGATCTTTGGTCGTTGGCGGGCGTCGGGCTAACGGAAGAACAATGCCCGATGACGCTGGGGTGCGATGCCGCAGGCACCGATGCCGAGGGCAACGAAGTCATCGTGCATTCGGTCATCGCCGATGCCGAGGCGGGTGGCGGAGACGAAACCCTCGACCCCAAACGGAGCCTGCTGTCCGAAAAGTTCGACGGCACCCTGGCGGAGAAGGTCGTGGTCCCGCGGTCCAACTTGGTGGCGAAACCTGCTCAATGGAGCATGGATGAGGCCGCATGCATCCCGACGGCCTACTTGACGGCTTACCGCATGTTGACCACCAAAGGCCGTGTGCGCAGCGGTGACGCGGTGCTGGTGCAGGGCGCGGGCGGAGGTGTCGCGAGCGCGAGTGTCGTGCTGGCGCGCGCGATGGGTGCCCGTGTATACGCGACCAGTCGTAGCCAGGAACGGCGCGAACAGGTCGAAAAATTGGGTGCGACGGCCGTGGAACCGGGGCAGCGTCTGCCCGAGCGCGTCGATGTCGTGATCGAAAGCGTCGGCGAAGCGACGTTCGCGCATTCGATGAAGTCGGCGAAGCCCGGTGGACGGATCGTCGTGTGTGGTTCGACGTCGGGTCACCTGCCGAAAGTGGATTTGCGGCGGGTTTTCTTCCTCCAGTTGGAGATCCTCGGGTCGACGATGGGGACCCGAGACGAACTGTCCGAGCTCGTCGACTTCTGCGTCACCAAGGACTTGAAACCGATCATCGATTCCACCTATGCGCTAGGCGATGCAGCGGAAGCCTTCGCACGGCTGCAAGCGGGCGAAGCGTTCGGCAAGATCGTCGTGCGTCCCTGAGCCAGAGACAAGAATAAAAATGTCTGGCCCCAGCGAAACGGGGCCAGACATTTTTCGTTCATATTCGGTTAGAGTTCGTCGTCATCGAAATCATCGTCGAAGCGGGCCAGCCAGGTGGCGAAGCGTTCGACCGGCGTCTCGAACTGTGGATTATCGTCGGCGAATTCACGCAGCCGCGCCGCAAGCCATTCGACACTGACCTGTTCTTCACCGCGGCGTGCAACAAGTTCCTCGATGCCTCTATCCGTGAAATACACTTAGGAATCCTTCGGAGGCATCGCCAAGTCGATCAGTGCACGTTGTTCGACCTCGTGCAGCTTCGTCGAACCGACAGAGGGCGCCGCCGCGGCCGGACGCGACACACGACGCAGGCTGACCCCGTCGAGATGCTCCAATAGGTTCGTGGCGATATGACCCCACGCACCCTGGTTTGCCGGTTCCTCCTGGACCCAGGAGAACTCGGTTGCGTTCGGGAACTGAGCCAAAGCCGACCGAATCTCGTCGACCGGCAACGGGTACAGCTGCTCGACGCGGATGACGGCCGTGTCGTCGATCTCGTTGGTCTCTCGCGCCGAGATCAGGTCGTAGTAGAACTTGCCGCTGCACAGCTGGACCTTACGGATCTTGCCCTTGTCGAGTTGTCCCGATTCCACGGCGGGATCCAACAGCACTGGGTTGAACTGGCCCGATGCGAAGTCCGAAACCGCCGAGACGCAATGCTTATTGCGCAGCAACGACTTGGGTGTGAACACGATCAGCGGCTTCTTCTTCGGCGACAATGCCTGTCTGCGAAGCAGATGGAAGTAGTTCGCCGGGGTCGTGCAGTTCGCCACGCGCATGTTGTCCTCAGCGCACAGCTGCAGGAACCGCTCCATACGGCCCGAGGTGTGGTCCGGCCCCGCGCCCTC
>DXIM01000087.1 GCA_019112895.1 Candidatus Stackebrandtia faecavium
ACCCGCGGCGCCGCAAGCCGAACCCGTGCCGATGCCGACTGCCCCGCCGCCGCAGGCGCAACCGGTCGAGACTTCGTCAACGCCGGCACCGCTGGCGGAACCGGAATCGGCTGCGCCGCAGAACGAACCGAATCCGCCCGCGCCGCAGCCGCAGCAGCGGGTCGGCGAGGCATCGGATTCGTCGGCGCCCGCCCCGCAGGTGCCCCAGCAGCAGAGTGAACCTGGGAACCAGCCGACCACCGGTCATGTCGAGCCGGCGACGGAAGCGATCGTGCCGCCGCAACCGAGCGGACCCGCGAACCAGCCGACTGACCATGCCGAACCGGAGACGGAACCGATCGTGCCCAAGCCGGGGACCGCGACACCCCCAGTCCAGGAACCCGAGGCCGCGGCGAGCGAGTCAGGATCGGGTGACCTCGATCCGCAGATCCCTGCGCCGCAAGCCGAAGCGTCGACAACGGAAACGTCACAGGGGTCGGATACAACAGAACCGACACCGTCAAGCCATACCGAAACGGGAGGTTCTACGCAGCAGCCGTATCTGTACCGGCCGCCTGCGCAATGACCGCGTTACATTTGCATCGCAATCTCAAAACTGTCTGACGATCACCTGGCCGCAGGTGAGTACAGTCCCATTAGAGTCTGTTGACCCTCGACCGGATAAGGCACACGATGAGTTACCCCCCGCAAGGCGGCGGCTACCAGAGCGGCGGCGATGGTTACCCCGACGGGAACCAGCCGCCGCCGCAGCAATACGACCTGTATGACCAGCAGACGTCTGGTCCGGGTTATCAGGGTGGCTACCAGCAGCAGGACCCTTATGGCTGGGGGCAGGCTCCGCAATCGCCCGCTGGCGCGTACCCGCCGCAGTCGCCTGCGGGCGGCTATCCGCAGCAGGGGTATCAGCCGCAGGCATACCCGCAGCAGGGGCAGTATCAGCAGCCCGGTTTCACGCCGCAGCCGCCGCCGAAGAAATCGAACACGGGGCTGATCGCGACGGTCGTCATCGGCAGTCTTGCGTTGCTGCTGCTGGTCACTGGTGGCTTGATCATTTTGAGTCGCAACGGCGACACGGGCGGCGGCACGGGTGACGGGACGGGGAGTTCGCAGGGGCCGCAGGCTGAACAGGCGAGCCCGAAGGAAGTCGTGCAGGCGTATTACGACGCCAACGAGGAACGCGACTGGCAGGCGGCGCTCGACCTGTTGAGTCAGCAACAGTACGACAAGTTCAAGGACGTTCCGGACTCTGAAAGGGACGCGGCGGCGGACCAGCTCGAGCTCAGTAACACGAAGTACACCGTGGGTGAGGAAAACATCATCGACGATGAGACAGCCGAAGTGGACGTCCAGATCACTAGCGACCAAGGAAACAGCGATCATGTTTTGACGTTGATTCTTGAAGACGACGAATGGCTGATCGACAGCTTCGGTAGCTGACCTACCGGATCTTGATCCGCGGCACGTGTTCCGTGACAAGCGTTCCGTGGCACACGTATAGCCGGCCCGTTACCTCGACAGGTGACGGGCCGGTGGCGTGCGGGGCGGCTTTTTGGTCATGTTCGTAACTTGCCCTGTTAGCTGTTAGCTGTTCCTGTGGCCTTTCCTGTTGCTGGCATGTTCGTAGCTTGCGCGGCTGGGCTTGGGGGAGGCCTACTCGGGCGATGGTCATGTCAGTAACTTCTGCCGTCACAGGGCCTGGCCGACAACCTGTATCCGATGTCCCCGGGACGCCCGCACCCTGACGTCATGTTCGTGACTTGCGCCGACCCGGTCGGGATCTCGGTGACCATTGTGTGCGGTGTGCTGTTTTCGGTCATGTCGGTAACTTCTGCTTCTGGGCGGCCGTAAGGCGCGTTGCTTTTCCGGATGCTGCCTGTATTTGCGTGCACGCTGGCTATCGCGTGTGTCGCGTCTGGGCTGGCCTAATGGGGCCGCGGGACGGCCGCGGTGACGCAGGGAAAGGGCATCCGCGTCATGTCTGTAACTTGCGCGGCTGCCGTGGGTCGGCTTCTTGCGCGACCGGGTTTGGGGCGGACGGCCAAGATCGTGCCAGCGCAGGCAACAGCCATGTTCGTAACTTGCGCGGCTGGGCCGGGGTGCATGTGGGCATGGCTTTCGTGTCGGCAACTTGTGCCGTTGCCGCGGGCCGGCATCTGGCGCGGTCGGATCGGTCGTCATGTCGGTAACTTCTGCTTTTGCAAGGTCGGGGTTCGCAACCTCAACTGGCTGGCCGGATCGCGCCCGCACCGGCGACGGTCATGTCCGTAACTTATGCGGAGGGCAGCCCTCACCCCACGCGCCGGCACCGCTCACGCGCGGATGACTTTGACTCCCGCGTCGGTGAATTCGGCCAGCTTCGCAGAATCCACAGTGGTATCAGTGATGAGTGTGTGCACGCGTTCGACGGGGCAGATCCGCGCGAAAGCGTGGGTGCCGAGTTTCGAACCGTCCGCGATGATCGCGACCTTGCGTGCCCGCGCCGCCATGAGCTGGTTGATGGCGGCTTCGCCTTCGTGGTGTGCGGTCGCGCCGAGTTTGATGTCGAGCGCGTCGACACCGAGGAACACCATGTCGAGCGTGATTTCCCGCAGGATCGGGGCCGCCAACGGTCCGATCAACTCGTACGATTGCGGTCGCACCACACCGCCGACGACGACCACTTTGATGTGCGGCCGCACCGTCATCTCGTTGGCGATGTTGAGGGCGTTGGTGACGATCGTCAACGGTGTCGTACCGGATGTGGCGACGAGGTCGGTGCGCAGCGCGAGCGCCCGCGCGACTTCGGTGATGGTGGTGCCGCCGTTGAGCCCGACGACCATCCCGGAGGTGACGAGGTTTGCGGCGGCGTGGCCGATGCGGTGTTTCTCCTCGACTCGTTTCGCGGTCTTATAACGCAACGGCAGGTCGTAGGAGACGCCGCCGGCGACGGCCCCGCCTCGCGTGCGGGTGATCATTTGTTGTTGCGATAGTTGGTCGAAGTCGCGCCGGATCGTTGCTTGGGACACGTTCATGCGGTTGGCGGCTTCTTCGACACTGATGCGACCGGCGGACGCGAGTATTTCCAGCAGCGTGTTCCACCGGGCGTAACGATCCATGTGATCCTCCTTCAATTCGCACCCGACCGCGACCGGGTGCCTGTCATGTGTGCACAATAATGCGCGAAACTCCGGCACTACGCCGGTGGGGCTGCGCGAACGCGCATCGACTGCGTTGGGATGTGTCATGGCTTTCGTAGATTCAGAGATTTCTCGTCAACCGGACTGTTGGGAAGCGGCCGCACGCGTCGCTTCTGAACGCGCCGATGTGTTCCCTCGTCGCGGCGAACGCGTCGCGGTCGTGGGGTGTGGCTCGTCGTGGTTCATGGCGCAGGCGTACGCGGGCCTACGGGAAGCCGTGGGCGCCGGAGAAACGGACGCGTTCGCGGCTTCGGAGTTTCCGTATAACCGCAGCTACGACCGGATCGTGGCGTTGACCCGGTCCGGCACGACGTCGGAAGTGTGCGAACTGCTGCGTCACACGTCGGCGCCGAGCCTCGCGATCGTCGCCGACGACGAAACTCCCGCCACCGAGCTCGCCGACGACACGGTCGTGCTCGATTTCGCCAGCGACGCTTCGGTCGTGATGACGAGTTTCGCGACGTCGGCTGTCGCCGCGCTGCGCGCGCATCTGGGACAGGATTTGACGTCGGCGATCGTCGACGCGCGGGCCGCGGTCTCGTCGCGGCTGCCGTTGGATCCGGCGCAGGTCGAGCAGGTCACGTTCGTGGGGCAGGGCTGGTGTGTCGGGTTGGCGCACGAGGGCGCGTTGAAAGCGCGCGAAGCCGCCACGTTTTGGACGGAGTCGTATCCGGCGATGGATTACCGGCACGGCCCGATCAGTATCGCGGCGCCGAACCGGGCCGTGTGGGTGTTCGGTGAGGCGCCGACGGGCCTTGCCGAGCAGGTGCGCGACACGGGCGCGGTGTTCGTCACGAGCGACTTGGACCCGTTGGCGGCGTTGATCGAGGCGCAACGGTTCGCTGTCGATCTGGCGCGTCATCGCGGCCTCGACCCGGACTCTCCGCGGAATCTGAGCCGTTCGGTGATTCTGCCGTGAATTCGCGCCGCGACGTGGTTGTCGCGATCGATGTCGGCGGCACGTCTATGAAGTGTGCGCTGGTCGATCGTGACGGCACTGTCGTGCATACTTTGCGCCGCCCCACGGGCAGGGAACACGGCCCCGACGTCGTCGTCGACTCGATCGCGGACACGGCCGTCGAGTTGGCGGAGTCGACGCAGTATCGCGCCCGCGCGGTCGGTCTGGTCGTGCCCGGAATCGTCGACGCAGACACGGGTGTCGCGGTCTATGCCGCGAATCTGGGTTGGCGCGATGTGCCGCTGCGGCAACGTATCGAGGCCCGCACTGGCTTGCCGACCGCGTTGGGACACGATGTGCGGGCCGGTGGTCTCGCCGAGGCCCGTCTCGGTGCGGGACGCGGCAGCGACGAGCTCTTGTTCATCGCGATCGGTACCGGTATCGCCGGGGCTCATATCGTTGGTGGACGTTCGTTGACGGGCGCGCACGGTTCCGCCGTCGAGTTGGGCCATGTCGTCGTGAGGCCGGGCGGGGCCGTGTGCGGGTGTGGCCAACGCGGCTGTGTCGAAGCGCATGGTTCCGCTATCGCGTTCGAGAAGCGTTACGTGGCTCTTGCGGGGCAACGGGCGACGGCGGAGCAGATTATTGCCGCGGCCGGTACGGATGCTGTCGCGGCGCAGGCGTGGCGCGAAACCATCGACGTGTTGGCGGATGGTCTGCTGGTAGCGGTGGCGATGCTCGATCCGGGCACGATCGTCGTCGGTGGCGGTTTGGCTTCGGCGGGGGACGCGCTGTTGTCGCCGTTGCGTGAGGCGCTGCGGGCACGTGCGACGTTCCATTCGTTGCCCAGCCTCGTCGTGGCCGAATTGGGTGACGTGGCCGGGTGCATCGGTGCCGCGATTTTGGGTCTGGAACGCTTGGAGGCCCAGAACGAACAGGTGTGAGGCTCCACACCAGCCGCTACGATCGGGAGGCTTCATGCAGATACCAGAAAACGCCAAAGTGGTCATTCCCGATGGTGTCGTGCCGGGCACTGTGAGGGTGTCCGGCGACAGGGTCGAGTCGATCACCGACGGCGATGATGAGACGGCTTCCGGCTGGATTGTGCCGGGTTTTGTCGACGTGCATTGTCACGGCGGCGACGGGGCCACTTACACCACCGGCGACGCCGATGAGGCCCGTAAGGTCGCGTTGTTTCATCAGCGGCACGGCACGACGACGACGTTGGCGTCGCTGGTGTCTTCGCCGTTCGACGTCATGATGGACGCGGTCAAGAACTTCCGCCCGTTGATCGACGAGGGCGTCTTGGAAGGTATCCATTTCGAGGGCCCGTACCTGTCCCATGCTCGTTGCGGCGCCCAGAATCCGCAGGCCCTGCGGGACCCAGATGTTACTGAATTGAACAGCCTGGTCGAGGCCGGCGCCGGCGCCATCAAAATGGTGACGATCGCGCCCGAACTGGCCGGTGCGACCGAAGCGATCGAATGGTTGTCGGTGCACGGTGTCGTCGCCGCGATCGGTCACACGGACGCTTCTTACGAGACGACGCTGGATGCGATCGCGGCGGGCGCGACTGTCGGCACGCACGTGTTCAACGGCATGCGCGGCTTCAACCATCGCGACCCGGGCCCGATCCCGGCCCTGTTGGATGATCCGCGTGTGGTGTGCGAATTCATCGCGGACCCGATCCACCTGCACATGGGCACGTTGGCGTTCGCGCTGCACGCGTCGTGCGCGCCATGGGCGGTCTTGGTGACGGACGCGATGAGCGCGACCGGTATGGACGACGGCAAATACGAGCTCGGTGGTCTCGATGTGACGGTCGCCGATGGTGCGGCCAGACTCACCGAGACCGGAAGCATCGCCGGTTCTACGATCACAATGGATGACGCGTTCCGTAACACGGTGAAACTCGCCGGTATCGACGTGCCGACGGCGTCGCAGATGGCCTCGCAGACGCCGGCCGAACTGTTGGGATTGTCGGACGTGGGACGCATCGAGCCGGGCGCCCGCGCCGACCTGTGCGTGTACGACGAGGATCTGCAACTGCGCGGCGTCATGCGGGCCGGAGAGTGGATTACGCCGTGATCCTGACAGTGGCGCTCAACGCGGCGCTCGACGTGACTTATCACCTCGACGCGCCCGCCCGGGTGCACCACACCCACCGTGTGTCTCGAGTGGATGCAAGGGCGGGCGGTAAAGCCAACAACACCGCCCGTGTCCTGCACACACTCGATACGCCGGTGTTCGCGACGGGGTTGCTCGGCGGTCAGACGGGAAAACAGATCGCCGAGGCGATGCCGTCAAGTTTGCGACATGCTTTCGTGCCGGTCGCCGACGAATCCCGCCGCGCGCTCGTCGTCGCCGACCCGCAAGACGCCACCGGTTTCTGGGAACCGGGCCCGCAAGTTACTGACATGGAATGGGCGGCTTTTCAACGCCGCTACCTGGGCCTGCTGAAACTCGTGACTGTTGTCGTGCTGTCGGGTTCGCTGCCGCGTGGCCTAGCCGCCGACTCTTACGCGAAGCTGGTGCACGCGGCACGGCAACACGGTGTCGCCACGATCGTCGACTGCGACGGCCCCGCGTTGGCCGCCGCGATCGAGCAACGCCCCGACGTCATCAAACCGAACGCGGACGAACTCGCCGCCGCCGTACCCGACATCGACACCACCACTGTCGACGGTGTTTTCGCGGCGACACAGCAGCTGCGTAACGCTGGTGCCGAGACGGTCGTGGCATCGCGCGGTGAGGACGGCATAGCCGTGGACACGGGCACGAGCCGTTATTGTGCACGAGTACCTGAAGTGTTGCCGGGTAACCCGACCGGGGCGGGGGACGCCTGCGTGGCAGCGATC
>DXIM01000088.1 GCA_019112895.1 Candidatus Stackebrandtia faecavium
GGCAGGAAGGTGTAGCCGAAGCTGTTCACCGAAGCCTGCAGGCCGGTGCCGGTGGACTCGTCGAAGTCGACGAACCATGGGCCGCCGCTGGAGCCGCCGGTCATGTTGCAGCTGAGGCCGTGGTCGTCGGTCAGTAGGAAGTCCTTCGTCGACGTGCCGCTGCAGTAGGTGAGGGTCTCACCGTCGTACGGGTCGGCGGCCGGGAAACCGAAGGAGTACATGTCCTGGTTGTACTCGCCGTTGAATGACAGGCCTTGCCCGCCGACGACGTCGGTGAGCTTCTCACCGTCGAGTTCGTTGACGACGGCGGCTCCGACGTCGAAGTTCATGTCCTCGTCGGCTTCCCACTGCGGCGTGGTCAGCGTCTCTGCCGCCGTCCATTCGCCGTAGGGGGCGTCTCCGTTGTCGTAGGCGGGGACGAAGACCCAGTTCTCGTGCCACGTGCCCTGGTACTTGACGCAGTGGCCGGCAGTCATCACCGTGCTGCCGTTGTCGCTGGTCACGGCGTTGCCGGAACATGATGCGTCTTGTCCGTCCATCGTGAAGAACACGCGTCCGCTTGTGTCGACGACGTCGCCGCCGCCTTCCCATGGGGCTCCGATCTCGGGGTTGGCGGTGGGGTCGATCGAACGTTGCTCGCCGGACGGGACGTCGCTCGACACCTGATCGGTGTCGACCTGAATGGTGTCCATCGGCGTGGCGTTTTCCATACGGTCGGGTGTCCAGTAGTTCTCCACTGCGGCTTGGTCCGCGGCAGAGGTTGCGGCCTGTTTGACCGCGGTTGTCGGGCTAGCTTCGTCGGCGGAAGCGGTTGCGGGGCTAGCAACTAGGACGGTGGCACCCAATAGTGTCAGGGCCGCGACTCGGGCGGTTCGCATCGTGGGGGGACCTCACTTTCGACGGGAAGCATGAATGCATGCGTCCAGATATTGAAATGTGTCGATTACAGATAGTAAAGAAGATGCGACCGCCGCGCCAGGCCTCTCGCGCGAAAATAATCCGCGGTCCTGACGCAAAAGGACAAAACCGTGATCAGGTCGGTCGCAGCGGGTAGTCGTGAGCATCTTCGCGCGAGCCCGATGCGCGCAGGTGCACGAAAACTCGCGCCGCCACGCGAGCGTGCACAGGCGGCAGTGGCGTATCAGACAGAAAGCTTCCTGGTGCACCACAACGTCGCTAATCTCGGCTAAGGCACACATCGACTTGTAAGGGGCGGCGACGTGACCAAGTTCGTATACGACTTCACCTTCGGAGATAAAGACCAAAAAGATCTCCTCGGCGGCAAAGGCGCCAACCTCGCCGAAATGACCCGGCTCGGGCTTCCCGTCCCGCCAGGCTTCACGATCACCACGCAGGCGTGCCGGGAGTACCTCCGCGAAGGCGAAGCCCCCAAGGCTCTGGCGCAAGAAGTTGAATCCGAGCTGAACAAGCTCGAAGAAGCAATGGGACGCCGCTTCGGCGACCTCGAAGACCCACTGCTGGTATCAGTGCGTTCGGGAGCGAAATTCTCGATGCCCGGGATGATGGACACGGTGCTCAACGTCGGCCTGACCGACGACACCGTCACCGGCCTCGCCTCCCAATCCGGCGATGAACGGTTCGCGTGGGACTCCTACCGGCGCCTCATCCAAATGTTCGCCAAGACCGTGCTGGGCATGGATGGCGATGCCTTCGAAAACGCCATCGAGACCGCTAAACGCGACAACGGCGCGAAAACCGACGCCGACCTCGACACCACACACCTCAAAGACCTGGTGACCACGTTCAAGAAACTCGTGCATGAGCACACGGGCAGCCCCTTCCCTCAAGACCTGCGCGAACAACTGTGGTTGACCATCGAAGCCGTGTTCCGCTCATGGAATTCGGAACGCGCCCAGCTGTACCGCCGCACTGAAAACATCCCACACGACCTCGGTACCGCAGTCAACGTCGTGGCGATGGTGTTCGGCAACCTCGGATCGGACTCCGGCACCGGCGTGGCGTTCACGCGAGACCCTGCCAGTGGCAAACGCGGCGCCTACGGCGACTACCTCGCCAACGCGCAGGGCGAAGACGTTGTGGCTGGTACGCGCAACACGGTGCCGTTGGCGTCGCTGGCCGACAGCGATAGAACGAGCTACGACGAGCTGATGACGGCGATGGACACGCTCGAGCGGCATTACCGCGACCTGTGTGACATCGAATTCACGATCGAACGCGGCAAGTTGTGGCTGTTGCAGACCCGCGTCGGCAAGCGCACCGCGGCCGCCGCGTTCACTATCGCGTCCGCGCTGGTCGATGAAGGCACGATCAGCAAAGACGAAGCACTGCACCGCGTCACGGGCGAGCACCTGTCCCGGCTCATGTTCCCCGCATTCGACCTTGACGACTCCGCCGAACCGGTGGCGACCGGTGTAGCGGCGGCCCCGGGCGCCGCCGTCGGTGTCGCCGTATTCGACTCGGATCGCGCGGTCGAGCGCGCGCAGCAAGGTGACTCGGTCGTTTTGGTGCGGCGAGAAACCAACCCCGATGACCTGCCGGGAATGATCGCCGCGGAAGGAATCCTCACCTCGCGTGGCGGTAAGACCTCGCACGCCGCCGTTGTCGCCCGTGGCATGGGTACCACTTGTGTATGCGGTGCCGACAGCCTCACCGTTACCGAAGACTCGTTCACCACTGCCGACGGTACGGTGGTGAACGAAGGCGATGTCATCTCGGTTGACGGTGACGACGGAGCGATCTACCTGGGACGTATTCCCGTCAAGCCGTCACCAGTGGTGTCCTATTTCGAATCAGGGACTTTCGACAGCGACGACCCGCTCCTTGCGGCCGTCGACATGTTGATGCGGCACGCCGACGACACCCGTCGCCTGGCGGTGCGGGCCAACGCCGACACCGGCGAAGACGCCGCGCGTGCGCGAAAGTTCGGCGCCACCGGTATCGGACTGTGCCGGACGGAACACATGTTCCTCGGCGACCGGCGCGCGCTCGTTGAACGTCTCGTACTGACCGAAGATCCTGAGGTTCGCTCCGAAGTCCTCGGGCGGCTGCAGACAGTGCAGCGCGACGACTTCGTCGAGATCCTGTCGGCAATGGACGGTCTTCCCGTGACGATCCGTCTGCTGGACCCGCCCCTACACGAATTCCTTCCGTCGCTAGTGGAACTGTCGGTGGCAGAAGCCAAAGATCCCGACGGTGTCGATAAGGACCTGCTGGCGGCGGTGCGGCGCATGCACGAGCAGAACCCGATGCTGGGACTGCGGGGAGTGCGCCTCGGATTGTGGCTACCCGGCCTGTACGAAATGCAGGTGACCGCGATCGCGCAAGCGGCAGCGCAGCTTCGGAACGAAGGTAAGGATCCGCGTCCCGAAATCATGGTGCCGTTGGTGGGTGACCAACAAGAACTCGCCCGGGTTCGTGACTTCGCCGAAAAGATCTTGGCCGACAACGGTGCGTCCGCGCTCGTGGGAACCATGATCGAGGTCCCGAGGGCGGCGATGACGGCGGGACAGATCGCGAAACAGGCCGACTTCTTCTCATTCGGCACCAACGATTTGACACAGATGGGCTGGGGCTTTTCCCGCGACGACGTCGAAGGCTCGTTCTTCCCGCGATACCTCGAGCTGGGGATCTTCACGCAGTCGCCATTCGCCGTCTTGGACACGACCGGGGTTGGCCGCATGGTCGATATCGCGGTCGACGAGGGCAGGCAGGCGAAGGACGATATCCACCTCGGCGTATGCGGCGAACACGGCGGCGACCCCGAATCGATCGATTTCTTCCACCGAGTCGGCCTCGACTACGTGTCGTGTTCGCCGTTTCGCGTGCCGGTCGCGCGCCTGGCAGCGGGTCAGGCGGCGGCTGAAGTGTCGAAGTCGGATAGCCGATAGTCCACGCTATACGTATTGACCAGCTTCGTTATTTCCGATAGGTATTAGACAATCTCGACTGGCAACCCCGTCGAGACGAGCGTGACTTGAGGAGTTCGCATTGTCTAGCCGTTGGTTCTCGATGGTGGTCGATGCGCATGACCACAGGAGGCTCGCGCGGTGGTGGGCGGAGGTGCTGGACTACCGCGTCGTCCACGAAGAGATGAACAAGACGATGATCGCCGACGTGTCGTTCCCGCCCGACGGCATCGACACCGGCCGACGCACGGTGAAAGCGGAACCGGCCGGCCCGGGGATCCTGTTCGTCGCGACCGCCGAAGGTACGCGTCCGTCGGGTGGACGGATCCACCTCGATCTCAACCCCGGCGACCACGACGCCGAACTGGAACGTCTCCTCGACATGGGTGCCCGGCATGTGCAGAAAGGAAACAGGCCTTCGGGATCGATGATGCTCGCCGACCCCGAAGGCAACACTTTTTGCGTCATGACACCGATCCGCCAGGCTGAAGCGCCCGAGCTGTGAACCGGCGCGGACACTCTTACAAGATGTCGATCGTGGTGTTGACCGCGAACACTTTCTCTCCGGGCTCGTAACTGCCGCCGTACTCGAATTCGCCGACCGGGAGGGCCGCATCGTTGGCGAAATCTACCTCGAGACCGCCGTAACGGTAACTGTGCAGCGCCTTCCCCTCGTAATCGGCAATGACTACTGTGGAAAGATTTGTGTCGGCGTTGACAACAGGAAGCGACGCCGCCTCGACACTGACGGGATCACGCAGGCGCGAATCCTGCAACGTGTGCGTGACCTCACCGTCGGACACCGATACCCAGCTCACGGACTTGTTGCTACGCGAAGCCGTCACCAGCGACTTACCGCCATCGGTGGGTTCGATGTCCGTGGCCGTACCCGGAAGCGAAATCGGTTCGGCGGGCTGCGGCTCGGCCGGGTCGCTCGAATCGTAGCTGGTGAGGGCGGAGTCGGAATCGCCGATGAAAACCTTTTGCCCAATGACCGTCAATGCGGTCGGCTGGGCATCAAGCGACACAGACTTCGCGACCGTTGGTGTGAAGTCTTCCTGATTGGCGAACGTCGGCGGCCACTGCTTTTCGTCGAGTCCCGGCTCGGCGAACGCGGCCGTGTCGCCCTCGAAATAGGTCTTCTTCATGCCCGCAAACAGTGGGGACAGGTCGATCCACTCGACGCGTTTTTCATCTTTCGAGGCCACGGCCACGAAACCGGATGAAGCCACGCCGTCACTATGCGCCACACGCGCCGCCTCCGTATCCAACCGAGAATCTTCGCGGGAGACGGTTTTGGCCACGAAATCGGTACCGGCGGCGACGTCGGTCGGTGCTTTCGATTCCAGGTCGATGTATCCCAATGGTTTCGCGAAGCTGAAATGGCCCGGATTGGGCAGGCCGGGGTATACGTCGGGCCAACTGGACGGGTATTCGCCGGGAGTGCCGCCGAGCGCGATCACAGCCAAACGTCCCTTCACGTTCTCGGTGTCCCAGACCGTGACCAGGGCGAACTCGTTTCCGGGCGTGACTTCGACGGCGGTCGGTACGTACGAGGCGGGAAGTTTCGTGCAGGTGCCTCCCTGCGCCGTCGACGTGCCGGCCGTCGCGATAGCGCCGGACGAGAACACCATGACCGAATGCGCGGCGATACCGCCGGTGTTCTCGGCCGCCGAACGGTCGAGATCGACCAGTTGGCCGAGCTCTTGGTCTTTGAGGCAGTCAGCGGTGGAGCCGGACTGGAGCTCGACTTCGGCTGCGTCCTGGGAATAGCTCCCGCCGGGGCGGGGGGAGAAACCGACGGAGGACGGCGTGCTCTCCGCTGTCGTCACGTGATGGACGCCGCCGACCTTTGCCGAGTCGCCACCGCTGATGCCCAGCTGCCCCTGCAGGTTCGATCGCGGCGTTTTCGCCGAGTCGTCGCCGTACTGGTAGCTGTACTCGATTTCCTCGGTGAGGTTCGTCTTGGAGACTTTCGGCTGTGGCACCTCTTCGGCGTCGGATTCTTCAGACGCAGCGGGGCCATGACGCCAGTCGATCCAGTCCTCGCCGCCAGCGGCCTCGGCCAGCCGGCGGTACTGCTTCTCGTTGATTTTTCCGTCGACGATCAGCTCTGATTCGTCCTCGGCCCCCGAAGCGTCACTGCCGAGGTTGGGGACGATCGTGCCGCCGGAGATGACGACGATCGCGACCAGCAACCCGATGACGATCGCGCCGCCGGTGCCGTAAATGGCCATGCGCACGCCTCGGCCGTGGGTCGGTGGCGGGCCGGCAGGAACGGGCGGTGTGGGGGGAGCCGAATCGTTTTGCCCGGATGGCGTCGCATCGGCCGCAGGCGGTGGGGTTGCTCCGGCTGCGTCGGGGACGCTGGGGGTGGTGGGTTCGACGGAAAATGAGGTGGCCTTATCGGCCGACTGCGAGTCGTTCGCGCTCGCGTCGGATTCCGACATGGAGTTACCGTCTGTGTTTTGTTCGCGACCGGGCCGTTGGGGTTTCGTTGTGGGCTCGGTATGCCACGATGGTGGGGGCCATTGTGGGGGGTTTGGGTCTTGCTCGGGCGTTGGGTCCGGCATGGTGTGGGAGCCTAGCGGATCGGATGCTTCAGATGGTAGGGGCGATTTAATCACGAGCTCACGCCCCTGTGATATGCCTGTGCCTTCCGGGCCCCAACCCGCCGGAAGTACCGTGCCGTGGATGATGGGGGAAAGCAGACACAACGGAGGTAACGGTGGCGGGGCGAATCCGCACGGAAGACGTGGCGGCCGTACGTGAACGCACCTCGATCGTCGACGTGATCGCGGACCATGTCACGCTCAGACCCGCCGGCGGGGGGAACATGAAGGGACTATGTCCCTTCCATGAAGAGCGCACTCCCAGCTTCAACGTCACACCCTCGCGCGGATTCTGGCACTGTTTCGGTTGCGGTGCAGGTGGGGACGCGATCAGCTTCTTGACGCAGCTGGAACACTTGAGTTTCGCCGAATCCGTCGAGAGGTTGGCAGCCAAGGCCGGTGTGGAACTTCGCTATGAGACCCCCGACGGGCGGTTCGCGGGTAGGTCGCCGGAGCGTGGGCAGCGGCAGCGACTCCTGGCCGCGCATGCGGAGGCGGCGCGGTTCTACCGCGAACAGTTGACGACCGCGGCGGCCCAGCCCGCTGTCGAGTTCCTGACATCGCGCGGTTTCGACGGTGAGGCGGCCGCTCGCTACGGCTGCGGGTACGCGCCCGACTCCTGGGACGCACTGACGAAGCATCTGCGCCGCGAAGGCTTCACCGCGGACGAGCTCACCACGGGTGGCTTGTCGAAGCCGGCGCGTTCCGGCTCCCTGATCGACCGTTTCCGCAACCGGCTGGTGTGGCCGATTCACGACATTTCCGGGGACGTGATCGGCTTCGGTGCCCGCAAACTGTCCGACGACGACGGCGGTCCGAAGTACCTCAACACCCCCGAGACGATCCTCTATAAAAAGTCTCAAGTCCTGTACGGCATCGACATGGCCAAGCGCGAAATCGCCAAGCGCGGCCAGGTCGTCATCGTTGAGGGGTACACCGACGTCATGGCCTGCCACCTTGCCGGCGTCCCGACCGCGGTGGCCACGTGCGGCACCGCTTTCGGGTCCGACCACATAGCTGTCCTGCGCCGCTTGTTGATGGACACCGACGAATTCGCGGGCGAAATCGTCTTCACATTCGACGGTGACGAGGCCGGACAACGTGCGGCGATGAAAGCTTTCTCAGACGAACAACGGTTTGTCGCTCAAACGTTCATCGCCGTGTCACCCGGCGGGATGGACCCATGCGACCTGCGCATGAACTCTGGCGACGCTGCCGTGCGCGACCTCGTCGCCGGCCGGGAGCATCTCGTGGACTTCGTGATTCGCGCGACCTTGGCGAAATACGACCTGGACAGCGTCGAAGGCAGAGTCGCGGCCTTGCGTGCCACCGCGCCGCTGGTCGCCGGCTTGAAGGACCGGTCGTTGCGACCCGGCTACACCTCGAGGCTCGCCGGCCGTCTCGGCGAAGACGTCGACACGGTCCGGCGCTGGGTGCAGCGCGCCGCGCGTGGAGAGGCACCGCCTCAACGCGCGAAACCGCAGGTGAGCGCCGACAGTCCGCAGCGGTCGACGGAACGCGAGGCCTTGAAACTGGCTATACAACGACCGGACTTGGCCGGCCCGTTCTTCGACGCCGTCGACGAGTCGTTCTTCGACGACCCGATTCATATCGCTATTCGTCAGGCGATCGCCGACGCGGGCGGCGCCGCGCAGGCCTCGGCAGGCAGCAACTGGGTCGCCGCCATTACCGACGCATGCGAGGATCTCGCAGCCGGGGCAGCGATCACACAGCTCGCCGTCGAACCGCCCAGACGCGATGGTGAGCTGGACGCCGGATACGTGAACACAACCTTGGCGTCGCTGCGGCGTCCATTGACGGAACGCAAGGTCACGGAACTGAAGTCGAGGCTGCAACGAGTCAACCCTGCCTCCAACAACGACGAATACATGCGCCTGTTCGGGGAACTGTTGGCTCTCGAGAAACAGCTGCGAGGCTTGAAAGAACAGGCCGCCGGAGGCATGTGACGCCGTCCATATCGGCTTGCTTAATGTCACACGGTGCCATTAGCGTGCGGGGGTGTCTGTAGACGAACCGCTCATTGCTGCTCACGATCTCGTCAAACGTTACGGCGATTTTGTAGCGGTCAACGGCTTGAACCTCACGGTCCCGAAAGGGGAGGCGTTCGGGTTCTTGGGGCCGAACGGCGCCGGGAAATCGACGACGATGCGCATGATCGGCTGCATCTCCGAGCCGACGAGCGGCAGCCTTCGCGTGCTGGGTATGGAGACCGCCGCTCACGGCGCCGACATTCGGGGGCGGCTGGGGGTGGTCCCGCAGGAAGACACCCTCGACACCGAGATCACCCTGATGGAGAACCTCGTCATCTATGCCCGGTATTTCGGCATCAAGTACCGGGTCGCGCGGCAGCGCGCGCGCGAACTCCTCGAGTTCGTGCAGCTTGCCGACCGCGCCGACATGATGGTCGACGACCTGTCGGGTGGGATGAAGCGCCGGTTGACGATCGCGCGCGCACTGGTCAACGAGCCTGACGTCGTCATGCTGGACGAGCCGACCACCGGCCTGGATCCGCAGGCGCGGCACTTGGTGTGGGAGCGGCTGTTCCAGCTGAAGCAACGCGGCATCACGATCATCCTCACGACGCACTACATGGACGAGGCCGAGCAGCTGTGCGATCGTCTGGTCATCATGGACGGCGGCGTCATTGCGGCGGAGGGCTCACCGCGACAGCTCATCGAACGGCACGTCACTAGGGACGTCGTGGAGCTTCGCTTTGCGGGCCGTCATACCGATGAACTATCCGCCCTAGCCGATAAACTCGACGGTATCGACGCCCAGGTCGAGGCCCTTCCCGACCGGATCTTGCTGTACACCAACGATGCCGAGGCAATCGCGACCCAAGTCTACGACCGGCAGGTCGAGCCCACGAGTCTGCTGGAACGGCGCGCCACGCTCGAAGACGTTTTCTTGCGGCTTACGGGCCGCAGCCTCATCGAATAGGCAGGGGACCGGATTTGTTGGGGACGATTCACGCTTTCGAGCACTGGCTGCTGAACTATCGCCGCGTGTGGCACGGCAGTCTGTTTTCCAGTTTCGTGCTGCCCGTGCTGTTCATGGTCGGCATCGGAATCAGTGTCGGCTCATACATCGAGGACACGGAGTCGCTCGGCGGCGTCAGTTACTTGGCGTTCATTGCGCCCGGCCTATTGGCGTCGACGGGACTGCAAACGGCGGCCGGTGAGATGACGTGGCCGGTATACGCGGCACTGTCGTGGGGCAACCAATACAAGGCGATGCGGTCCTCGCCGTTGACGCTCGCGCAGATCCTCAATGGCCACCTGCTATATGGGGCCATGCGCGGCTTGATCTCGATCGTGGTTTTCTGCGTCGTCATCGGCCTGTTCGGGGTTTTCGAAAGCCCCTGGGCGCCGCTGGCGATAGTGCCGTGCCTGATGACCGTGATCGCGTTCTCTAGCTGGATGTACGCCTACGCGATCAGCGCGAAATCGGAAGTGAGCCTGTCGGTGGCGCAGCGTTTCGGTGTCGTCCCGATCACCCTGTTTTCGGGTGTCTTCTTCCCTCTGAGTCAACTTCCCGACATCGTCGAGCCGTTGGCGTGGCTGTCGCCGTTGTGGCACGGTGCGGAACTGTCGCGATGGGCGATCAGCGGGATCGAGACCCCATGGTGGTGGGGCGCGCACGCCGGTTACCTCGTCCTGTTGAGCGTGCTGGGGTGGTACTGCGCCTATACGTGCCTGCGCCGCCGGATGACCTTGTGAAACGGAGCCGTTCATGACCGTGCACATCATCGACTGGTTCCGGCTGCGGAGGCTTCGCCCGGGCGCGCTACTGGAACGCAACTACACGGCGCATCGACGCGCGTGGCTGCTGATCCTGTCGGGCTTCTTGGAGCCGCTGTTTTATCTCCTCGGCTTGGGAGTGGGCGTCGGTGCGCTCGTCGGTCAGATCCCGTTGGGGGACGGACGCAGCGTCGACTATGCCGCCTTCGTCGCGCCCGCGATGCTCGCGAACGCCGCGATGCTTGCGGCGATCACCGAAACGACCTTCAACGTCTTCAGCAAGCTGAAATGGCAGCGCCTATACGACGGGATCCTCGCGACCCCGATCAGACCGATCGACATCGCGATGGGCGAGGCCGCGTGGGCGCTGATACGTGGCGCGATCTACGTGATCGCTTTCATCATCGTCATGGCCCTCATGGGTCTGGCCACGAGCGCCTGGGTGATTCTGGCGCTGCCGGCGGCGCTTCTCATAGGCGCGGCGTTCGTCGGGATCGGGTTGAGCCTGTCCACGGTGTTTCGCAGCTGGCCGGATTTCGACTGGGTCACCTCGATCGTGTTCGTGTTGTTCCTGTTCTCCGGTACGTTCGCTCCGGTCGAGTCGTATCCGACGGTGCTGCAATACCTGATTTACCTGTCCCCGCTGTACCACGGCATCGAGTTGGTGCGCGGTGCCAGTTTCGGGTTGCTCGACTGGACCATGCTCGTGCACGCGGGATATCTGCTTTTGATCTCCGCCATCGGTATCGGTGTGGCGTCCAAACGGATGGCCAAGCGGTTGTACAAATAGAGTGCCCCGGTACCGTGAAACGATGCATTGGCTGCGTCGTATAGCCGTCACCTTCGTTGTCACGACCGCCATGTCGGTGACTGCGCTCCCGGCTGCGATGGCTACGGAGTCACCCCTGGCGTCGGTCTTGGTGTTCACGAAAGCGCAACCGCCCGAAAACGCTCACGCTGTGACGTCGGAGGCGGTGAATCTTTTGGAGATGAACGCGCGGCGTTACTCGTTCAGTATGGAAGCCACCGACGACGCGGACGCGTTCACCACCGAGAACCTGAGCGAGTACGACGTCGTCTTGTGGCTCAACACGAGCGGTGACGTGCTGAACGCCGCGCAGCGTGACGCCTTCATCGATTGGGTGCGTGACGGCGGTGGTTTCGTCGGTATCCACGCTGCGGCACGCGCCCACCCGGGTTGGGACGAATACCGACAGCTCGTGGGGCCGAACGTGATCAGCGATGAGGACGCGGCCACGGCAGAAGAGGACGTCACAGTCGATACGTCGCATCCGTCTACCGACGACGCACCGGCACAGATCGAGTCGGTCTCGGACCAGTGGTATTCGTTCGAGCGCAACCCGATGGATCAGGCCGACACGACCATATTGGCCACGGTGGACCATGGCCCCGACGGGCAACTGCCGGTGGCGTGGTGCCGCAGTTACGGGGACGGCCGCAGTTGGTACACGGTCATGGGGCATTCCCTGTCGACCTTCGAGGAAGGCGACTACATGAGCCTGCTTCGTGGCGGTATCTGGTGGGCAGCCGACGTTAAAGGCGATCCACAAGTGTCAACGGCTGCGGCTGCTCCCCAGTGGCCGTACATGGCGTCTTTTCTGATCCTGGTGGCGTCTGTGGCCGCCGGTGGTGCCGTTGCGGTCACGAAACTCAACCGCGGCGACGGCTGGGGCTAACGCAGCGCGCACACGAAACGCCGCCGACCGATTCAAGAACCGATCGACGGCGTGAACGCCTATGAACTAGGAAGTGGTACTGGCGTGATTGCTGGGCCCCGGGGTGGTGGAGCCGGCGGTTTCCCAGTACTCGGGTGTGTTGCTGGCTTCATCAGAGCCCGGGCCGATCAGTTTGTTGCCGATGCTGCTGTTGCGCAGCTTGCTTTTCGCCGCGTCGGCCACCTGCTCGGCCTGCCCCTGCAGCACGTCGGTGGCGTTTTGCAGCGTCGGGTTTTCGCGGATCTTTTGAGCCGTCGCCAACAACTGTTCGTAACGCTGACGCCCGGCGCGTGCGCCAAGTATGTATCCCACCGCTGCGCCTGCGACAAATACCAATTTGTTCATTTGTGTCTCCGCCCTCCTGTTTCGAAACCACTGTCGCCCTATTGTGCCTGCTTTTCACTCGAGTTGCACCGGGTGTCGGGTATCGCCATACCCTGTTGCACCGTGCTCATAACCCTGATGTACTGTGTTGCACGTCCGCAAATGCGGCGCACTTTCCCCGATAGCTCAATCGGCAGAGCAGCCGGCTGTTAACCGGCAGGTTGTTGGTTCGAATCCAACTCGGGGAGCTTTTCATGTTCGGGATGTTGTGGGTGCTGACCTGCTGCAAGACACGAATGTATTCCCGGCAAGATTCGTGGATCCGGCCAAATGTTTTGGCCTCGGCTGGTCCTGGTGATCCCGTTAGCCTCGCTTACCTGCTGTCGGCAGACCTCGAAGTTAAGCACTAAAGGGACTGTCTAATGGTCATCCGGTCCCGACACCGGGATCAGTTGCACGGGACCGTCATCAGCCCGGGCGCGGCGATCGCCAACATGTGTCTGCGTTCGTCGCTGGTGATGACCGGCCACCCGCGCAGCTGCGCCAACGCCGCCACGAGGCCCAAAGACGTGTCGCTGTTGCACGTCACCGTGTGCGAAGCCAGTACCGCCGTCGGCACGTCGGCGAAACGGGCCGGCATCCACGGTCCGCGTGGCAGATAAAGCTGAGTCAGCCGGTCGCGGTGCCCCGAATGGGGCTGTCCCGCCCACGCCTCGTCCAACACCGGGAGCGGAACGAGAAGCGTAAGCCCTAGCGCGCGAGCCGAATCCTGTAGCGAAGCGGCGTAACGCGTGTCCGCGCCGACTTCGAGCAGGGCGGGAAGATCGATGATCCAGCCGCCCAGCCCTGTGCGGACGTTCACGACTGCGGCAACGGGTAGACGGCGAGCGCGACCGAGTCAGCGCGGACCATAGCGTCCGCTTGGGTGCGCACCTCTTCTTCCGACAGGATGTCGAGTTTGCGCAGCTCGACGGCGTAGTCTCGAGTCGAAGGAAGAGTGCCGTTGCGTTGCCAATCTCTGTGGAGTCGTTGCGCGCGTTGCCAACGTTCGAGGTCGTCTGGATCGGGGTGGGCCGCGGTGATCTCCGCCGCCCGTCGCTCGATCTCCGTGAGCAGAGGGCGGAACACAGCATCCGGGTCGACGGGGCCGAGGTCGACATGTGCTTCGTCACCGCGCATGAGACGCACGATCGTTCCGCCCGCAGCCAGGTCGAGCGCTTCGTGCACTACCCCCGGACTTTCTATGGACATCGTGGTGTAGGTGTGCGCGTGGGGCATGTGAGGCAGCATACCTTCGTTGTGACACCGGAGGGAATACCTCGGACGCACCACCAGCAATGCGATCCAGCTTTTACGTAGAGTGACAGCTGTGTTGCATGTCCGGATCGTGTCTCCTCAGCATTGCACCGCCGACGTGGTGGAACGGTTGCAGAACCATCGTGGAGTCACCAATGTCATCGTGATCGCTGACGTGGGGCGCAAGCCGCAGGGCGACCTCATCACGTGCGATATCGCGCGCAGACGCGCCAACGACGTCTTCGAGCTGCTCGAAGAATTCGAGGTCGAGCAGAACGGGTCCATTGCGGTCGAACGCGTCGACTTGACGATGTCGAGGGCCGGGGGTGAATCCGATGAGGACGGGGAAGGGCGCAGCGACGACGCGGTCGTCTGGGAGGAGTTTTCTCAACACGTCGAGGAAGACAGCTATCTACGATGGTCGTTCCTGGTCTTTTTGATCGTCGCTGTCTTGATCGCCACGATCGGTGTCGCACAGGATTCGGTGATTCTGGTGATCGGTGCCATGGTTCTCGGGCCGGAATTCGGTCCGATCTCGGCGGTCAGCTTCGGCGTAATGCGGGCGGACCTTCGCACTGCGAGCCGTGCGTGTTACACGTTGTTGCGCGGCTTCGCTGCGGCTATCGCCGTCGCCGCGGTGCTGATATGGCTGTGCTATCTGGTTGGTTGGTTCACCCCGTCAATGCTGCGTGATCTGTCCGGTCAGACCGCTTTCCTCATGAGTCCGGATAAATGGTCGGTGATCGTGGCGATGTTGGCCGGCACGGCCGGGATCTTGTCGTTGACGTCCGATAAATCGTCGCTATTGGTGGGCGTGTTCATTTCGGTGACAACCGTCCCCGCCGCGGCCTGTATCGCGCTGGCGATCGCGCTGCAACAGTGGGACCTGGTCGGTCTATTCGCTGCGCAGCTCGGCCTGAACCTGGCGGGGCTCGTCGTCGCCGGCTGTCTGACTCTGGCGGTGCTACGTTCCGTATGGGGCGTGGCTGGCCTGCATCGGCGCGTATGGCAATCGAGGCGGCACTGATTCGTGTCTCGCAACGACGAGAACGGCGACGCTAGGAGTGTTTATGTTGGATGAATCGTCCCTGTCGGCGTTGTCGCGCGAACGGCTCGATTGGACGTACCGGGCGATACCGACCAGTGCGCACGGATACACCATTTCGGAATGGCTAAAGACCGCTCCTACCTTCGAGGACCTGCAGACCCCTACGCTCACGCTCGGCCGTGAAGCGCTGCAACACAACATTGCGGCGATGGCGACATGGTGCAAGGACGCCAACGTCGCCTTGGCTCCGCACGGTAAGACCACAATGGCGCCGCAGTTGTGGCGAGAACAGCTGGACGCGGGAGCGTGGGGCATCACGCTGGCCAATATTGCGCAACTGCGCGTGGCGCGCGCGTTCGGGGTGCCGCGGGTTTTTCTCGCCAACGAGATGGTCTCTGCGTCGGCCGTATCGTGGTTGGCGGACTGGATCGATGACGGCGCCGATGTCACCTGCCTGGTGGACTCGACCGCGGCCGTCGAGGCTATGGCGGGTGCCCTGGGAGGCAGGGACACTGTCATCGACGTGTGCGTGGAAGTCGGGGGTGCAGGCGGTCGCGCGGGTGTGCGTGACGTGGCGGCCGCGGTCGAGGTCGCCCGCGCAGTCCACACACAACCCCGGCTGCGGCTGGCTGGAGTGTCGGGTTACGAGGGAACCGTGGCGCACGGAACCGAGCAGGACTCGGTGCGCGCGGTCGACGAATTCTTGACCCGGCTGCGTCACGCACACGAAGCAATGGACTACGAGACGGACTCGCCGTTGGTGTCTGCGGGCGGCAGTGCCTATTTCGATCAAGTGGTGGAGCATTTGGGGCACCTGAGCGATACATCGGCGACTGTGTTGCTGCGTTCCGGATGTTATGTGATCCACGACGACGTCCGATATGCGCAGTCGAGTCCGTCCGCCCGCGGCCGCAGCGGCCCCAAGCTCTACCCGGCGCTGCGTCTGGCCGCCACTGTGCTGTCGGTGCCGGAACCCGGCCTGGCGATCGCCGACATCGGCAGACGCGACGTGGGCATGGATTCCGGATATCCGGTGCTGGTCGAACATCCAAAGGCACACGTCGAGGATCTCAATGACCAGCACGTCTACATCGCCGGGGACGTTTCGGCTTTGAACGTCGGCGACATCGTCAGGCTAGGAATTTCGCATCCGTGCACGACCATGGATAAATGGAATCTGATCCCTGTGGTGGATCGAATGCAACGCATCGTCGACGTGGTGCGGACCTTCTTCTAGTTGGAGGCCCAGGCCATCGAGTCGAGCCCCTGTGCGCCGTCGAAGAACTCGGTGTACGGCAACGAACCGATCGGGATCGAAGCATCGTGCACGGTCGCGGCCGAGATGGCCGGCCGCGCGTCCCTGATACCTGACAACAGTGCGTCGCGGTCGCGTCCCCGAAGATACGGCAGCAGGAACGGATCGTCGTCGAACTCGGTCGCGAACCCGTGAACCATCGCGATGACGTGCACACAGCTGCGGCTGCGATCCGAACACGGACACCGCACCGTCAACTCGTCGCCGGAAGGAAACAGGGCCAAACCGGTTGGTTCCAGTTGGCGGTCGATGTTGGTGGGCAGCATGTCGTCCATGAGCTCGGCGAGATTGCGTAGCCGGGAAACCATCACTTCCTCGAACGCGTGCCACTGCCCAGAAGTGAAGACCGGGAGTTGCATGGACACGCCGAAGCTTTTCCGGGGCTCATCCACCCACGCCGACAATTCACCGGGTTCGACGTGCAGAAGGTCCACGGCGTCCTTATTGACCAGGGTTCGGCCTTTGGACATGCGATTGTCGGGATACTGCAGACCGAGTGCTTCGAGCGTGCGCAACCAGCGTTTACCCCACCAAGTGCGACCGTAGATCACTCCGCGATCTCCATTTCAGATAGTTCGACGAGCTGTCGCAGCTGCGTATCATCCAAATTGGTGATCCAGTCCTCGCCAGTGCCCACGATGGATTCCGCCAGCGATCGTTTGCGTTCCAGGAGGTCCGCTATGCGTTCCTCCAATGTTCCGCCCGTGACGAGTTTGTACACGTCGACTGGTTGGGTTTGGCCGATCCTGTGGGCGCGGTCGGTCGCTTGATCTTCGACGGCCGGGTTCCACCAGCGGTCGTAATGAATCACGTGGGTGGCGGCTGTCAGGTTCAACCCGGTTCCACCGGCCTTCAGGCTGACGATCAACACCGGCGGAGGCGAGCCACCGGACTGGAACTCGGCGACGAGACTGTCACGCGCAGGCTGCCCGAGCCCGCCGTGGAGGAACGGGACCTCGGAAAGCCCAAGCTCGCTGGCGAAGTGAGAGGACAGCAGCTCGCCCATGGCGCGGTATTGCGTGAATACGAGCGCCTGATGGCCCTCGCAGATCGCTTCGGACAGCATCTCGGTGACGCGCGTCAACTTCCCGGAACGGTGCGCGGTCTCGCCGCGCGGCTCTTTGAGGAACTGTGCCGGATGGTTACAGATCTGTTTGAGCTGGGTGAGTAGTTTGAGGACCCGACCGTGCCGTTCGAAACCGGAACCGAAACCGTCGTTGAGGAAACGTTGCAGCGTTGTCTTATACAGTTTTGCCTGCTCGTTGGTCATCGTGCAGGACACGATCGACTCCTGTTTAGGCGGAAGGTCCGTGGCGACGTCCGATTTGAGGCGCCGCAACAGATACGGTGCGATGATTTGGCGCAGCCTATTGGCGACTCGGGCGTCGTTGCGTGATTCGATGGGCTGCACGAAACGCTTATGGAAACGTGACGGTGCGCCCAGTATGCCCGGGTTGACGAAATCCATGATCGACCACAGTTCCGACAGCCGGTTCTCCACCGGGGTGCCGGTCAGCGCCACACGGTTCATAGCCGGCAACCGGCGCGCCGCCTTGGCCGTCTGCGAGGTGTGATTCTTGATCTGTTGCGCCTCGTCGAGGACGACGACGTCCCAGTCCAGTTGAGACAAAAGTGAGCTGTCGCGCAGCAGCAGGCTATAACTGGTGATGACGACGCTGCCGGGGGCGAATGAGGCCGTCGTCGCGCGATCGGGGCCGTGATGGCGCACGACGGCCAAACCGGGTGCGAACCGGTGTAGTTCGCGCGCCCAGTTGCCGAGCACAGAGGTGGGGCACACGACCAGATGTGGTCTATCGCCGTCGCGTTCGGCGAGCAACGCGATCGTCTGCAGGGTTTTGCCGAGCCCCATGTCGTCGGCGAGGAGTGCACCGCAACGGTGTGCCGCAACACTTTCAAGCCACGCCACGCCTTTGCGCTGGTACGGACGCAAGGTGGCGTGAACTGCATTGCCGTCATAGCTGGTTTCTTGCGCGGCAATGAGTTCGTCGGATACGTCATGTGGGGACAAATAGGTGTGTTGCAGCGCCTCATCGAAAGCAGACAACAGGGTCGCGGCCGGCCACACGGTTTCAGGTGTGCGGCATACCGCGTACGCGGACGGCGGCATCAGCTCCGCAAGTTGCGGTAGCTGCTCGGTCTTGCCTGCCAGGCACAAGACCGCCGCCACCCGCCATGCTTTCAGCGAATCGCTCAGCCGCTTCGTGACGCGCAGTTGTGCCAAGGCCGAACTCGCCTGAGATAGCGGGACGAAACGGACTGGCGAATTCGTGCAGTCCATACCGGTATCGGTAGGCATAGCAAGCGGGGTGCGGGCCGGAGCCCCCTCGGGTAGTCCAAGTTTGCGTGCCGCCTCGACGTTGTCGTCAGTGCCCCACCACACCATCATCCCGTTTTGAGGGGTCACCAAGTCAGGCAGGAACGACGCTTGGAGGGCATGAGGCAGCACCGACGCACCTTTCATGTGGCGAGGTCGAACGATAGCCTATGGGGTTTGGTGTGCGCAAATTATGGATTAAGTACCTATGAATGGGGTATGACGATTTGGACCATGTTTGCGATCACGCGTGGCCCGACCTTCGAGGAAGGAACTTAATGACGAAACCTGTGTCTAGAAGGACTGTGCTCGCGGCGACTGGAGTGGCTGCCACCGCTACTGCCGGTGTCGCCTCTGCGAGGGTCGCGTTCGCTAACGAGCCGGCTACGCCGTGGCAGGAAGCAGCCGAAGAACAATCAGTGTCGTTCGACACCTGGCAGACCTCAAAGGCGTGGTCATCCGGTACCGCTGATGGCGTCGGTGTCGTCTCCGATGGCCGCAACGGGATTGTGGTGGATCAGGCGATAGACACGATTTCGTACACGGACCCGTACACGGATAAGACCAGCGAATGGGAGATCGCCACCTGGACTTCGGCCGAGGTCTCACTGGAATTCGGTGCGGCCGAGATTATTCCGTCATGGAACGTCGACACCCCGGCCGGCAGTTGGCTGCAGGTCGACGTGCAGGCCACTTACGACGACGGAGAGAAAACCCCCTGGTACTGCCTGGGGCGTTGGGCATCCGGCGAAGGCGACATCACTCGGACTTCGGTCGGGGACCAGGGTGATGGGCGCAGTTCGGTGACTACCGACGCGATCGCCGTGAAGGACCCTGCTGCGGTGCGGTTGCAGGCATATCAGATCAAGCTGACGTTGCACCGCAAACCGGGCTCGAAGATTACGCCGACCGTATGGCGTGCGTCGGCCCTGGCTTCCTTTGTGCCACAACGTTTCGAGGTTCCAGAGAGCAGCCCCGGCGAGGTGGGCGTCGAACTGGATGTCCCGCGCTATTCACAGATGATTCATAAGGGCCAGTACCCCGAATACGGCGGAGGTGGAGCGGCCTGGTGCTCGCCGACCTCCTCGCAAATGATCATCGAATCGTTCGGGCGCAAAGCCCGCGAGGAAGACCTGGAATGGGTCGACCCAGACTATGCAGACCCGCAGATCTGTCACGCGGCGCGAAGCTGTTTCGATAAGCAGTTCGAAGGCTGCGGAAACTGGCCGTTCAACACTGCGTACGCGGCGACATATAAGGACATGGACGCGGTCGTGACCCGAATCGCCACGTTGACAGAGGCGGAAGCCCTCGTCAATGCAGGCTTCCCGGTGATCACGTCCGTGGCGTTCATGGAAAGCGAACTGGACGGTTCCGGGTACAGCACTGAGGGCCACCTCATGACGATCATCGGCTTCGACGAAAACGGTGACGTCATCGCCAACGACCCGGCTTCGCCCGATAACGACGCCGTTCGGCACATCTATAAGCGTCACCAGTTCGAGACGATCTGGCTGCGTTCGATGCGCAAGAACGCGGACGGAGACGAGGTCGGGTGCTCCGGCGGCGTGTGTTACCTCTACAAACCGACCGACATGGAATGGCCGGACATTCCCGCTTTGCGTCACTAAAGTTCAACCGTGAAAACGCGGCGACCGAAAATTCGGTCGCCGCGTTTTCGTGTCGCTAGAGCCGTTGCGCCAGCCGCTTGGCGCCATCCGGCCGCACTACCGGTATGTCGTATCGGCGTGCTGTCCTGGCTTTATGGGACATCGTGTCCGGGTCGGCCGCGACGACGAGCGCCGTTTGTTTCGTGACGTAGTCGGCGACCGCGAGCCCGGCCCCGCTGAAGACCTGTGCCCAGTGATCCTTGCCCGCATCGAAGCTGCCGGTCAGAACCGTGATGTCGTTGCGCTGCAACGTGAATGGCGCAAACTTGAACGGCAGGGCGGGCGGCGGCGTGTGCAGCAAGTTGTCGAGTCCGTTGCTGTCGAGGCCGAGGGCGGTCGCCAGCGCCGTCAACCGTGGGTACATCTCGGACTGGGCGTGCACCGCTTTTTCGTGGTTGGCGCGGATATGGAGGTACTTCGCATGCCAGTCCGCGGCATACTGCACGCTGATGCCCTCCTGAGTGGCCAGCGACACCAGCTCCTCAGCTTGGCTGGTGGATAGCTCGTGGTCGACGAGGGCGCGGTCGAGGGCGTTCATGTATCGACGCAACGCCTGCGTATCGGGTTCGGTAGTGCGTTGATTCGGCAACAGCGACAGCAGATCCACCGGGGCCGAACCGACCCCACGGTGGGCTTCGTGAGCAATCGACTCGAGGTTCGGCCACTCCATGTCGCGGGCCGTGGAACGCAGCTCCACCCACGGAGCCGGCGCCTGCCCGCAGTCCGCCAGATAGTGGGCGAGGAGCTGCGTAGTGGCCAACGCATCCGACAGCGCCTCGTGTGGACGGTCGTTGCCGATACCGGCAACCTCGCAGCAGTGGCGGAGGCTGCGAACCTTGGGGCCCAGGAATTCTGACGCCCATGCCATCGTGCATACCCCGTATTCGGCGAGGTTCGGTGCATCGAGCCCGAGCCGCGCGAATTCGTTGCCGAGCATGGAAGAGTCGAAGCCGATGTTGTGCGCTACCGGGATTCTACCGTCGAGTTTGTCCGCAATGGTGCCGGCTATGTCGCCGAAAAGCGGTGCCTGGCGGGCATCACTGGCACGGATTCCGTGAATATGGACCGGCCCCAGATCACGTTCGGGGTTGACGAGCGTGTGCCACGTTCCCGTGACCGCACCGGTTTCGTCGGCGTGGACGATCGCGATCTCGACCACTCGGTCGTTGCGGTGCAGACCGGTGGTCTCCAGGTCGAGAATCGCATACATTCTGTGGTCACTATCCAGTTGTGCCGGCAGACGTGAAGTCACGCAGCAGCATAGCGAAGCGTCGTGAGCCCGAGGCGCCGACATGTGCGGCGGGGATGGGGATTGCGTCACGGCGGGCCGGCGACTGACTTGGCGTTTCGGGTCCGTGCAGTACGGTCGATCAATGCGATACCAACCACTCGGAAACTCAGGGCTTCACGTGTCGGCCGTCGGACTGGGCGGCAACAACTTCGGTCGCGCTGTCGACCTCGACGGCACTCGCGCCGTCGTTGATGCCGCGATCGACGAGGGAATCACTCTCATCGACACCGCCGACATGTACGGTACGGGCGCTTCGGAGGAGCTGCTCGGCGAGGTCCTTAAGGGGCGGCGGGACCAAGTCGTGCTCGCTACGAAGTTCGGCAACCAAAACCACGACATGGGTTTCGGCCCTGCGGCCGGAGCCTACGGCGGCCGCGCTTACATACGGCGTGCGGTCGAGGCCTCGTTGCGCCGGCTCAACACCGACTACATAGACCTGTACCAGATTCACACCCCGGACCCGGCGACGCCGATAGCGGAGACGCTAGCCGCGCTGCACGAACTCGTGCTGGAAGGAAAGGTCCGCTACATCGGACATTCGAACTTTTCCGGCTGGCAGATCGCGCAAGCGGACCACACCGCGAAGGAGCTCGGCACGACCGCGTTCATTTCGGCGCAAAACCATTGGTCGCTGCTCGAACGCAAGGTCGAGTCCGAAGTGGTTCCCGCTTCGCTGGAGTACCGGCTCGGTGTGCTGCCGTTCTTCCCACTCGCGATGGGGATGCTGACCGGGAAGGTCCGTCGCGGCCAAGCTCTCGAGGCCGGTACCCGGCTGTCGCAGCGCGAATCGTTCATCACCGAGGCGAAACTGGACGCGGTCGAGGCCCTCGTTGCGTGGGCGGACGAGAACGCCGTGAGCCTGTTGGACGTCGGAATCGGTGCGCTGGCGGCTAAGCCCGGCTGCGCGTCGGTGATCGCCGGAGCTACTAAGCCCGAGCAGGTGCGCGCGAACGCGGCGGCCGGGCAATGGCGTCCCACGCCGCAGCAGGCAGAGGAAATCGATGCGATCACCGAACGGTTCACCGCCTAGCGTTGCTCGGTGTCGGGCAGATCGGGTAGCAAAGCCCCCGCCTCCCCATCTACTTTGTGCGTGGCGACCGCGCGTTGCGTGGTCGCCACGCCAGCTATGACGACGATGCCGCCCACGATCTGCCAGGTTGTCAACCATTCACCCAACAGCAGCCAGGCGCCGATCGAGGCGACCACGACTTCGGTGTACCCCATGCCTCCCGCGACCGGTGCCGACAGAATGCGCAGCGCGGGAAGCCCTGTTGCGTAAGCGGCGGCGGTGCAAGCGATCAACACCAACACCGTGCCGTAGGCGGGGACCGCCGTTCCTGCGAGCGTGGTGTCGACAGCTAGCCGATGCCATTCGATCGTCCACGGCGCGGCCATCGGGGTCAACGCGAGCGTTCCGACGCCGAATCCGACCGCCAACAGCAGTCGCACGTTGACGCGCGAAGCGAGACTCTCCCCGCCGAGGAAATAGCCGGCCTGGCACGCTGCCGCGCCGGCCCCGGCAGCCAAGCCCCACAGATCCAGGCTCAGGCCGCTCCAGACCTCGATCACGATGCACAGCCCCGCCAAACTCACGAGCGCGCCGACGACGGCTGGTCGCGGCAGACGTGTGCGCCGGACCCAACGCACCCAGGCGACCACGAGTACCGGACCGGTGAACTCGAGCAGGAGCGCGATACCGACCGGCAATCGTGCCACGGCGAGGAAGTAGAAGCCTTGGACCCCGGCCACTGCGGCAAGCCCGAACGCGATGATCGCGCCCAACGGCGCATGCCGGATCTGTTTTAGCACCGGAAGGGCCACTATCAGCAGCAGTACGCCGACTCCCGCAACACGTAGCCAGGTCACCTGCAACGGAGTAATTCCGACCGCGAACAGGCTTTTGGCGAACACGCCCGATATGCCGAAGAAGATCGACGCAAGGATGATGAGCCCGACACCGGCGGATCCGGCTGTCTTACTCGGCATATGGGCCCCTCGCGCTGGATTGGTGATACCGCGCAGGCTATCGGCGGGGCGGTCGTGGCAGCGAGCGCGGTGAACAATCGTGATTGCCCTGACATGTCCGACACATGCATGGGTCGCACCGACGCTCGCCGCGGTTGAAGTGCCGTTTTCGGGCGCGATTCCACAGTTTACCGCGGCCGGATTGTAGGTTAGGCTTGCATTACCGCAGCGCTGGCAGGAGTGACTATGACGATCCACGCCCCGGTGACCCCTTTTTCACGACAGCTTCGAGAAGCGACGTGGGCTAGACACGAAAGCGTCGACCCGACCGGCGATGATGCCGATGAGGCGGCGGGCGATGACGAGCCCGGTATCCTGGCGGCTTTGCTCGACGGAGAGCTGCATCTCGACGACTACGCGGCCATGAGCGGTCAACTGTACTTTGTGTATAAAGCCCTGGACGAAGCCTCGCGATTGTGGCGTGACGACCCGGTGGCGGGTCCATTCGTCGATCCGAAACTGTCACGGCTGACAGCGATCGACGCCGACATGACGCTGCTTCGCGGCAAGGACTGGCGCGACAGCCTGGATCCTTTGCCGTCGACGTGCCGGTACTTGACGCGGCTGGGCGAGATCGACAGCGCGGGCTCGTTCGTCGCACATCACTACACGCGCTACCTCGGAGACCTGTCGGGCGGTCAAGCGTTTCGTGCGGCCGCCAACGCCACCTACGGTTTCGCCGACGGTGCCGGCGTCAAGCTGTACATTTTCGACGGGATCGCCGACGGCGCCGCGTATAAGCAGCAGTACCGGCGAGAGCTGGACAACGCGAATTGGGATGCGCGGCAACGTGAACGCATCATCGATGAAGTCTTGGACGCCTATGACTTCAACGAGGCGATCCTGTGCGAGTTGAGCAAGACGATGAAAAGGTCAGTGTGAATAACCCGTTCAGCGCAGATGTGGTCGCCGCTATCACGACGCACATGAATGACGATCATCCACAAGACACGCTGGTGATCTGCCGGGGTGTGGGCGGTCGCCCGGATGCGACCAGCGCGAAGATGGTCAGTCTCGACGGAAACGGCGGCGACTTCGTGGTGACCGTGGCGGGCCAAGAGGAATCGTTGCGCATCCCGTGGGGCGAGACCTTGACGCAGCGCTCACAGGTGCGCGGAGAGGTCGTGCGCCTGTTCGAACTGTCGCGAGATGGATCGACTGACGGCCGGTAGCGACACGCCGTCAAGGCCGAGAAACAAAGCCGGTGTGGGCCCGGGCAGGATGAAGACATGCTAATGCCGATGCCCGCCAGCGAAATCTCGCGCGCCCGAAAGCTTAGCGCCTCCAAGGGAATGTTTTTTGGGCTCACGCACCCGCGAGGCGAACAGCCGTGGACACCGATATCGCGGCTGTATCGCGTCGACGGCGATCACGTGCGGAATCTGCTGACGGCGGCGCGGGCCGCCGTCGGTGGTGGCGAGGACAGGGTCGCGGCCTCATTGGTCTTTCAAGGAGTCGTCTCGAGGCTCGTGTCGCCGATGCTGGCGTGCGTCATGCTGCACGGTTGCCTACCACGAGTACCTGTGTCGCGAATGTACTTCCGTCCTGGTGACGGCGAGCTTGTGACCCTGGCAGCCGAAGAAACCGACGGATACACCGGACCCGTCTTGGAACTGATGGATGAACTGGTCAGCACGGTGTGCGACGACCATGTGGCGCCGCTGACCCAGGCGTTGCTCGCGCAGGTGTCGATATCGTCGAAGTTGCTGCGTGGCAACACGGCAGCGGCTCTCGTCAGTGGAATGCGGCTGCTGTCGCAGCACAGCGGCCACGACTGGCGAGAGCTGGCGGACCATGCGTTGCGGCATCCTCGACTGGAGGGAGCAGGATGGCTACAACGCAAAGAACCGGGTTTCGTGCGTTACAGCTGCTGCCTCTATTACCGGGTCCCGAACGGGGGGCTATGCGGCGACTGCTCCTTGACTCATAACCCGTTGGCGGGGTGCTGAAACATAAAGACAGTTGCGCCACCGAGGGGTGTGATGGCGCAACTGTCCTCTAGGAGACGGCGTAGAGCTTAGATGCCGCAGTTGGGTGCGGACCAGTAACGGCTGCTGCGGCCGCTCACGTGGACGTGGTCGTTGTGGTTGGGGTAACCCGGGCCAAGAATCGACCAGAAACCGTGGTTGCGTGCCTGCTTGGCCATCGTGCAGAACGAGTGTGAACCGGTGAGGTCTGCCGCGTCGCCGTACATGTGGCGGCTGTTGGAGGCGCCACCCACGCGGCTGTTGCACGATTTGGACCGGAATCCACTGGAGATAGTGATCGGCTTGTCGCCGAGTGCATGACGCAGCGCTTCCAAGCGCCACATTGTCACCAAGGCGTTGGCCTTGGCGGTGCTGGCGGACACCATGCCGCCGCCCCAGCTGCTGTTACAGCTGTTCAATTCGCTGTACTTGAAGTGCTTGGGGCTGTTGTCGCTGTCTTGCAGGCTGTAGATCTTCGAGAATGTGTCCGGGCCGGCAACACCGTCAGAGGCGAGCCCATAAGCGGACTGGAAGCGTTTGACGGCCGCCTTGGTGGCTGGGCCAAAGGAACCATCGATGGCCAATACGTTTCCGTAGCCGGGGTAGCCGGCAACACGGATCTGCAACTGGGTGACGTCGGACCCCTTGAGTCCGTCTTTCAATTTGCGGTCCCATTTGTATTCGGCTGCCTGAGCCGTGCCGCTCGTGACAGCGAGAACCGCGGCACTTGTAGGGACCATGACAGCTGCGCTCAATAGGGCTCGGCGCGACGTAGACATTCATTTACCTCCGAGAATGACTCACTGCTGGGCTTACAGTGAGACCTAAAGAATGGTCAACGTCACTACTGATGTCAATTGCCGAATGTTTCCTGGTCCATAACCTGGCCATGATCATGCCGGGGCTATGTGGATCCAATACCGTCCGTGTTGGGATGATCCAGGGCGAGTTATGTGCGGCACGGGAAAAGAACGAATGCGCCCGGGAGATCCCCGGGCGCATCGTAGTGGGAATACGTCAATCGATACATTCTCCACCGAGAAGGCTTTTTAGCTCGGACGTCAAGCTCGGGCCTGCCGCGACTTTGTATTTCTCGTCTAGGGCCAACAGGGCCTCTTGGTTGGCGCTTTTGAGACGCACCCGTACTGCAGTGTCGCCCCGATTGCCCTGCAGCACTGTTTTCAACTCGTCGACGAGGCGCTCGTTCACTTTCGCCAACTGGACCGACAACGTCAAGGTCGGTTCGTTGACGAGATCGGATTCGTTGATTTCCAGCGGCTGCAGATCCATTGCGACCACAGAGATCTCGGAGTCGCGCTTATTCACTTTTCCGCGCACCGCCACAACGAGGTCTTGCGCGAGTTGAGGCCCGGCGAATTCGTATGTCTTCGGGAAGAACAACACCTCGACCGCGGCGTCGAGGTCCTCGATGGTCGCCTTCGCCCACGGCTTGCCCTGTTTGGTGACGCGACGCTCAAGACTGGACACGATACCGGCGATCGTCACTGCCGAACCGTCGGCGAGCTCCTCGCCGACAACGTCGGCGATCTTGCTGTCGGCATGCTTGCGCAGAATCATTTCAGCGCCTTCGAGCGGGTGACCGGACACGTATAGTCCCAACATTTCACGCTCGAACTCGAGAGTGATCTTGCGTGACCAGTCTTCGCCGGAGAAATCGTTGTGTTCTCCGGCGGCTTCTTCGGCGGGTTGGTCCGGAGTAAGCATGCCTCCGAATAGGTCGAATTGCCCTTCCGCTTCCTTACGCTTCACACCGACGATCGATTCCACGAGCATCTCGTGCTGTTCGTATAGGGCTTTGCGTGAATGCCCCAGCGAGTCGAAAGCCCCCGATTTGATGAGCGATTCGATGACGCGTTTGTTACAAACCGCCAATTCCGACTTTTGTAGGAAATCCGAAAACGACGTGTAATTGCCCTTTTTGTCTCGGGTTGCCACGATCGAATCGACCACGGCCGAACCCACGTTGCGGATGGCGCCCAGGCCGAAGCGCACATCGTGGCCGACGGCCGTGAAGTCGGCGCGCGAGGAGTTGACGTCAGGTGGAAGAACCTTGATGCCGAGCTTGCGACAGTCGGCAAGGTAGATGGCCGACTTGTCCTTATTGTCTCCGATGGACGTCAGCAGCGCGGCCATGTATTCGGCCGGGTAGTTGGCCTTCAGATATGCGGTCCAGTAGGAGACCAGGCCGTAACCCGCCGTGTGAGATTTGTTGAACGCGTATCCGGCGAACGGGAGCATGACGTCCCATAGCGTCTGGGTCGCCTCGGCGGAGAAACCACGGCTGGTCATTCCGGCCTTGAAGGTCTCGAATTCCTTCTCAATGATTTCTTTCTTCTTCTTACCCATCGCGCGGCGTAGCAGGTCCGCGCCGCCCAAGGTATAGCCGGCGAGCTGCTGCGCGATGGCCATGACCTGCTCTTGGTACACCAGCAGGTGGTAGGTCTCGCCGAGGATCGGTTCGAGGGCCTCGGCGAGCTCAGGGTGGATGGGTTCGCTCGCTTGGCGCTGGTTCGAACGCTCCGCGAAGTTGATGTGGGCGTTGGCGGCCATCGGCCCCGGTCGATATAGGGCGATGGCGGCGGCGATGTCACCGAATTTCTTCGGCTGCATGCGCCGCAGAAGATCCCGCATGCCTGTGCCGTCGAGCTGGAAGACACCGAGCGTTTCGCCGCGCCCGAGAAGCTCGAAAGTGGCCGGGTCGTCGAGGGGGATCGTCTCGCTCGCCAGGCTGATGTCGTGGTTACGTTTGACGTTATTGATGGCATCGCTGATGACCGTCAAGTTACGCAGGCCGAGAAAGTCCATCTTGAGCAGACCGATGTCTTCGCAAGACGGGTAGTCCCAACCGGTGATGACCGAGCCGTCGGGCCTGGACCACAAGGGGACCTGGCCCATCAAGGGCGTGCTTGACATGATGACGGCGCACGCGTGCACGCCCGCGTTTCGGATCAGCCCCTCCAGTCCGCGGGCGGTATCGAAGATCTTCGTGAGCTCGGGGTCGTTTTCGACGAGCGAGCGCACCTCCGCGGCTTCTCCGTGGCGTTCGTGGGCCGGATCAACGATTCCGGACAGCGGGATGTCTTGGGCCGCAACAGGTGGCGGAAGTGCCTTGGCGATGCGTTCAGCGACGGCGAACCCGGGCTGCCCCAGGTGTGCGCGGGCTGCGTCCTTGAGCGCTGCCTTCGTTTTGATCGTGCCGAACGTAATGACCTGGGCGACGTTCTCCTCGCCCCATTTATCGACCGTGTACCGCATGACCTCACCGCGGCGACGCTCGTCGAAGTCGAGGTCGATATCCGGCGGCGACACGCGCTCGGGGTTGAGGAAGCGCTCGAAGATCAGTTTGTGTTCGATCGGGTCCAGGTCGGTGATCTGCAGGATGTAGGCCACAAGCGAGCCGGTCGCCGAACCACGGCCAGGTCCGACCGCAATGCCCTGCGCTTTCGACCAGCGCACGAGGTCGCCGACGACGAGGAAGTAGCCGGGGAATCCCATCTGGGAGATCACCTTGAGCTCGTGATCGATGCGTTCCTGGTGCGCCTGCGGTACGCCATCGGGGTAACGCTGCGGCGCATACTCGTTTACTTCGCGACGCAGCAGGATGTCCTCGGTTTCGCCTTCTTTCAGAGGGAACCGGGGCATGCGGTCTGCGAAGGTGTAGACCTCTTCGTACGATTCGATCTGCTCGGCGATGCGCAGCGTGTTATCTGCCGCCGACGGCACCTCTTTGTCCCAGTAGTCGCGCATCTCCGCGGCCGACTTGATGTAGTAACCGTCGCCGGAGAACTTGAAACGGTTCGGGTCGGTGAGGGTTTTCCCCGACTGCACGCACAGCAGCGCTTCATGGTGCTTGGAGTCGTGCTGGTGCACATAGTGGGAGTCGTTCGTGGCGACCGGCGGCAAGCCGAGTCGCTTGCCGATGTCGAGCAGGCCGGCGCGGACCCGCTGTTCAATGTCGAGGCCGTGGTCCATGAGTTCGAGGTAGAAGTTCTCCTTACCGAAGATCTCCTGGTATTTGGCGGCGGCTTCGAACGCCTCCCGCTCATGTCCGAGGCGTAGCCGCGTTTGGACCTCGCCCGACGGGCAGCCCGTGGTCGCGATGATGCCTTCGGCGTGCTCCGCCAACAGCGCGGCGTCCATGCGGGGTTTTTGGTACTGGCCCTCGATCGAGGCCAGGCTCGACAGAGTCATCAGGTTGCGCAAGCCGGTCACGTTTTTCGCCCACATGGTCATGTGGGTATAGGCGCCACCGCCGGACACATCGTCCGATTTCTGGTCGGGCCTGCCCCACCTCACCGGCTTTTTGATGCTGCGGTCGCCCGGGGCGACGTAGGCCTCGATCCCGATGATGGGTTTGATGCCCGCTTTTGTCGCTTCCTTATAGAACTCGTACGCCCCGAACATGTTTCCGTGGTCGGTCATGGCGATGGCCGACATTCCGAGACGTTCGACTTCCCCGAACATGGGGCGCATCTTGGCTGCCCCGTCGAGCATCGAGTACTCGGTATGGACATGTAGATGGACAAAGTCCTTCGACATCGAACCCCCTGGCTATGGCGTCGTGTGTGCGGCTCGTCGGCAGCCGACAGCTGTTGTCACCCTAGCCCGTTCGACACGAGGTATTCATTCGTCCTAAGTAGATCTCATATCTCGTCGACTCCGGCGCGACGCCTCAGTGCGGGGATGTCTGTGACGACGATGCGTCGACCCTCGGTGCGTAGCCAGCCACGCAGCGCGAATGTGCCGATTGCCTGATTCACGCTTTGCCGTGACCCCCCGGCGAGCTCGGCGAGCTGGGTTTGGTTCAACTCAATAGTGACCATCGGGGCGTTCGTGTGTCCACTCAACCTGACTAGGGCCTTGGCTACCCGCGCCGGTAGGTCGAGGAACACGTGGTCCGAACTTTGCTCCGTCAATCGCCGCACCATGCCTCCCATCGTGCGCATGACGGCGTCGAGCATGCTCGGGCTGGCGTGGACGAGCTCCAAAAACGTGGTCCGCGCCAGCGCCATGGCGGAGGTGTCCTCCAGAGCCTCGGCGGACGCAGACCGGACGGAACCGTCAAGAAGCGAAACCTCGCCGAGTACGTCCGGTGAGCGCACCACATGCAGCATCGCGCGCTCGCCGGTGGGGGAGGTGCGGAAAACCGATACGGCGCCCGAACGCACCATGATGAGCGAATCCCCGGGGTCGCCCTCTACAAAGAGCAGCTGCCCGCGCCGATACTGGCGCGGTATCGCCGCCGCGGCGATGCGTTGCCGCGCATCGGCATTGAGGCCGGTGAACATCATGACTCCGGCCAGTAGATCGTCAGACGCATTCGCGTCCACGTTCCACCCCCTAACCCCCTCAAGGGACCGCTTCGCGTGGGTACCTGTCGATCATGGCTGGATTCGGCCGTGATGTACAGCCCTATATTCGGATATGCGACAGTGCTCAGGTTGAGTTGTGAACATTCCTCGCAGGGCGGCGGTATACGCCCCAACCAGAATTATGCGTAGTTTATAGCTTGCCGTCCGGTTAAGTTTTGGGCATGCAGACTGAATACGCATAGACGGGGCGGTTATCCTGCGGTGTTTCTGCGCAGCGGCGTCAGATGGTCACAAATTTCGACGTGGAACAGTCCGTTCGAACGATTTGACAATCGGCTGAAAGGTCTATTGCGGTGGCGTACCGGTACTTCTACGACTGCGAGTTCATCGAAGACGGTGTAACGATCGACCTGGTGTCCATAGGCGTTGTAGACGAGTACGGCCGCGAATTCTATGCCGTTTCGACCGAATTCGACCCCGATAAGGCGATTCCTTGGGTGCGTAAGAACGTGCTCGACAAGCTCCCATCGCCGGGGGACTCGAGCTGGCGTTCCCGCGAGACGATCCGCAAAGACCTGTATGACTTCCTCATGGAACCCATCGGCCCGAAGTCGCAGGAAAGAGTAGAGCTGTGGGCCTGGTACGGCGCCTACGATCACGTGGTGTTGGCTCAGCTGTGGGGAGGCATGCCCGCCCTGCCGCGCACGCTGCCGCGCATGACCAAGGACCTCAAACAGCGCTGGGACGACGTCGGTCGCCCCGCATTGCCGAAACCGCCGCGCGACCATCATTCCGCGCTCGCCGACGCGCGTCACAACCTCGAACGCTGGCATGTTCTGCAAGAACAGTGGCAAGCACGCATGCGATAGCCGGTCCGTAAGCCCAGCATCCGCGCGCCTTAGACCCGGGTTAGGCTCAGTCAAGCGACCAAACAGGCAAGGACAACGACGTCTGCTTGCCGTCACCCACACGCGCAAGTTGGGAGCGTTCGAGATGCGTATTGGCGTATTGACCGGCGGGGGCGACTGCCCTGGGCTCAACGCCGTCATACGGGCTATCGTCCGTAAAGGAGTCAATGACTACGGTTACGAATTCGTAGGGTTTCGAGACGGCTGGCGCGGCCCATTGGAAAACCGAACCACGCCGTTGCAGGTCGAAAACGTGCGTGGCATTCTTCCGCGGGGCGGTACGATCCTGCGTTCCTCCCGCACCAACCCCTATAAGGTCGACGGCGGTGTCGAGACGGTGCGCACCAACCTGAAAGACCAGGGAGTGGACGCACTCATCGCGATCGGCGGCGAGGACACGCTTGGGGTGGCCAAGAAGCTCACCGATGATGGAATTCCGGTCGTCGGCGTTCCGAAAACGATCGATAACGACCTCGGCGCCACCGATTACACCTTCGGTTTCGACACGGCCGTCAATATCGCGACCGAGGCGATCGACCGGCTCCACACCACCGCCGAAAGCCACCACCGCTGCGTCGTAGTCGAGGTGATGGGCCGACACGCAGGATGGATCGCGCTGCACTCTGGGCTAGCGGGCGGCGCCAACATGATCCTGGTCCCGGAGAAGCGATTCACTGTCGCCGATGTCGTGAAGAACGTGGAATCGCGGTTCCGCACCGATTTTTCGCCGATCGTGGTGGTCGCCGAAGGCGCGCAGCCCGTCGAAGGCGAAATGGTCACTCAAAACAGCGACCGCGATGCTTTCGGCCACGTGCGCTTGGGCGGAATCGGACAGTGGTTGTCCGACCGGATCGAACAGGAAACGGGCAAGGAGTCGCGTGCGGTCGTTCTGGGCCACGTGCAGCGGGGCGGCACGCCGTCCGCGTTCGACCGGGTCCTGGCGACCCGTTTCGGTCTGCACGCCATCGGAGCGGTACACGATGGTGCCTACGGCACGATGGTGGCGTTGAGAGGCACTGAGATCGCCCGCGTGTCCCTGGAGGAAGCTACAGCCGAGCTCAAGACCGTGCCTGAGGGCCGGTTGCGCGAGGCCGAAGTCTTCTTCGGATAGCTGAGAGGCGCGCCGCAGCGGGCGGCGCGCCTAAGGCAGCCCCTCGAAGTACGGCAGCGCATGGTGAGCGGCACGCGCCGCGGCTATCGGGTCGCCGATAGGAGAGGCCGCCACCGGCCGCAGTTCGTCGATCCAGCGTTTCGTGAACGCGAAGAAGTCGATGGTTTCCGCGGGTTGGCCGGAATCCAGACTGACCGCGAGGCTATCGAGGTAGGCCTCCCAGCGTGGTCTGTACAGAGTGGAGATAAGGCCGGCCCATTCGCGATTGGCGTAACCGCGTAGCCAGTCATGCTGCTCGCGCGTGGTGCCCCAGTTCGTTACGAGTGTGCGAGCCTCACGTTCGAGCGTGTCCGCCTCCTCTGAAGTGGATGCCAGGGTGCGGGCCTTTTCGATCCAGGTTCCGAGCATGAATTCGGCGCGCGTAGCCAACACCGGCTCGAGCACCTCGAACAGTTCCAGGAACTGGTATCGCAGCGATGAGAAACGGCGGGCGTCGGCACTGGCGTAAGCGGTCTTGAGCAACGGCAGCAGCGTACGCGCCCGGTTGCTGAACACTTGACGTGTGACGTCGACAAGGTCATGGTGGAAGGCATCCACGTCGCCGAGGGCGTTGCGCGCCGCCAGCAGGTCACGCCATGCGACCTCGAGGGCCTCGGCTGGGTAAGGCAGGTAATGCGGCGCGGCCGGGGAGGAAGCCGCCGCGTCCAGGCTTGGAACAGCCGTCAGGATTGAATCGGCGCCGCCCGGCATCCCGTGCTGGCTTCGGTACACGGTGGACAACAAGCCCAGCCATGCTTGGCGTGCGCGCGGATGATCCTGTCCGTAACGCCGTTTCGCGTAATCGGCGACCCAGCCTGTGACGTCGATGGGCGCAGCCGACCAGCTGGCATCCGCGAACATCGACCACAGCACGGGGTTGGTGTCGGTGCCTTCCGCCATGTAAGCCGTGCCGCGTAGATCCTCGGCCCCGGGGTTATCCACCAGCGCCGGGAAGTCGGCGACTGCGGGCAGCGCACCAAAAAGCCCCAAGCGGCCGCCGTAGTTGGGCAAGATGCTCCACGCCCACGCTGCCCCGTGCCAGTCGCGTCGGTGCCATTGGGTCCCCTTCAAGTCCAATATGAGCACATGCGAGGTGTCGATGCTGGATAGGACTGCGTCGCGCGGATTGTTCTGCCAGGCCTGCGTGATCCACAAGTAATCCGGGTGATGCTGCCGCATGGCTTGGGTGATCGCACTCGCGGCAACACCGAGGGGGTAGTCGTCGTTGCCGCCCTCGTGCAGGATGTCCGTGGCCTGACAGCGTCGAAGGCCGAAACGCTGCTTCTGGGACTCGTAATAGGCCGCGGCCGCGGCCGCAAAGGCGTCACTTCGGGGGTCCAGCCATGCGGGACGGTCGAATCCACGCCACTGGCCCTGAGACTTGATGTCGCAGCCAGGGTTGCGCTGCGCGAAATCCTCGGGAACGTTGCCACAGAAACCCGGCAGCGCCGCCTCGATTCCCAGCTCATCCAAGCGGTCGAGGATCCTTGCGCCCATTTCGGCGCGCTTCTCCACGAGTTCGCGCGAGGTTCCGTCGCCGTTGCCGGTCAGGTTGCCCAACCATTGCCACGGCTGGTGCCCCGGCAGTGCGATCCACGACAGCGCTTCGTGTTCGGAATAGCCGAACCGCATCAGCAGGTCCAGCCACAGCGCTTCGGCCCCGGTCGTGACGAGGGCGAGATTGATTCCGGCCGACGCCCAAATGTCGATCTCACGTTCCCAGTCGGTCCATTGCCAATAAGGGGACGTGTAGCCGGCCACCGTGAAGTTGTTGACGTAGCGGTACCGGCAGCGGCTGTCGCCGTGGACGGCAGCGCCTGGCAGCTCAAGCGAGTGGGGCACCCGCGACCATGCCCCGTTGCGTCCGAAATGGCCGTATCCGTGTGTTTCGAGGTAACTGGTGAGTCCAGCGACAAGATTCGCAGCCGTCGACGCTTCGACCACGAGCCGCTCTTCACACCGCGACGTCGTGTACGAGTGGGCGTGGTCGGGTGCTATGCGCAGATCGATCTGGTCCGCGTATATGGACCAGAAATCACCGGCGAGGCGACCGATCGCCTCGCGAGCAGTGCGGACTTTCGCTTCATCGCGGGTTGTCATGGCCTCTCCTTAGCCGTACCGACGCGCATGCGCCGGTCTCGAGTCAACACCTGCCGCGACCCTGTCTGCCCCGTACAAGACATGCCGATCCGTCACACATTCGCCGCGGCGCGAACCGTGTGCTGCATCAACTGGATTGTCGTGACGGGGCCGACGCCTCCGGGGACTGGCGTGGCCGCCGATATCACTTCGCGCATCGAATCGAGGTCAACATCGCCGACCAACCCGTCGTCGGTCGGGTTCGTGCCGACGTCGATGACGACAGCGCCGGGCGCGACGTACTCGCGGGTGATCATGTGAGCCTTGCCGACGGCCGCGACCACCACGTCGGCACGGGCACACACCTGCGCCAGGTCTTCGGTGCGTGAGTGGCATACCGTCACGGTGGCGTTTTCGTTGAGGAGCAGCAGCGCGGCGGGTTTGCCGACCACCGTCGAGCGCCCCACGATGACGACCTGCTTACCGGCGAGAGGTATCTCCTCGCGCCGGAGGATCTCGGTTACCGCGGCCGCGGTCGCGGGCGCGAAAGTGTCGACCCCGGCAGCCAGCCGGCCGAGGCTCGCCGGATTCGCGCCATCGATGTCCTTGTCGACATCGATGTGCTCGCCCATTTGCGTGAGCGTGACGCCGTTGGGAAGAGGGGTCTGGCAAATGATTCCGTGCACCGAGTCGTCCCGAGACAAGACATCGAGCTGGCGTGCCAACTCATCGCCGCTCGGGTCTTCCAGGCGCACTGTGCGACAGGTGACGCCGACCCGCGCGGCGGTGCGTTCGATAGAGCGCACGTACCACGCGGTCGATTCGTCCCGGGTCGGCACAACGACCGCCAAGGTCGGGGTGATGCCTTCGAAACTGAGTTGAGTAGCTGCCGACGAAACTTCAGCAGAAATCGTTTTGGCGATCGCGCGCCCGTCAATGCTTCGCATTGCGCACATGGTACGACGTGCCCCGCCCTGAAGATTTTCGCGTGGGCCGCTATCCGCCGTTCACTCGTGCCGATATTGTGGCCGTGACTTGTTCACCCCGTGACACCGCTGCCAGGTGTTCCTGCAGGCGAGCAGCGATCTCGTCGCGTTGTGCAGCGTCCTTCATGCTAGCCAGATTTATATCCACATTGGCTTGGGCTGATCGCAGGGCGGCATTGGCGGATTCGACGGCGACCGTGATATCGGAGATCAGGTTGACGTTCGCGCCCTCGAGCATCCGCTCTGACAACGCGATGATGTGCGCGGCGACTTCCGCGATACGCAGCGGAGCCTCGGCCGCATCTACCAGCGCCGCCTGGATTGCGGCGGTGCGGGCTCGTGCCGCATCCTCGCTGTCCTTGGGCAAACCGTAAGCGGCCATCACCTTGTCGAAAGCCGCCTCGTCCTCCCGCGCCAGCTCCAACGCGCGCGCTCGCGCACGCGTCGCCTCGTCGCGAACGTCGCGCATCGTCTCTTCATATTCGGCGTATTTGCGTTTTCCGATCGTCAGATTCGTGACCATTTCGACCAGTGCGGCCCCCGTGGCCGCGCTCAGCGCCGCCGCGGCCCCGCCGCCAGGGGTGGCCTTCGATGAAGCGAGGTCATCCAGCCAGTCGCCGATTGATTCGTTGCGCATCGTGTTCTCCTTCGTCGTGTGATGCTCACGACCATAACGGCCACTGATTCCGGTGCTAGTTCACTGCCGCCACACCGGCACCACGGCGGTGTGGCGGCGAAGCGGTGAACACATACGACACCGTAAGCTTGCTTCGTGGCCTCACAATCATCGAATTTGAAACACGGCTCGGCCCTGCCGGGCGTCATCGACCCCGCCGTTCAAATCCAGCGGGCTGACAAACTCGGACTCGACGTGTGGCGCGACCTTCCTCGAGACCAGACCCCGCCCTGGCCGGATCGCACCGAAGTAGATCGTGCCTACGACACCCTGTCGAGCGTGCCGCCGATCGTGGCGCCGTATGAGGTCGACGAACTGCGCAGCTATCTCGCCGACGTGTGTGCCGGTAAAGCGTTCCTCCTGCAAGGCGGCGACTGCGCGGAAACATTCGACACCAACACCGAGGCGCACCTGCTCGGCAACGCCCGCACCCTCTTGCAGATGGCCGTGGTGCTGACTTACGGGGCCAGCATGCCCGTGGTCAAGGTGGGCCGGGTCGCTGGCCAGTACACGAAACCGCGTTCCGCTTCCCTTGACGCATTGGGGTTGCCCGTGTATCGGGGCGACCTGGTCAACAGTTTGGAGGCGACGCCGCAGGCGCGGGTCGCCGACCCGCAACGCATGGTCCGCGCCTACGCGAACGCGGCTGCCGCGATGAACATGCTTCGCGCCTACATCGCCGGGGGCATGGCCGACCTTCGAGCGGTACACCACTGGAACCGGACCTTCGTCCGGGACTCACCGGCCGGGGAACGGTACGAAGCGATCGGCCGCGAGATCGATCGCGCCCTGGCGTTCATGGACGCCTGCGGTGTCGATGACGACGCCCTGCACGCGGTGACCATGTATGCCTCGCACGAGGCGCTCGCGCTCGAATACGACCGGGCGCTCACCAGGGTCGACGATGACCGTGCGTACGCCTTGTCGGGCCACTTCCTGTGGATCGGTGAGCGCACGCGGCGCCTCGATGGCGCGCATATCGACTTCGCTTCCCGCGTCTCCAACCCGATCGGCGTCAAGATCGGTCCCAGCGCTTCCCCGGACTGGGTTGTCGACGCGTGCCACAAACTCAATCCGGACAATGTGCCGGGCCGATTGACTCTGATCAGCCGCATGGGCAACCAGAAGATCCGTGACGTGCTTCCGCCGATCATCGAAAAGGTGCAGGCGGAAGGGCGCCAAGTGATTTGGCAGTGCGACCCGATGCACGGCAACACTCACGAGTCGACCAACGGTTTGAAGACGCGTCATTTCGACCGTGTCGTCGACGAGGCCCTCGGATTCTTCGAGGTCCATCGCCAGACAGGCACCCACCCGGGCGGTATCCACGTCGAATTGACCGGAGAGGACGTCACTGAATGCCTCGGCGGTGCACAGGCATTGGAAGACGAACATCTGACGCAGCGTTACGAGACCGCATGCGATCCGCGACTGAACACCCAACAGAGCCTCGAGCTGGCTTTTCTCGTCGCCGAGATGCTGCAGCATTAGGGTTGATGGCCCGGTTCCGGCACGTTGTCGACGTGGTGGCGCCGGGCCGCTTTGCATTAGGGTCGGTGCATGCATGTCGACCTTCGTTCGGACACGGTTACCCAACCCACAGCCGGGATGCGTGAGGCGATGATGCGCGCGCCCGTCGGCGATGACGTCTATGGGGAGGACCCGAGCGTGGCGGCGTTGCAGACCGAGGTCGCGCAGATTCTCGGTAAAGAGGCAGCGCTGTTCGTCCCGTCCGGGTCGATGGCGAACCAGATAGCGATGCAGCTGCTCGTCGGTCGCGGCGAGGAATTGTTGGCGGAAGCGGATGCACACGTGGTGGCCAACGAGGTCGGTGCGGCAGCGGCGATCGGGGGCATATCGACGCGCACGTGGCCAAGTGACAAAGGACGGCTCGATCCGGCCATCGTGGACCAGTACATCCGTCGCAGGGTCGGGTATCACACTGTCGCCACCCGAGCCGTGGCCGTCGAGAACACGCATAACCGCGGCGGTGGGACAGTCATTCTGCCGCCGGAATTGAACCGGTTGCGCGACATCGCGGACGAGGCCGGTGTGGCCCTGCATCTGGACGGGGCGCGGATATGGAATGCGCACGTAGCCAGCGGCGTGCCGTTGGCGGAGCTAGTGGCACCGTTCGACACAGTCTCGGTGTGCCTATCGAAAGGCCTTGGTGCTCCGGTCGGTTCGGTCGTGGCATCGACGGCCGAAAGAGTCGAGTTGGCGACGATGTTGCGCAAACGCATGGGCGGTGGAATGCGGCAGGCCGGCATGCTCGCCGCTGCGGGCAGTTATGCGTTGACGCATCATATGGGCCTGTTGGCGCACGACCATGCGCGTGCGTCCCGCTTGGCACAGGCGTTGGAGCCGTACGGAGTCACCGATGCGGGCTCGGTGAGCACCAACATCGTGCAGTTGCGGGTGCCCGATAGTGCGGAGTTTGTCCGTGAAGCCAAGGTTGACGGCGTGTTGGTGTCCGCTATGGATGCCGGGACGGTGCGTGTGGTGACGCACCTTGATGTCGACGATGAGCAGATGGATCACGCGGTCGCTGTGATGTCGAAATTGCTTGCGTGACGACGTTACGTTGCGAATTCGGTAGATCACAATCTATGTCACAGGGGTTTTGACCTGTGCATGTATTGACAGTTCCTTCGGGTTAGGTCACCCTTGCTTAGGGAAGGCTAAGCTTGGAGGTCTGCGCGTGTACGTTTGCATCTGCCACCGCGTATCAGAAAAAGAGGTGCGCGGCTGCATCGAAGCGGGTGCGCGCAGCGAGGAAGAAGTGGAAGACGCCTGCGAGGCCGGCGGCGGATGCGGCACGTGCCTCGATCGCATCACCGACATGCTCGAAGCGCATTACGGGCCTCCAGTCATGAGTAGTGAAGCCTCACCTATCTGAGCTTAGGCTGTCCTATATTAGGGTTTCCTGAGGAGATGTCCGATTTTCGGGCCGCGTACGGTATTGGCCATAGCGACCTGAGAGGACAATGTCATGCAAGGGGATCAGCAGGTCATCCAGTTCCTGAACGAGCAGTTGACCTCGGAACTTACCGCCATCAACCAGTACTTCCTACACGCGAAGATGCAGGAGAACTGGGGTTACACGAAACTCGCGAAACACACACGCGCCGAATCGATCGACGAGATGCGGCACGCCGAGATTCTCTCGGACCGGATCCTTTTTCTTGAGGGCTTGCCGAACTACCAGAAACTATCGGCACTGCGCATCGGCGAAACTGTGGGAGAACAGCTCGCCAACGACATGAAGATCGAAGTCGAGGTTGTCGATCGTCTCCGCCGCGGGATCGAGTACATGCGTTCGATCGGTGATGTCACCTCAGCGCGCCTGTTTGAAAGCATCCTCGAGGACGAAGAAGAACATATCGACTACCTCGAAACGCAGCTCGAACTCATCGAGAAGCTCGGTGAAGCGTTGTACCTGCAAACGTTGCTGGAGCCACCGACAGAGTAAGAACACAAATATAGGGCGTCCGTATCGACGCCCTATATTTTTGTGTGAACCCCCTACCTGGGGCGTCACGATTTCGCGCTGCCGCGCGCGGGCGCGACCTTCACGAACAACCCCTTAAGGAACATCCAAATCAACGCGAAGAGCGCCACCAAGTGGCCGGCGCGGCCGTGAGACGGCGCCGGCGAGGCTGTGGCGCGCTGAGGCCGCTGTGAACGAGACCGCTCGTGGCGCCACGAATCCAGTGCAGCACAAGCGAAATCGTCCGCATCAACGAAACGGTGACCAGGTTTGCGAGCCGTAGCCGACATGACGAGCGCCGCCACGTCCTCCGGCAAGTCGGGTGCCAGTAGCCGCGGATCGGGAACTGTGTGGACGGTGTGCATGTGGGCGACCTGCGAGGAATCCGGGCCGTCGTACGGGACCTCCCCAGTCAACATTTCGTACAGCAGGATCCCCGTGGAATAGACATCGCTGCGAGCGTCGAAGGCGCCAGCCAACGTCAGCTCCGGTGGTAGGTAAGCGACGGTCGCCAGGATCGAATGCCGGCGAGTGTGCCCGGCGCGGCGGCGCAGTGTCGGCTGCGCGATCCCGAAATCGATGAGCTTGATGCATGCGCCCTGAGGCCCCCGGCCGACCAGGATGTTCTCGGGTTTTATGTCACGGTGCACGATCCCCAAGCGGTGAGCCGCCGACAAGCCGTTCAGCACCTGGAGAGTGATCCCCAGCGCCTGCCGAGGGTTGAAGCTTCCGGCGTCATTGAGTACGTGACGCAACGTACGTCCGGCAACATGCTCCAAAACGATGTAGGGCACGCCGTCGTGTTCGCCCTCGCCGTACACGGACACCACATGTCGGTCTTGCAGCCGGGACATCACCGCCGCTTCTTGACGCAATGCGTCGGCGTGCTGCACGTTGTGCAAGTACTCCTGCCGCAACATTTTGATGGCGACCGTCGTGCCCAGTTTCAAGTCGCGTGCTTTATATACCTTGGACATCCCGCCTGTCGCGATGAGACAGATAATCCTGAAGCGCCCATCGATGAGTTGGCCGCGCCTGGCCGAAACGGCCACCGTACGTGTTCTGCCTGCACCCTGAGCCCGTATTTCCCCCACAGTGCGCAGTCTATGGGGTCGCAACGCCCCGGGACGTCAAGCGGACTCGCGCGCCGCGAAGTAACCCTTCGACAAGCCGGCTACGGCCGGGTCGGCGATGCTTCGCCCGAAGTCGGGCCTGTCGGGGATCCGCTGGGGCTCGGGGAAGGGCTCCCGGACTCAGTCGGATCGCTCGGGGACTCACTCGGGCTGCCGGTGGGGTCCGTCGTCGGATCCGGGTCGTCACTCGGGCTCGGCGTCGGCTCGGAAGGAATGCCGGGGCTGGGCGAGTCCGACGTGGAATCGGATTCTTCGGGATGGCTCGGCGACGGACTGGAAGAACTCGACGAACGCGATGTCGAGGGCTTCGGCTCCGACGGTTGCCGTGCGTTCAAAGATCCATCACCAAATGGGCGGCTGCCCTCCTGAGTTTTCATCGCCGCCTCGGACGAATCCGAATGTGCCATGTCGGACGACTGCGCGGCCGGTTGATCGGCGGAACCACTTGAACCCATGCCGTATACGCTGCCTGCGGTTACGACGATGACGACGCCTGCCGTAACGGCACCGATCACGGTGAGCCGGAAGCGCCGCGAATGATGGAAATCGTATTTAATCGAGCGTGTAAATCCTACGATTTCTCTCCGCAAGCTCATGATCAGCGAGTCCTTCCAATCCACGCGGGCCATTCGGTTCAGTGACTACGCGTGGCCGATCGCGGGCACAAAGGATGTGCCCCGTCGGAATCGCGTATCACCAAGTACAACGACGGGAATCGGAAAAAGTAGTGAGCCGTCTGTAATACCTGGCCAAACGGGTTTGTAGCCTTCGAACAGGCGCGCTGGAAATCTACGGCTAGACCGTGCGGTGCACCATCGACACCGCCAGGTCGTTGAGCGCAACGAGCGCGTTCGGTTCTATGAGCCCTTTGGCGTCGCTCAACGCGCGCGAAGTCTGCGCGAACAGCTCTTTGATCTTGTCTTCCGTCACCGTCAAGGCACCGGTGTCGACGATGATTTGCTGGACGGCGTTCACCCCAGCGGAGTCCAAATCGGGGTTGCCCAGCCCCGCGTCCAGGATCGCACGTTGGGCGGGGGTGGCCGCCTCATAGCTGCAGGCGATCAGATACGTGCGTTTGCCTTCTCGAAGGTCGTCACCAGCGGGTTTGCCGGTTTCCGCCGGGTCGCCGAAAACGCCCAAAACATCGTCGCGGAACTGGAAGGCCTCTCCCAGCGGCACACCGATCGCGGAGTAGCTTTCCCGCAGCTCGGACGTCCCGCCCGCGAGCGCGGCGCCCAACAAGAGGGGACGTTCGATTGTGTACTTGGCCGACTTATACCGTGCGACTTTGAATGCGCGTTGCGTGGACGTGTCACGTTGAGCCTGCGTCAACACGTCGAGGTACTGGCCGGCACTGACTTCGGTGCGCATCGCATCGAAATCGGCGCGAGCGCCGGCGAGAGTCTCGCGCGGCATCCCGGACGCGGTGAACATCTCGTCGGACCACGTCATGCACAGGTCGCCGAGCAAGATCGCGGCGCTGGCGCCGAAGTCTCGGGCCGAGCCGGCCCAGCCGGCCCCGATGTGCCGCTGGGCGAACTGGCGGTGAACCGCCGGCTCACCCCTGCGGGTGTCGGAGTCGTCCATGAGGTCGTCATGAATCAGCGCTGCTGCCTGGAGCATCTCCAAAGATGCGAGGCATTCGATGACCTCGGGGCTGTCCTGGCCGCCAGAGCCCATGTAACCCCAGAACGCGAACGCCGGACGTACCCGCTTGCCGCCGCTCAGAATGAAGCGTTGAGCGGCGTCGGCGACCGATTCCAAGGCTTCATCGATATCGAGAAGTTGGTGGCGGCGCAGACGTAGAAACGTGGCCAGCGCTTCTTCTATTCGTCGCCGGAATTCAAGATGAACGACAGGAGAATCCACAGCGCAAACGGTACGCGGGCGGCTTGTCAACACGTGGGCCGGGGGCGCGTATTCGTGTCTCACGACATCGAAAATGCCTAGGTAGTCTGGAAGCGTGACTTTGGGAACCGCTTCGGTGATGCCAGGACAGCCCCCACTCATCAGTGAGTTGCTGCGTGGCGATGATCCCACCTTTTCGTTCGAGTTCTTTCCTCCGAAGACCGCGAAAGCCGAACAGGCCTTGTGGCAGGCGGTGCGTGAACTCGAGTCGCTGCAGCCGTCCTTCGTTTCCGTGACTTACGGTGCCGGAGGTTCTAGCCGGGACATGACGATCGAAACCACAGATCGGATCGCCGCCGAGACGACCCTGCTGCCGATGGCACACTTTACTGCCGTCAACCACTCGGTATCGGAGCTGCGCAATCTGATCGGACACTTCGCCTCCATCGGTGTGCGCAACATTCTGGCTCTGCGGGGTGATCCGCCAAAAGACCCACAGGCGGAATGGGTGGCGCATCCGGAAGGCCTTGAATATGCGCGTGAACTGGTCGAGCTCATCAAGTCTTCAGGGGATTTCTGTGTCGGGGTGGCAGCCTTCCCCGAAAAACATCCGCGTAGTCCCGACTGGGACTCCGGGGTGCGTCACTTCGTCGATAAATGCAGGGCGGGGGCTGACTTCGCCATCACTCAGTTCTTTTTCGATTGGCAGCACTGGGCCCGCCTACGGGATGCCACGAGCGCCCATGGAGTTGATATACCGATCATTCCCGGCGTGATGCCGGTGACGAACGTCAAGCAGATCGAGACCTTTGCCAAACTTTCCGGTGCCGAGTTCCCGCCGGATCTGGCGCAACGGTTGCACAGAGTCGCCGACGATCCGGCGGCCGTGCGTGCGATCGGCGTTGAGGTGGCCACGGAGCTATCGCAGCGACTGCTTGCTGAGGGTGCTCCCGGCATTCATTTCATCACCTTGAACCGATCGACGGCGACTCGAGAGATTTGGCAGAGGCTGCGGGACGCCTGACGGTCGGTCCTCTCGCTGCCAGGCCGGAACCGGACAGCGAGAGGAAGGAATGCGCGCCCGCTCGTTAAGGGACAGTGAGCGCGCAGACAGCCGAAAGGGGTGCTGTCTGATTCCTAAGACTGGGCTTGCACATCCTCGGTGTCGGTGTCGGTGTCGGTGTCGGTGTCGGTGTCGGTGTAGTCGTCATACGTGTCGTCAACAGTGGTGTCGTCCGTGTCGCTTTGGTCCCCAGCGTCGTCGTCGTAGCCGGAGCCGGCGGTGTAGTCATCGTTGATGCTGATCACTTCACTTGTTTCCGCGTCCACTTCGACATACTGGGATATGTCGCCGTCCGTGCACACCATCTCGACTTCCCAGCTGGGCTCTTCCGATTCGTTCTGCAGGTGAATGCTGGCGAAATCGCACTCCGGCAGTTCCGCACTCGCGCGATCGAGCGCATTGATTGCGCTGCTGGCGATTGAGTCCGGGTTGCTGTCGAAGCCGGTGTCGTCCACGGTGTCGGCGGAAGCCGTGCCGGCCGCCAGCGCGCCGACGAGCATTCCTCCCACGACGGTGGCGAGGGCGACGCGGCGACGGGTGATTGAAGTGGTCATTGGTTCCCTTTCGTTGTGGTGTTATCGAACAGGAACCATCGTTACGCAAAGACACTGAATCGATACTTAAGTGGCCTGAAGGTGCTTTCAGCTAGGGCATCCACAAACGCAGAAGTGCCCGGTCTAAGACCGGGCACTTCGGTTAGGCACTCTTAGTCGTCGTCGTTGCGGTCGTCGTCACCGTCGTCGTCATCGTCATCGTCATCGTCAGCGTCGTGCTGCTTGAGGATGGAGCCGTCTTTGGCGTTGACGGTGACTGTCGTTTCACCGTCGTCGGTGCGCATCTCGACTTCCCATTTCGGATTGCTGGGGTTTCCTTCGAGCTCGACCGAAGTGACGCTCGCGTTGGGAAGGTCGGATGAGGCAGCCGAGACGGCCTCGTCGATATTGATGCTCGCGGCCTTGGCGACAGCGCTGTCTTCCTTCCAATCGTCGGAGTCGTCGTCGCTGTCTCTGTCCGCGACCTTGCCGTTATCGGAGTGGACCCTGACCTCATGCTCCTGTTTTGGCCCGGTCAGGTCCACGTCCCAATACGCGCCGTCCGACTCCAGCTCGACCGACGTCACGACGGCCTCGCCGACATCATCGAGAGCGATGGATGCCGCTTCACCCGCGGAGACCTTCGGCGCCGAGGAATTCTTGCGTCCGTCGGTGTCACGGTCGTCGTTGGAATCTTCTGCGGCCGAGGCCGTCTTGAAGTCGTTGTCGGATCCGGAGGAGTCTTCACCGGCGGTCGCAGTGCCGATCGCGACCCCGCCGACGACCAGTACGCCGACTCCCGCGATGACTGCCCAGGTTTTACGAGTAAACGGTGACTTAGCCATTGCCTGCCCTTTCACGAAACACTTGGTGTTACGCATTCCATGATCCCGGTTGCAGCTGAATCCAGGCTTAAGTTTCCTGAGCCGCACTTAAGGTTGGCTTCAGCAGCCTGTGCGAAGCTTTTTACTATGCGCCTACTGATCGTTGAGGACGAAAAACGCTTGGCCGATGTGGTGTCGGCAGGGCTCGCTGCAGAGGGGTATGGCGTCGATGTCGCCAACGATGGCATCAGCGGCCTTTCCATGCTGCGCACCTACGATTATGACCTCATAATCCTGGACATCATGCTTCCCGGGATGAACGGCTACGAAGTATGCCGAAAACTGCGTGAAGACGGAATCCAGGCCCCGGTGCTGATGCTGACGGCCAAAGATGGCGAGTACGACGAGGCGGAGGGCCTCGATACGGGCGCAGACGACTACCTCACGAAGCCGTTTTCGTTCGTCGTGCTTCAAGCCCGCATCAGGGCCCTGATGCGTAGACGGACCAGCGAAGTCGCGCCGACGATCTGGACGTTTGGTGACCTCACCATCAATCCCGCGTCACGGCGCTGTTTTCGTGGGGACACGGAGATATCGCTCACCGCCAAGGAGTTCGCCGTGCTCGAGTACCTGGCGAGCCGAAGCGGCGAGATCGTGTCGAAGACGCAGATACTGGAAGGCGTGTGGGACTTCGCATACGACGGCGACGTCAATATCGTCGAGGTCTACATCTCGAATCTGCGCCGCAAGATCGACACCCCTTTCGGCACCACCACCATCATCACGTTGCGGGGTGCCGGTTACCGCTTGGCGGGCGACAGTGGCTAGCCGGTTCTTCCCGTCGTCGGTGCGTGCGCGCACCACGCTGGGCGCCACGGTCGTAGTAGCCGCCGCGTTGTTCCTTGCCGGAGTGCTCGTGGTGGAGCTGCTCAACCAAAGCCTCGTTGGTAGTGCGCAGCTGCGGGCCGAGATCTCCGCCCGTACTTACGCCAGTCAGCTTGCATCGGGAATTGCCGCACCGGATCTGGATCTGCCGGACGACGATGACGAGATCACCCAGATCATCGAGCGGTCCGGCACCGTGCTGGCGGCCGGCGACGAGCTAGAAGGCTACGGGGCGTTGGATATAGAGTTGCCGCAGCCCCCAAAGGGCCCGGAACAGTCACCCAGCAGCAGTGGCGACGATGACGACGATGGTGACGACGATGACGATGACGACGAAGATGCGGTGCGACCATCCCGCGGCGCCGGCGAGGTCGGTTCCGATGTGTCTTTCACCCCCGTGACCGGGCCGCACGGCGAATACACGGTAGCGGCGATGGCCGTCACGACGCCCTCGAACAAGGAACTCATTGTCCTGTCCGGGGCTTCGTTGCAGGATCAGCAAAAGGCGGTCAACGACGTGACCTCGGCGATGTTCATCGCGTTGCCGGCACTACTGGGGGTCGTCGCGTTGGTGACCTGGTTGGTGACGGGCAGGGCCCTGCGCCCGGTGTCGGCTATCCGGGCAGAACTGGCCGAGATCACCGCCGGAGATCTGTCCCGCAGGGTCCCGGTACCGCGAGGGCGCGACGAGATCCACGCGTTGGCCACCACGACAAACACGACTCTCGGCGCCTTGGACAACGCGGTCAGCCAACAACGGCGTTTCATCGCCGATGCTTCGCACGAGCTGCGCAGCCCGTTGGCGATCTTGCGGGCCCAACTGGAGGTGGCGCAGGCGCACCCGCAGCTTCTGGATATCGACGCCACCCTCGGCGATGTCGTGCGTCTGCAGACTTTGGCGACGGACTTGCTGTTGTTGGCGCGTCTGGATGCGGGGGAACGACCGAAAGCGGGCCTTGTGAACGTGCCGGAGTTGGTGCGCGAGGAGGTGGCTAGGCGGGCCGCCGGCGACGAAATCGGGGTAGATGTCCGCGTCGACGACGAGGACATCACGGTGTCGGTGGTGCGTGGGCAGCTAGTGCGCGTCTTGGCCAACTTGCTCGACAACGCGCAACGGTTCGCCGTCGAGGCGATCGAGGTCCGCGTGAAGGCGGTGGATTCCGAGGCGATCATCGAGGTTTCGGATGATGGTTCGGGCGTGCCGGTCGCCGATCGTGACCGAGTATTCGAACGTTTCGTGCGCTTGGACGAGGCGCGTAGTCGTGACGAGGGTGGTGCCGGTCTCGGTTTGGCGATCGTGAGGGACGTGGTCGTGGCGCACGGCGGCACGATCACGCTGAGGCAGTCGCGTAGCGGCGGGGCGAGTTTCGCGGTTCGGTTGCCTCGCGTCGATCCTTGAGTGGCAACACCATGTTTATCCATAGTGTCTAGACATATGGTAATGGTGCTGCGACACTAGACGGCACAATGGTCTGGTGTGGTGCTAAAGGAGCGATGGTGCGTGTCAGTGACCTGAACGACACGGAACGCCGTATCTATGATGCGGTGTTGACGGGGCGTCTCGTGGACCTGCGCCGAGACGAATCCGGTGCCCCCGCCATACCGGACGATAAACGTGTGCGCGCCGATGTGTTGGCGCACATCATCACGACCGCGGGGCCCGGAGCGGTTGCGATACGGGTCTGCGGAGCCGACATCGTGGGACATTTGAACCTCGGTGGGCGTCGGATCCGTGTTCCGGTCGAGCTGGGGGACTGCACCTTCAGCGGCCGCGTGCAGTTCGCGAAGACTCAGTTGCCCGAGCTTTCGTTGCGGGGGTCGGTCTTCCCGCATGGAATATCGGCCCGCGGACTACGCCTGTCGGGGGCGCTCAACGTCACCGACTGCAAGTTCGGCAACAGGCTCTATCTCAAGCGCTTGGGGGCCGAGATCGTCTTCATGGACGGTGTCGTCGTGCGCGGCTCGGGCGAGTACGCGATCCAGCTGCGCGGCGCCGATGTCCGCCAGGAGCTGTATTTTCGCAACGGTGTCGTCACCAACGGTTGCGTGACTTTGTACGGGGCCCGGATCGGTGGACAACTCGTTATGGACGATTCGTCGGTGGATTGGCCGCATGACACCGCGTTGGTGGCTCCGAACTTGGACGTGGGGCAGGATCTGCGGCTACGCGGGATCTCGATCATCGGACGCACCGACCTGGCTAAGGCGAAAGTCGGTGGCGACTTCGCGATGAACCGGGCGTTCCTCGACAATCCGGAAGGGCAAGCGCTGCGCATGGACATGGTCCATGTCGAACAGAACGCTTCGCTCCATGACGGTTTCCACGCGAACGGGGAAGTGAGCCTGTTCTTGGCGAATGTCGAGGGTCGTCTGGAACTGGACGGTGCACATCTTTCGAATCCGGGAGAAAAAGCCCTGGACCTGTCTCGAGTCGAGGTCGGACAATCGGCGATTCTGACTGGTACGCGCGTGCACGGGGGGATCAAGGCCTACGGCGTGACCGTGGGAAGCAACTTGTCCATGAATCGGATAATGGTCTACAGCCCGGACGTGACCGCGATCGAAGTAGTGCAGGGGAGTATCGGTCAATCCTTGCTGCTGGACGAAGGCGTGCGGGTGCACGGAGAGGTCGACCTGTCGAACACGGCAATAGCTCAGCGATTCCGGTTCGCCGACGCCGGTATGACCCGCTTGAACGCCAGCGAGCTGTCCATGGCCATCCTCGACGATGACCCGAAGTGTTGGCCGCAGACCTCGGCCGTCGGCGGAATGCAGTACGACAGGCTCCCCGAGGATGAGCGGGGATCGCCTCGCGCGCGTATCCGATGGTTGCAGCGCCTGCTACCTCGGTATTCACCGCAGCCGTATTCGCAGCTGGTGGGTGTCTATCTCGCGGCGGGAAGCACGACCGCGGCCCGCATGGTCATGATGGCCAAAGAGGATGCGCGTCGGCGTAATCACCGGAACCCGTGGCGGCGGATAGTCAGTCGTGTATGGGGGTTCGTGCTTCGCATGACTGTAGGGTATGGACACGCACCCTGGCGGGCCATCGGTTGGGCCCTGGGGCTGTATCTGGCGGCGTGGCTCGTGTTCGCCACGGCCCCCGAAGCCGCGTTCTCGGCGCGAACGGCCGTATCCGGGGAGTTTCAGCCATCGATGTATGCCTTGGACACTGTGCTGCCCGTGGTGCGCATCAGTGCGGGAAATCAATGGTTGGTCCACGGTGGGTATGCCTGGGCGGAGGCGGGCTTCGCCGCCGGCGGCTGGTTCTTGAGCCTCGTGGTCACTGCGGGCGTGACCGGTGTGTTCCGTAGGGACCGTGCATAGTTGGACACCGAGCTCACCTGAGTGGCTGTAGTTTCTTGACCTGGAGGGCAAAGTCACCGTGCGGGTGCGGCGGGAACGGTGCGACATCTGTTAAATATTCTGTGTGGAATTGCATGCGCATGGCGCAGGATGGACAAACCGTGCGCTGAGAAGTTTTCGTCTTACTTCGACCACTTTGGTTGTGGTCGGTTTCGTCGCGGGTGTTGCCACGCCTTTCGTGGCGATGCACGGCGGCCGCTGGATCCTTGCCGGTGCGTTCCTGACGTTGGTGACGGTCGTGTGTGACCAGATCTATCCGAAACTGGCGGCGCGTGCGGGAGAGCAGAGCCGGCGCAGTCGGGTTTTCGTGCCGTTGGCGGCTCGGTTGGTGGAGATGGCGTGGTTGTACGGGCTGTGGAAGTTGGGCGTTCCGGCCGGCGTCGTCGTCGCCGCAGGCGGGTTGACGCTCATGCATGAGTATGTGCGCGCACGGGGACAAATAGCCGGGCTGCGAGACGTGGGGATTGTGACGCTCGGGGAACGTTCGATGCGTGGCTGGGTCGTGTTGGCCGGTTACTCGGTGGCGGGGATCGTGGCGTTGGCTTCCACCTTCTACAGCGGCGGCATGGTGACGGGCATCGTCACGATCGCGACGACCGCGTGGCTGTTGTTGGCGGTGTTGGGGTTCGTGCAGCTCGCGATCGTGGTTTCGACCGCGTTCAAGCGCGAATAGCACCCGGCGCGGTTTCTCGTCGCTCGAACGCGACTTCAAGTTTTTCGAACAAATATGCGATTTTCGCTTGCGCTGATGGCGCCCGGAGGTTTACTGTCGACGTATTCGAACACATGTTCTTAAGAACACTTGTTCGACCCCCTGGGAAGGGGCCGCCGCCTGCCTCCACCGACCCCCGGCAGGCGGCGGCCCTGGCCAGGTATCAACCGCATCGCCACTAAAAGGGGAAGTAAATGTTGGCGACTACGACCGAAACGCAGGCGCGATTGCTGCCGCGTGCAAAGGAGATCGACGCATCGTTGCCGGCTATTCCGGCGCACAGCATGCCGAATCGCTCACCTTTGGAGCTGCTGATCCTTGCCAGGCAAGGCGTGGCCGAGGCGGTGGATGAACCGCACGACGGTTTGCGCTACGCCACGGCACATCTGGCCGCTTTGCGGGCCGCCGCCGCTGTGCTGGCGATCCGGGCGCGTCCCGCCACCAAACAGCGCGGCCAAGTGACCAGCGTTTGGCGTTTGCTGACGCAAGTCGCGCCGGAACTTCGGGAATGGGCGGACTTCTTCGCTGCCACCGCGCGTAAACGCACAATGGCGCAATCCGGTGTGCCGCATGTAGTGAGCACGCGTGAGGCCGATGACCTGGCTCGCGACGCCGAGCACTTCATCAGCGTCGTCACAGCATTGCTCGGGCTGCGCTAACAAAGACTAGCCCTGCGGCCTGAAGTCAGCCTCCTACCTGACGTGGCGCGGGCGTTTCCGGGACAGGGGCGTGTCCTGCCATACCGGCCCTGTCCCACATGAACATTCACAACGGGGATCACTATGTCGGCTCGTGCGTTGGCGGCATCCGTCGCGCCCGGTCACTTGCAGCGGGCGAGTGCCTTGACCGATTTTTCAGGTTCGCGGGACATCGCGGTTTCTGAGGAGATCGGGTCCCTCCTGCCATGGCCGCGTTTGCGTCGTGGCGCGACCATCTGTCTGGCTGCGAAGGCGGCATCGGGCACCACGTCGTTGTTGCTGGCATTGATGGCGCAGCTGTCGCGGTCTGGGGCATGGTGCGCCCTTATCGGTGCCTCATCGGTATCCGCGGTGGCGGCACAGCAGGCGGGAGTGTCGTTGTCCCGGTTGGCCTTCGTCGAGACGGCCGAACGCGATCGGGAAACAGCCGCGGGCGCCTTGCTCAACGGCATCGACTTGGTCGCGGTTCACATCACCTCGGAGGTTCCGTCCCAGATGCCGCGGCGGCTCATGGCCAAGGCACGCAAGCGGGGAAACATTCTCGTCCCTTTCGGTCCCGGTGCGCAAAGTTGGCCCAATACCGACGTGTCCTGGTCGGTGGAGAAAACGACATGGCATGGCCTGAACAGGGGACGAGGGATGCTGCGGCACTGCGAACTTCACGTGCGTGCCCGCATGCATGGGCGGGACCGGTACGGAACCGTCTGGCCTTACGGCCGTGCGCCTGGCGTGGCCGAGACGCGAGACGTCCACGGGAGACGAACGGCATCGGTGACGTCATTGCCGAGCCGCAAAGTAAAAGCCCTAAGGAGCGGATGAGGTGCGGGTGTTCGTGGTGCGGTGTACGCCGTGGCCCGATGACGAGGTTTTTGAGCCCGTTGTCGCGGCCGTGGAGGCACATGCAGCGGGAGTCGAGATCCTGCGTCCCGGTTTGATGGCGTTTCCCGCCGCAGGCCCCACGGCATATTACGGAAGCGAAGCGTGCGCTGCGGAGCGGATCGTCGACGCCGTGGCCGAATCGTGCGATCGCGAGTGCATGGTCGGTATCGCCGACGGAATGTTCACCGCCTTCCTGGCTTCGTATGACGGGAAGATAGTGCAGCCGGGACATACCCGACGTTTCCTCGCCGATATCAATATTTCCGCGCTGGGCCGTCCCGAACTGTCGAGCGTGTTGCGGCGCTTGGGCGTGTACACGCTGGGTTGCTTCGCGGCGCTACCGCCCGCCGATGTCGCCGATCGTTTCGGAGCGGACGCCGCATACGCGCACCGTCTGGCTCGCGGGGACGATGTCCGGCCACCGGTTGCGCGGACTCCGGCCCCGGACCTGGAAGTCTCGGTTGATTGCGACCCGCCTTTGGACAACGTGGAGGTCGCTGCTTTTACCGCACGAGCGCTGGCAGCGCAGCAACATCGGCTCTTGGCCGCGCATGGCCTCGCGTGCTCTCGTGTGGATATAACGGCGACGACCTGCGACGGGACGGTTGTCTCCCGAACGTGGAATCACGAGGGGACACTGTCTTCCGACGCAATGGCGGACCGGCTTCGGTGGCAGTTGGATGGCTGGCTGACGCGAAATGGCGCGGCGGCAAGCGGGATCGCGAAGCTCAACATCAGTCCACAGGGCTTGATGCGAGCGGGGCATGCGCAGCCGGGGCTGTGGGGTGACGAAGGCGAGGCGGAGTCCCGCGCAAGCAGGGCGCTGGTGCAGGTTCAGGGGCTGCTGGGGACGGAGGCGGTGGCGACGGCGGTGCTGGACGGAAGCCGGACGCTCGCCGGCAAGATTCGGCTCGTGCCGTGGGGACGTGCGCGAAAAGAAGTCCCATCAAAACGGCGGCAGCCGTGGCCGGGGAGCCCGCCGGAACCATCTCCCGCGCTGACGTCTGTGGCCGGCCGCGTCGTGCAGGTGCGGGATGCGGCCGGGACGTCTGTCGGTGTGACCGGGCGGTATGTGTTGACGGCCGAGCCAGCGGCGGTGGAATGGGCAGGTTCTTCACCGCTTCGAGTGGTGGCATGGGCGGGACCGTGGCCGGTGGAACAGCACTGGTGGCGTCAGGATGCGCGTCGATTCGCACGGATCCAGGTGCGTTTGGCGGATGATCGTGCACTGCTGCTGTTGCTGGAGGACGGGCGCTGGTTCATCGAGGGCAGCTATGACTGACGACATCGCCTATGCCGAGCTGCACTGTCATTCGCATTTCAGCTTCGCCGATGGCACCGATTCTCCTCACGACCTGGTCGACGAGGCCGTGCGTTTGGGCTTGAGTGGGCTAGCGATAACCGACCATGACGGGTACTACGGTGTCGCTCAGTTTTCCGATGCCGCCACGCGGGCTGGGCTTCCGAGCGTGTTCGGTGCGGAGCTTGTCGTCGAGGCATCGGCCCCGCGCAGGGGAAGTCCGGACCCGGGTGGGACTCATCTGGTGGTACTGGCGCGGGACCCGGCGGGCTACCGGCGCTTGTCCCGGGCGATAACCCGTGCGCAGTTGGCAGGCGGTAAAGGGATGCCCAAATATGACCTGGAGCGTCTGGCTGAGATTTTGGGCGGGCGTTGCGTGATTTTGACCGGATGCCGGAACGGGGCGGTTCCGTCGGCGCTGGAGACTGGCGGGGTTGCGGAAGCTGCGGCCGAACTGGACAGGTTGATCGGTGTTTTCGGCCGGAACAATGTCATGGTCGAGCTGACTCATCACGACCTTCCCGGCGATGACGATCGCATCGATGCACTGGCAGAGCTGGCTCGGCGACACCGGGTGAGCACGGTGGCCACAAATAATGTCCACTATGCTGCTCCGTCGAGGCGGCAGCTGGCTCAGGTCTTGGCCGCGAGCAGGTCGAGACGCTGCCTCGATGACCTGGACGGTTGGTTGCCGGCCGCGGCATCCGCTCACCTGCGTAGCCCCGCAGAAATGGTTGCCCGGTTCTCCACGCATCTGGATTCCGTGCGTCGGGCGCACGAGCTGGCGCAGGAATGCGCCTTCGATCTTTCCCTTCTCAGCCCCGCTCTTCCCGATTACGACGTACCGCCGGGGCATTCGGAGTTCTCGTACCTGTCGACGTTGACTTTGGACGGGGCCAAGGACCGGTACGGGAGCCCCGGCGATGCGGATGCCGATGAGGCGTACCTGCAGTTGGGGCATGAGCTGAGGGTGATCGAAAAGCTCGGTTTCGCTGGTTATTTCTTGATCGTGACGGATATCGTCGCTTTCGCCATACGGCAGGGGATTTTGTGCCAAGGGCGGGGCTCGGCGGCCAACTCCGCGGTGTGTTATGCGCTGGGTATTACTAAAGTGGACGCCGTTAAGTTCGGTTTGTTGTTCGAACGGTTCCTGTCGCCGGAACGCGACGGCCCGCCCGATATCGATATCGATATCGAATCGGGGCGGCGCGAAGAGGTCATCCAGTATGTGTATCGCAAATACGGTCGGCGCAATGCCGCCCAAGTAGCCAACGTGATCGCATACCGGCCGCGTTCTGCGGTGCGCGATGTGGCTAAGGCGTTGGGGTACGAGGAGCAGCAGGCCCTGCAATGGAGCAAACAGATCGATCGGTCGCATCAGCTTGACTCCGATGTGGATGAGATTCCGGAGGTCGTGTCGAGGCTGTCGTCCGATCTGCTACTGACACCGAGACACCTGGGGCTGCATCCGGGCGGAATGGTCATCTGCCAACGCCCGGTCTCCGACTTCTGTCCGGTGGAATGGGCGCGGGCGGATGGCCGCAGCGTGCTGCAGTGGGATAAAGACGACTGCGCTCGTGCGGGATTGGTGAAGTTCGACCTGCTTGGCCTGGGAATGCTGTCGGCGTTGCGGTATGCACTCGAATTCATCGAAGTCCATCACGAAGACACAGTGGATTTGGCCATGCTGCCGCAGTACGATCCGGACGTCTACGCCATGCTGCAAAAAGCCGATACCGTCGGTGTGTTCCAAGTGGAGTCGCGGGCGCAGATGGCCACCTTGCCGCGGCTGAAACCGAAAAACTTTTACGACCTGGTGGTGGAGGTCGCGTTGATCCGGCCCGGGCCGATTCAGGGAGGGGCGGTACACCCGTATCTGTTGCGCAGACAGGAATGGGAACGGCACGGCACCGAGTCGTGGCGAAAACGGGTCCATCACAGGCTCCATGGCGCGCTGGAAAAAACCTTCGGTGTCCCGCTGTTTCAGGAACAGTTGATGCAGATGGCCATCGACGCGGCCGGCTTCGACGCCAACCACGCCGACCTGTTGCGTCGCGCCATGGGGTCGAAACGTTCCGCGGAAAAAATGGAGCGGCTTAAAAAGAGCCTGTACGCGGGGATGGCGGAGCGCGACATCACCGGTGCCGAAGCCGACGAGATCTACCAGCAGCTGGCCGCATTCGCGGACTTCGGTTTCCCGGAAAGTCACGCCGCCAGTTTCGCCTACATCGTCTATGCCAGCGCCTGGCTGAAGTGCCACTATCCCGCCGCTTTCACCGCGGCGATCATCAATGCCCAGCCGATGGGCTTCTATTCGATAAACACGCTGGTTGCCGATGCGAAACGTCACGGTGTGGAGGTGCGTCGGCCCGATATCAACGCCAGCGGGGTCAAGGCGGTCCTGGAATCGTGCGATACGCCGGTGCGGTCGCCGTGGTATGGGGCGGCCGCGGTCAGGCTCGGCCTGTCCCAGGTCCGCGGTCTCAACGCGAAGGTGGCGCACAGGGTCGTGGCCCACCAGCCTTATCGCGATATCGCCGATGTGGCGCGCCGCGCGCATCTATCGCAACAGCATCTGGAGGCGCTGGCGACGGCGGACGCTTTCCGGTGCTTCGATATCGATCGACGCACCGCCCTGTGGGCGGCCGGCGCCGCGGCTCGGCAACGTCCCGACACCTTGGCCGGTACGGAAGTGGGTCTCGAGGCTCCGTACCTTCCCGGGATGAGCGATGCCGAGCTAGCCGGCGCCGACTTTTGGGCGATGGGTTTGTCCCCGGACACGCACCCCATGCAGTTCGTGCGAGACACGCTCGCCGCGGAAGGGGTGCGCAGTGTTGCCGCGACGTGGCGAAGCGTTTCGGGGGAAAGGATCTGGGTCGCGGGGATCGTGACACATCGTCAACGCCCGCAGACCGCAAACGGAACGACGTTCATCAATCTTGAGGACGAGACCGGAATGTTGAATGTGGTGTGTTCTCAGGGGTTGTGGCGACGTCATCGCAAAGTGGCTCGTACGGCGGTGGCCATGAAGGTGCGGGGAGTAGTGGAAAGCGCTTCCGGGGTGGTCAGCCTCGTCGCCGATAAATTGGAACCTATCGAGTTGGTGTTCAACCCCAAAGCGTCCCGGGACTTTCGTTGATCCGACCTCACCTGACCGCCGACTGTGCGGTCAAGGTGCCGGCCTTGGTATCCAACGTCGCCTCCGTGCCGAACGGGACCGTTAGCGGGTCGTCGCCGTGACCGAATGGCAGACCACCCAGGATCGGCACGTTCAGGCCGGCCAACCGGTCGCGCAGCACGTCGATGATGTCCCACGACCAGTCGTCGTCGACGCACTCGGTGAATTGTCCTATCGCGAAACCGGCGACGTTATCGAAGGTTCCGCTACGTAGAAGCTGAGTCAGGATCCGATCGACGCGGTACGGCTCTTCGTTGATCTCTTCGAAGAACACGATCGCGCCGGAATAATCGGGACAGCTGGCTGTGCCAACTGCATCGACCATCAAGGACAGGTTCCCGCCGAGGAGTCGTCCGGTCACACGGTCGGACGGGGTCGTCAGCGCCGTGGTGTTTTCACTTTCGCGCTGCGCTATCACGACCGGGTGCGGCGACATCAGTGCTTTGCGAAGCGATTCGCTGGTGTCGACAGCGTGATCGGTGGCGAAGCTCGACAGCATCGGCCCGTGGATACCGGCCAGCCCGCTGCGTACATAAAGCGTATTGAGCAGCGCGGTCACATCGCTGTAACCGACGACGGGTTTCGGGTCGATCGCGGCCGCGTTGGTGTCGACATGGTCGATGATGCGGGAGGCGCCGTAGCCGCCGCGGCTGCAGATCACGCCTCGCACCTCGGGGTCTGCCAAGGCTCGGTTGATTTGCGCCACGCGCACGTCGTCTTCGCCGCCCAGATATGCCAGCGAGTCGTAGGCGCGGTCCGGAACATCGACACGCAGGCCCCAGCTTTCCAGCAGTGCGATGCCGTTCTTGGTTTTCTTCCGCGACGCTGGGCCCGAGGGGGAAATGATTCTCACGGTGTCTCCCGGCCGCAAGGCTTGGGGACGAACCACATCAATCGCCATAGTCGCGGAGCCTACCGAGGAATGAACGGGCGTGCACGCACGGGTTTCGCGGAGGTGACGGTCACGGCGGTAGCGGCCCACAAGTCGTTAGGCTTACAACAATGGGACATGTATTGGTCATCGAGAACTCACCGAAGTGGCATTTGGGACGCATGGGGTCGTGGCTGCGCGATGCGCAGCTGGAGGCTACGGTCGTGCGCCCGCATCAGGGCGATGAACTGCCTGATACCGCCGACGATTATGACGCCGTGATCGCGCTCGGTGGTGGGCGCGGAGTCGACTGGGCACGGGATTTGACGGCGCTTTTGATGCGGGCCACTGCTTCCGGCACCGCCACGTTGGCTTTTTGTTCGTCGTCGCGTGACTTGGCCGCGACCAACGGCGGAACCGTGTCGAAGCTCGACGAGTTCACTCCCACGACTCGGTTGATCGGCCGTCGCGATTCCGCGGCGGAGGACCCGCTGTTTTGCATCGCGCCCATGGGTTTGGATGTGGTGCAGTGGCGCCACGAAGAGTTGACGCATCTGCCTCCGCAAGCGGAGTTGGTGGCCGCGTCCCCGTATGGGGCACCGGAGGTTTTCCGGTTGGGCGAACGCACCTGGGGCATCCAGTCGCATATCGAGCTCGACGAGGAGATGGTGCTTGCTCTTGGCGGCAGCCAGCAGCTGGCGGGCCGGGTGGATTCTATGGCTGAGCATTTCGAGGACACGTGGCGTCCGATCATCGCGCGGTTCGCGAACTTGGCGACTGGTCGCACGAGCGGTCAGTCGCTTCCCATCCTTGAATCGTGATGAGTGAGCTGACGGCGCGGCAGTTCGCGCGCCTGAGCGAGGCCGATCCGTCGATCGACGGGGCGTTGGAGACCGAGGTTGGTCTGCATCGGCGGGTTCGGGCCGTTTTGGCTGCGTCGGAAGCGTTGGGCGATTATCTTGTCGCGAACCCACGTCTGTGGCACAGCTTGCGCGTATCGGCTTCCCGTGGGCTGCAAGGGGTCCAGGAAGCCACGGACGTCGCGTCCTTGCGTTATGCCTACCGGGAACGGTTGTTGCAGATCAGCGCTGACGATCTCACCGGCGACGGCGATATTGTTCAAGTGTCGGCTGAACTTTCGCGGCTCGCGGACGCGACCATGCACACCGCCTTGTCGATCGCGCGGTCTGAGATCGGTGACGACGAAGCCACGCGACTGTGCGTCGTGGCGATGGGTAAGTGCGGCGCTAACGAACTCAACTACCTGTCCGATGTCGACGTGGTGTTGGTGGCGGAAGGCGATCTGGGTGTGGCGAGCCGCTACAGCGCCCGGATGATGAACATCTGCAATCAAACCGCGTGGCAGGTCGACGCGGGTTTGCGCCCGGAAGGGCGCAACGGGGCGCTGGTGCGCACGGTCGACAGCTACCTGGCGTACTACCAGCGTTGGGCGCACACCTGGGAGTTTCAGGCGTTGATGAAGGCGCGTCCGGCCGCGGGCGACCTGGAATTGGGGCAACGCTGGGCACAGGTGGTCACCCCGTTGATTTGGGATACCGTCGACGATTCGAGCACTGTCGACGGCATCCGCGCGATGCGGCGCAAGGTTTTGGCGTCGTTGTCGCGTGAGGACCTCGAATACGAGATCAAGCTGGGGCGCGGCGGGTTGCGCGACATAGAGTTCGCGGTGCAGCTGATGCAGCTGGTGCATGGCCGAAGCGACGAACGACTCCGGGTCAAATCCACTTTGGGTGCGCTGGAAGCTTTGACGTCGGGTGGCTATCTGGGGCGCGGCGATGGTGAATCGCTGTCGCAGACGTATCGGTTCTTGCGCACGTTGGAGCATCGGCTTCAGTTGCAGAAGCTGCGGCGCACGCACACTTTGCCGGCCGATGATCCGCAGGCGATGCATTGGCTCGCACGGGTCATGGGCTTTCGTGACGTCGATGATTTTCGGGCCACGTGGCGTCAGCATGCTGTGACGGCACGACGTTTGCACGAGAAGCTTTTTTACCGTCCACTGTTGGAAGCGGTAGCGGAAGTACCGACCTCGGGTTTGCGGCTCACGCCGGAGGCTGCCACCGCGCGCCTGGAGGTGTTGGGGTTTGCGGATGCCGCGGGGGCGTTGCGGCATTTGTCATTTTTGACGTCGGGTATTTCCCGGACCGCGGCCATTCAACGCACGCTGCTTCCGGTTTTGCTCGGCGAGTTTGCGGACGCGCCGGAACCGGATCGTGGCTTGCTTGCCTACCGCAAGGTGTCCGAACGTCTCGGCCGGACACCGTGGTACCTGCGCTTGCTACGAGACGGTGGACCGATCGCGCTGCGTCTGGCTCGCTTGTTGGCGACGTCGCGATACTTCACGGATCTGCTGTTGCGTGACCCGGATGCGTTGCGGCTGTTGGCGCGTGATGCCGAGCTCGCTCCGCGCGAGCCAGCACTGTTGCGTGATGGTATGCGTGCGGCGGCGGCCAGGCACGTGGATTCGGCGCACGCTATCGCCGCGGTGCGGGCGATTCGTCGTCGCGAACTGCTTCGGATCGCGTGTGCGGATCTGCTGGGGTTGTGCGACGTGGAGCAGGTTGGTCAGGCGTTGTCGGACCTGAACGATGCGGTTTTGGACACCGCGTTGGGTGTGGCGCTCAGGCATGTCGATGCGGCCCCGCCTATGGCGATCGTGGCGATGGGGCGTTACGGCGGTGGCGAGAATTCCTACGCTTCGGATGCTGACGTCTTGTTTGTGTGTGATGGCGATTCGGATGCGGTGTCGGCAGCAGCGTCGGTGGTCAGCAAGTTGAGGTCGTTGTTGTCGTCGCCGGCACATGAACCGCCTATGCGCCTGGATATGGATCTTCGTCCGGAGGGCAGGCAGGGGCCTCTGGTGCGTAGCCTTGCCGCTTACCAGCGTTATTACTCCAGTTGGGCGAAGACGTGGGAGCTGCAGGCGTTGCTGCGTGCCCGGTTCGTTGCGGGTGATGCGTCGCTCGGCGACCGGTTCTTCGCGCTGGTGGATCCGTTGCGTTATCCGGTCGATGGCATGAGCGCTGATCAGCTTATCGCCATCCGTCGGATGAAGGCGCGTATCGATACCGAGCGCTTGCCCAGGGGCGCGGACCGCGCGACTCATGTCAAGCTCGGTCCGGGGGGATTGACCGATGTGGAGTGGAGTGCTCAGTTGATTCAGCTGCGTCACGCTGGCACGCATCCGAGCTTGCAAACGACATCGACGTTGACGACGTTGATGGCGGCCGCCCAGCTGGGACTGCTGGATGCGGAGGACACGGAATCGTTGCGCCACGGCTGGTTGGCGGCTTCGCGAGTGCGTAACGCGTTGACGTTGAGCCGGGGTAACCCGTCGGATCAGTTGCCGCGCCACGGTCCGGAACTGGCCGGCGTGCTGGCGGCGCTGGGGGAATACGATGACGACGATCCGGGGCGGCACGTGGACGAGTATTTGCGGGTGACGCGGCATGCGGCGGCCGCTGCCGAGCGCGTTTTCTATGAGGATTGACGCTGAGTTTTCAGCGGTGCCTCGGCCGTGCCGTGTAGCGGGCATGACGGATTGCGAGCCAACGCATGGCCAGTTCGCATGCAAGCAACAGCCCGCCGTACACGGCGATGAGCGCGATCGTTTTGGCTTCGTGTTCGATCAACGCGAGACAGGAAATGGCCAGGGCATACACGAGCACGGAATATCCGAATACCCGCAAAGATCGAAATATGCCCATATGGCCAGCGTAGCGAGCTGGCGTATCGAGCGTCAAATCCGCTGATGCCTGATGCCCTCTACGCGTCGGGAGTCAGGCGCAAGGTCGCTACCGTCGAATCGTCGATGGCATCGCGGCCCCAACGCATCGGGAGCTGCTTACCCTCTGCCCACAGTGGTAGCTGGTCCTCGTAGTGGGAATGGTAGGCATGGCCGGAGTTTCCGGTCAGGTTGATCCACCGGGACTTGTCGAAATCGGCCATGTCGACGACCATGCGCATCGAGGGCACTGTCGTGACCTCGTAGTTTCCGCTGGAGGCATCCCAGCCGGTGGCGTTGACGAGTCCGCCGCCTCCTTCGGACTCCACTGTGTTGGAATTGAACACGCTTTCCACGACACCGATTCCGGACACACCCAAGGACTGGTTTCGAACCGTGAGCACGTGCATCTCGCCCCAGCGCCAGGCCTGTGTGTTGTCGCCGAAGCGATCGACCAGTTCGGTTTCGGCCTTGTTCATGGCTTCGGCGAGGATGTCGTCGGCGGTCTCGACCTCCGTCGTGGACTCGTCGTCCCACCAGGCGTTGTCCGGATCGTCGACGAGCTGATCGATGACATAGGCCCAACGGCTGTTTCCCGCGGCGGCCATGTCCTCGGGCAGCTCGTCGAACGTCAACGACAACAAGTGACGCCAGGTCGCGTTGAACGCCGCGGCTCCGGCCGAATCGGTGCCTTGCTGGAAGTCCCAATCGGACAGCACCTCATGGACCGAGGTGTCGGCGGCTACTTCGTTGTCGAGTATCCGCCCGACGACGCCGATGGCCTGCGTGTTCTTCGTGTCGTTATGCATGGACTCCATGTCGGACACGGAGAGGTCGTCGTCTTTTTCGATCAGATCGCGGATCCGTTGGCTGCGGTAGCCGTAGTCCCAGTCGCGCGTGATCAAATGCGGGTAAGTATCGATGGCCTGATTATTGGCGGTGACAATGAAGCCTTCCTCCGGGTTATGCAGATAGGGCAGTTGTGCGAAGTCGATATAGCCATCCCAGTCGTAGTCGGAGTCCCAGCCGGGGGCCGGCATCGTGCCGTCACCGGCCTCGCGCTTGGGGATCTTGCCCGGCATCTGGTATCCGATATTGCCTGCACGGTCGGCGTAGACGAGGTTTTGCGCCGGCACATCGAACAGTGAGGCGGCGTCCCGGAATTCATCGAAGTCCGACGCCGTGTTGAGCGCAAAGATGGCCTGGGCCGTGTGTCCCGGGTCCAAGGCGCTCCAGCGCAGCGCGACACCATATTCAGCGTCTTCGTCCGAGCCGCTAGGTGCGGTCGACTGCGGATCGTCGGCGAGCTTCGCGAACTCTTCGCTCACATCGGACATGATCGGCCCGTGAGAGGTGGAACGCACCGTGATCGTGACCGGATCCGACCCCGCGACCTCGATGACCTCATCACGTTTGTCGAGATCATGCCATTGCTCGTCGCTGAGGTATTTATTGCCTTTGAGGCGTTCCATATAGAAGTCAGTAACATCCGGGCCAAGGTTCGTGAAACCCCACGCGATCTGCGCGTTATGCCCGATGACGACGGCTGGCAGACCCGCGAAACTGAAGCCGGTGATGTCGAACGGACAACTGTCCCCGGTGTCGCGGCAGTGCAGCCCGACTTGGTACCACACGGACGGCATCGAAGACCCCAGGTGAGGATCGTTGGCCAAGATTGGGGCGCCGGTCGAGGTCTTGTCACCAGACACCACCCACGAATTCGACCCGATGCCATCCAAACCGTGTTGCCCCAAAAGGTTCGCGACCGAGTCTGTTGCCGTGCGTGTGTTACTCCAGATTTCCTCGGGAACCGTCGCGTCGGTGGTCGCCTCACTGACCGCCGGAACGGTGTCCTTACTGGATTCTTCGGCATCGGCATCGGGGTCGAACTCGCCGTCGACGACGGCGCCTCGCGTGACAATCGGTTTGTGCGCCTGTGTCGGGTACGGCGGGTAGAGCTCGCTGATCTCTTTCTCTGAGAGCCCTTGCGCGGCAAGCTGGGCGCGATCGAGTTCGTCGTTGTAGTTTCCCCGCAAGTCCCACGCCATGGCCTTGAGCCACGCGATGCTGTCGACGGCGGTCCATGGCTCGACCTCGACCGTGGTTCCGGACAGGCCGAGCACCGTGTATTCGAGGCTGACCTGGCCGGGAACCTTGCCGGACAGGTATTCGTTCACGCCGTCGGCGTAGGCGTCGTAGTAGGAGCGGGACTCGTCGTCGAGCGCTTCGTATTCCTGCTCGGCGACTTGCCGCCAACCCATGGTGCGAATCGTGGCGTCGGTTTCCACCTGTGCTTCACCGAACAGCTCCGCCAACCTGCCGGACGTGATGTGGCGCCGAAAATCCATCTCGAAGAACCGGTCTTGAGCATGGACGTACCCTTGCGCCGCGAACAGGTCCGCCGACGTGTCCGCATAAATATGCGGCACACCCCACTCATCGCGTTGCACGTCGACGGGAGCCGACAGTGAGTCAAAAGCGATCACACCGTCGGTTTCGGGAAAGGTGCGGCGCACCGCCCACGCAATCAGCAGCGAGGCGACGACGATGAGCGCACACAAGCCGACGAGGCCGAACTTGACGATGGTGCGGAACCGGCGCCGCAGCTTCGAGGGGACGGGCGGGGCTTCGGCTGGGGTCATAGGCGCTGATCTTACGCCGTCGCCAGACACCGACCCCAGCGCCGAGCGGTTGCGAAACCGCAGGTTGGAAGCCGGCGGCTACACGGCGTAGCCGCCGGCTTCAGGGTCACACGTCGAAATACAGCGAGAATTCGTGAGGCGTCGGCCGTAGCTGAATCGGCTGCACTTCGTTCTCACGCTTGTATTCGATCCAGGTTTCGATCAGGTCCGGGGTGAAGACACCGCCGTCGAGCAGGTATTCGTGATCTTCCTCCAAGACGTCCAGGACCTCCGGTAGCGAGCCCGGGACCTGAGCCACCTCGCCGTACTCGTCCGGGCCAAGTTCGTAGAGGTCCTTATCGATCGGCTCAGGCGGCTCGATCTTGTTCTTGATGCCGTCGAGACCGGCCATGAGCATCGCGGAGAAAGCCAGGTACGGGTTGCACGACGGGTCCGGCAAACGAAACTCGACGCGTTTGGCGAAACGGTTGCTTCCGGTGACGGGAATGCGCGTGCACGCGGAGCGGTTGCGCTGGGAATACACGAGGTTCACCGGCGCTTCGAACCCGGGGACGAGCCTTCGGAACGAGTTCACGGTCGGGTTCGTGAACGCCAGCAGCGATGAGGCGTGCCGCAACAGCCCACCGATATACCAGCGGGCCATATCGGACAGGCCCGCGTAACCGGTCTCGTCGTAGAACAGCGGTTTGCCGTCCGACCACAGGCTTTGGTGCGTATGCATGCCCGAACCGTTGTCGCCGAACAGCGGCTTCGGCATGAACGTCACGGTCTTGCCGCTTGCCCACGTGTAGTTCTTGACGATGTACTTGAACAACTGCATCTGGTCGCCGGCGTTGAGCAGCGTCGAGTATTTGTAGTTGATCTCCATCTGGCCCGCAGTGCCGACCTCGTGGTGAGCCCGTTCGACGGTGAAACCGGTGTCGATCAGCTGGCGCACGATCCCGTCGCGAAGATCCGCGAAATGGTCGACGGGGGGGACGGGGAAGTATCCACCTTTCTGCCGCGGCTTGTATCCGCGGTTTCCGCCTTCTTCGCTGCGACCGGAGTTCCAGATTCCCTCGACGGAGTCGATGTAGTAAAAGCCGTGCTGGGTGGCGGTGTCGAAGCGGATGTCGTCGAAGATGTAAAACTCGGCTTCGGCACCGATGTAGGCGGTGTCGGCGATCCCAGTGCCGGCGAGGTGTTCTTCCGCCTTACGTGCGATGTTGCGTGGGTCGCGGCTGTACGGCTCCTGCGTGAACGGGTCGTGGATGAAGAAGTTCAGCGCCACGGTCTTTTCGGTGCGGAAAGGGTCGACGAAGGCGGTATGCAGGTCGGGGAGCAGGAGCATGTCCGATTCGTGGATTTGTTGGAACCCGCGAATGGAGGAGCCGTCGAAAGCCAGGCCTTCAGTGAAAACCGAATCATCGAGTGCTTCGACCGGGATGTTGAAGTGCTGCATGACACCGGGGAGGTCACAGAAGCGAATATCGATGAACTTGACATCATTGCCGCGGACATAGGAAAGTAGATCTTCGGTTGAACTGAACACGGGGTTTGTCCTCTTTTCCGGCTTCCGTGCGAACGTGACGGTCGCCAAAAGATTATGACTGTGTCATTGCGGTGCTGTGTCTTCAACATTTCGGGCGTGTTACACGCCTGTGCTGCGCCGCACAATGTGTTTTTCACCGGTACGCCCGATACCGGCTCATTCGATGTGCGCCGACGCTATTACTGTGGCCAAGTATGACCGCAGCAAAACCCCAGGCGCCAACCGACGAAGATGGGGCGATGGTGCCCGAACTGGCCCGTTATTCGCAACGTTTCCTTGCGTTGCTGGCGGACTGGATTCTGTGTATGTGCATCGCCGGCGGCTTGGTGCGTCTCGGCGTACTCCCGGAGCTCGATTTCTCTACGCCGGCGTGGGTGCCGGTCGCGGGGTGGCCGAGTGCCATCTTCGTGATCGAATACACGCTGTTTTTGGGCCTGTTCGCGCAGACTCCCGGCATGCGCTTGTTGAAGATCTACTGCGTTTCCGCGGTCGAGGGCAACCCGATCGGCATTCCTCGCGCTTTCGCGCGGGGGGTTTTGACCGCGCTCGTGCTGCCGATCCTGACCGCGTTTTCGGACCCGTACCGCCGCGGTCTGCACGATAAGTTGACGGGTTCCGCGGTCGTGAGGTGACCGCGGAACAACCGTGCGCGTTGTTACTTCCCGCGCATCGCCTTGCGGGCGCCTTTGGGCGGCTTCATGTTCTGCGGAACCGGCCCCTTCGGGATCGGCATCGATGGTTTGAGCGCGTTCAAACGTCGGTTCAAGTCCCCAGCTTGTTTTCCGGAGATGTTGCGCGGCAATTTATTCAGCCGTTTACGCAGGTCGCGTACCGACAGTTCACCTTCTTGTTCGCCGACGATGAAGTCGTAGATCGGGGTGCTGCCCACGACCCGGTTCAGCTTTTTCTTCTCTTGGTTCATGAGGCTCTTCTTGCGGCCGCTGGGCCCTTCGGCCAGCAGCACCACACCGGGACGGCTGATGACGCGGTGAACCAGATCCTGCTGTGCGGACACGGCTATGCCTGGCGTGACGTACCAGCCCTTCATGGTGTCCACGATGGCGTATGCTGCCCCCGGTTTACCGACGGTTTCGGCCATGACTGCCTTGCTGGTTCGCCAGTTGAGGACAATCATGACGGCGAGGAACGCGATCAGGACTCCGCCGAGGAGGTATGGCCACTGCAAGACCCCGAGAACGAACACGAGGATGACGGCGATACCGATCGGTAGTGCGACCGCCGCTATGACTAGCGGTAGAAACAGGGAGTCCCGCTTCGCCGTGAACGAAAACGCCGTGCCGATCTGTTTGAGCCGGCCCCAGAAGCCGACCTTTTCTTGCTCTTTAGCCATAAGATGCAAGCTTAATAGGCAGATTATCGAACGCGAATGCGCGGTCGATCATGCTAAACCGCTTGTTTCGCCTCCAGTGCCTGCCGGTAGAGCCGGCCAGCGCGGTACGACGAACGCACCAACGGGCCGCTCATGACCCCGAGGAAGCCGAGTTCTTCGGCTTCTTGACTGAGTTCGACGAATTCTTCCGGCTTCGCCCAACGGTCAACGGGGTGATGCCGTTTCGACGGCCGCAGGTACTGGGTGATCGTGATGAGGTCGCAGCCGGCGTCGCGAAGGTCGCGTAGCGCTTCGGAGATTTCCTCGCGCGTTTCACCCATGCCCAGGATCAGGTTCGATTTCGTGATGAATCCGTCGTCGCGGGCCGAGGTGATGACCGACAACGAACGGTCGTATCGAAACGCCGGGCGGATGCGCTTGAAGATGCGGGGCACGGTTTCGACGTTGTGGGCGAGGACTTCCGGTCGTGAGCTGAAGACCTCGGCCAACTGGTCGGGTTTGGCGTTGAAGTCGGGTATGAGCAGCTCCACGCCGCAGCCCGGTTGCGCGGAGTGGATCTGGCGCACGGTTTCGGCGTACAACCATGAACCGCCGTCGTCGAGGTCGTCGCGGGCGACACCAGTGATGGTCGCGTAACGTAGCTCCATTTTGGCTACCGACTCGGCGACACGGCGCGGCTCGTCGGTGTCCAAGGCGGCGGGCTTACCCGTGTCGATCTGGCAGAAGTCGCAGCGTCGGGTGCATTGATCACCGCCGATGAGGAATGTGGCTTCGCGGTCTTCCCAGCATTCGAAGATGTTCGGGCAGCCGGCCTCTTGACATACCGTGTGCAGACCTTCCGATTGCACGAGTCCCTGCAGCTGTTGGTATTGCGGACCCATTTTTGCTTTGACTTTGATCCACGGCGGCTTGCGTTCGATCGGCGTTTGCGAGTTGCGGGCTTCGACACGAAGGAGTCGGCGTCCCTCAGGCTGTACAGCAGTCACGCTTGCCGAGCCTACGCCCTTCGCCTCGGCGGATGCATGTCGTTCGGCTCACGTGTTGGCGACCACAGGAGCGCATCCGTGTCCATTTTGGTGTTAGTGTTCTAGTTTCGTATTTGTGTTAAAGGAGGAAAGTTATATGCGGACCGGTTACCCCAGGTACCCAGACATTCATGGCGACACGATTGTCTATGTCTGTGAGGACGACCTGTGGTCGGTTGATGTCGCGGGTGGAACCGCCTCGCGGCTGACGACGGGTGTGGCAGCAGCCAGCGGCCCCGCCATATCGCCCGACGGCAGCGCGATTGCATACACCGGGGCCGAAGAAGGCCCCGCAGAGGTGCATCTGGTGTCCATCAAAGGAGGGCAGTCCCGCCGCCTGACATATGATGGGCTGACACGCAGCCAGGTCTGCGGCTGGGCCCCCGATGGCACCGCCGTGCTCTACAACAGCAGCGTCGAATCGGCACATGCCCTCGAATTCCGGATGCGGCAAGTCCCGATCGACGGCGGCGAGACGGTGGAACTGCCGCTCGGCCGCGCCAGCTCGATCTCATACGGGGCCAACGGCGTCACCGTCGTGGGCCGCGAATACTGGAAGGACTCGGCCCACTGGAAGCGGTATCGTGGTGGAACCGCCGGGAAGTTGTGGATCGACCCTACGGGCTCCGGCCAATTCGGCAAGCTCATCACGCTTAACGGCAATCTGAGCCACCCCAACGTCATTGGTGAACGGGTGTATTTCCTGTCCGACCATGAGGGGTACGGCAACGTCTACTCGGTGACCTTCGACGGCACCAACCTGCGCCGTCACACCGACCACGACGATTTCTACGCCCGGTCCCTGTCCTCGGACGGCGCACGCATGGTCTACCACTGCGGCGGCAAGCTATACCTGCTCGACCCGAGCCAGGAGGGTCCGCGCGAGATCGACGTGTACACCCCGGTCACACGGACGCAGCGCTCACGACGGTTCGTCGACGCCGCCACCTACCTGGATTCGGTCGACGTCACCAACGACGGATCGCGATTGGCCGTCACGACGCGCGGCAAGGTCTTCAGCTTCGCAAATTGGGCAGGAGCAGTTACGCAGCACGGAGACACCGACGGCATCCGTTATCGCCTGGTGACGTGGCTGCACGACGGTGCCGGAATGGTGGCCGTCGCGAGCGGTGCGCAGCCGGCGGAATCGCTGGTCAGCCTCGGAAATGATGGGTCCGCGCAGCAATGGCACGACGACCTCGACATCGGTCGAGCCCTGGAGATTGTGGCATCGCCGACCGAGGCGAAGATCGCCGTCACGAACCACCGCAACGAACTGTTGACGATCGACCTCAGCGGCGATACGCCTTCCAAGACGGTCATCGAGTCCAGTGACCGCGGCCAAATCGCTGACGTGACGTTCTCTCCGGACGGCAAATGGCTGGCTTACTCGGTGCCCGATGCCACCTACGAGGAAGATTCGCCCGACCGTAGTCACCTCATGCTGGCTAACCTCGGCACCGGCGAGAGCTTCGCGGCGGCGAAACGTGTGCTCAGCGATTTTCAGCCGGTATTCGATCCGGACGGCAAGTACCTGTACTTTTTGGGCATTCGGGAACTGAATCCCGTGTACGACAGCATCCATTTCGATCTGAACTTCCCGTGGAGCGTGCGCCCGTACGCGATCGCCTTGCGGGCCGACATTGCCGCACCGTTCGTACCGCAACCGGCGGCCCTGGTTGACCAGCCGGCCAAGTCGCAGACCGAAGACGGCGCGGATTCGGAAGACCGCGTGGCCCCCATCGAGATTGATGCGGACGGCATCACCGACCGTGTGGTTCCCGTTCCGGTCTCTGATGCCAGGTACACGCAGGTGTTCGCCGTGCCCGGGAAGGTCCTGCTGCTGTCGGAACCGTTGGAGGCCGGGACCGCCGCACTGGCGACCACCCAGGGCGCCCAAGGGGTTTTGGACACGGTCGATGTGGTCACCGGCAAGGTCGAGCGCATCGCTAGCGGTGTGTCCAGCGCGCACGTGACACCGGATGGAAACACGCTGCTCTACTTCGCCGACCAGCAGGTGCGCGTGGTGAAGGCGACGGAGAAGGTTCCCGAAACCGCCGAGTACAACCGCGAGAGTGGGTGGATCGATCTGAGCCGAATCAAGGTTTCGGTTCGTCCTGAACTCGAATGGCCGCAGATGCTGCGGGAAGCTTGGCGACTGTTGAGCCAGAACTTCTGGAACGCCGATATGTCGGGTGTGGACTGGGACGCCGTCTACGAGCGTTACGCGCCGTTGGTGGAACAGGTTTCGACCCGCGGTGAGCTCTCCGACCTGCTGTGGGAACTCAACGGCGAACTGGGCACCTCGCATGCCTACGAAGCGCGCGGAGACTACCGCGACAGGCCATGGTTCGGTCAAGGATTCCTAGGTGCGACGTTCGCGCTGGCGGATGGCGGTGGATATCGAGTCACGAAGATCCTCAGCGGAGACGCCGGAACCGATAAGTCCTCGCCACTGTTGCGGCCCGGAACGGATATCCGGGTCGGCGACGTCATCACGGCCGTTAACGGCCAGCCGGTGGACGCTACGACCAGCATTGCCCAGCGCCTGGTGAACCAGGCGGGGCAGGAAGTGGGGTTGTCGGTGCATCGAGGCGACCAACCGGTCCGCGAAGTGAGCGTGAAGGCGATGTCCACAGAGCTCGACCTTCGTTACCGCGACTGGGTGGAGAGTAATCGGCGTGCCGTGGCTGAAGCCACGGGCGGCAAGGTCGGGTACATCCACATTCCCGACATGGGCACCGCCGGATATGCCGAGTTCCACCGCAGCTACCTGAACACGTACAGCAGCGACGCACTCATCATCGATGTGCGCTTCAACGGCGGTGGGCACGTCTCGCCGTTGATTCTGGAGAAGCTCTCCCGACGCCGGATCGGGTACGCGCATTCGCGCTGGTCCAAGCCCACGCCGTATCCGCGGGAGAGTCCGAGCGGACCGATGGTGGCGTTGTCGAATGAGATGGCCGGTTCCGACGGCGACATTTTCTGCAGCGCCTTCAAACAGTTCGGCCTCGGTCCGCTCATCGGCACGCGCACCTGGGGTGGTGTCGTGGGCATCTTCCCGTGGCGTCCCGGACTGTCGGACAAGACGTGGGTGACGCAGCCGGAGGTGGCCTTCCACTTCGATTCCGTGCAGTGGGGCGTGGAGAATTACGGTGTCGATCCGGACATCGAGGTCGATAACGCGCCACAGGATTACGCTGCCGGCGTCGACCGACAGCTCAACGCGGCCATCGAAGCAGCGCTCGGCGAACTTGAGCAACATCCGCCGCATCGCGCCGCGCCCGCGCCTAGGCCGAACCTGGCCGCGCCGACGCTTCCACCACGACCGAACGACTAGTGGGTTCGCGGTGCCGGGGCTTCCGGCACCGCGTTCGCCGTCTTTTGGCACGTATCGGGGAGTGATGTTTGTCAGTGGCGCTTTAGCGTAGTGACATCGGCTCGAAAAACGAGGCGGCGAGGCAGGAGAAGCGATGAGCGACGACATTTTTGTTGACTTCGACGGTGACGGTACGGGCGACGACTACGAAACCGAAACCCATTCGGACGGGACTGTCTCCTATAGTCACGTCGACGCAGATGGCGACACCGATGCGATCGCCTACGATTTCGACGGCGACGGTCTCATCGACGAGATGGTGACCGACTCGGATGGTGACGGTGAGCTCGACACCGTCATGAGCGACACCGACGGTGACGGATACATGGACGACACCGCCGCCTATACGCCTGAAGGGGCGACCGAACCCGGCGATCAGGTTTCGTTGTCGAATGAGGAGCCCACGGATTCTCACGTGGGTGGCATCGGCGACGCGATCGGCCAGCCCATCGGCTACTTCGACACCGAACCGGGCCCCTGAGCATTCGGGCAGTCATGAACGCGCCGTGTCCGGGTCGTCGCAGATCTTGCGTGGCTCGAGTCAGGCGCGGGCGAGCGGTGATCACGTGGCACACTTTTGGGATTCTTTGAGCGCCGCGAATCAATAACGTGGGAACTACTGAAAACATTCACTGGAAGGAACAGTCACATGGGCGATCAGGAGCCTTGGATCGATTTTGACGGCGACGGAAGCGGCGACGAATACGAAGCCGACATGAATTCCGATGGCAGCGCCGAATACACGCACTACAACGACGAAGGCGAAGTGGACGCTGTCGCCTACGACTTCGACGGCGACGGACTGGTTGACGCGATGGACGTCGACACCGATGGGGACGGAAAGCTCGATTCCACCCAGCTTGACGAGGACGGCGACGGATACATGGACACGTCGATCACATGGGACGAATCCTCCAGTGACTCGTCGGCCCCCACCGACTCCAGCAACGAAAGCCCCGGGGACGGTGCCGACGAGGGTTCCGACAGTCTGCTCGACAACCCGTTCGGCTGATCGGATCAAGCTTCGCAAGGGCAGGGACAAGATGCGTCCCTGCCCTTGTCGTGTGCCACGAATATTCGTTTGCAGCCCGGCCGACCCTGCTCATAAACTCGGGCTAAGCGAATGGGGAGCCAAGTAGCCATACGATCCGCAGCTCAGAGAGTCGCCGTGAGCTGAGAGGCGAACTGCGGGCGCTTGCGTGAAGACCCTCCCCGCACGGCCGATCCGAGATCGGTTGTGCGCTGCGGGAAGAACCGGCTTCGGCCGCAGTAGACCCCGCCGTCTGGCCCGCGACAGGGGCGACACAACGAGGCCGTGCCGTGATCGGCGCGGTAAAGGTGTGGTGGCACCGCGATTACCCGATCGCCCACACCTCCGGGGTAGTTCCTACTGAGGAGGTGTTTTCTCGCATGTCACAACCAATGCCCCCGCTGAGCCCCGCAGCTGACCGCCCGCCAAGGGTGTTGTCGGCTCAGTTGGCGTCGCACGAAGGAACGCGGATCCGGATCGCCGGATGGCTGCACCGAGTGCGGGTCTTGAAATCGGTGGCTTTTGCGATCGTGCGCGACCGCGCGGGGTTGAGCCAGGTTGTCGTCCGCGACGAGTCGACGCGGGCACAACTGGAATCTTTGTGCGAAGAAACCGTGATCGAGGTCGAGGGCGTCGTGACGCATAACCCCGCGGCGGTCAATGGCGCGGAGCTGACACAACCGTCGATTCACGTCCTAGGCGAAGCTTCACAGACGCCGTTCGACCTGTATCGACCGAAGCTGCAGGCCATGTTGCCGGCGAGCCTGGATCATGCGCCGGTGGCGTTGCGGCATCGAAGGAAGAAAGCGGCTTTCGAGCTTGCCGCGGCCGCAGTGAACGGGTTTCGGGAGGCGTTGACGAAACGTTCCTTCATCGAGGTGCACACGCCCAAGATCGTCGGTTCGGCGACCGAATCGGGGGCGAACGTGTTCGCGCTGGACTATTTCTCGCGTCCCGCATACTTGGCGCAGAGTCCGCAGTTCTATAAGCAGACTCTCGTTGGCGTGTTCGAGCGGGTATTCGAGGTCGGGCCGGTGTTCCGGGCGGAGCCGCACGACACAGTGCGTCACCTAGCCCAGTACACGTCTTTGGACGTCGAGTTCGGGTTCATCGACAGCCGACGGGACGTGGAACTGATGCTGCACCACACGGTGCGGTCGATGCTGGACGCGGTATCGGAATGCGTGCGCGAGCAGCCGGACGCACGCGATGTGCCCCTGGCGTTGCTGCCGGACCGGTTCCCGCGGTTGCATTTTCGTGAAGCACTGACACTCCTGTCTGAGGCGGAAGGCGTTGACCACACCGCGGCC
>DXIM01000089.1 GCA_019112895.1 Candidatus Stackebrandtia faecavium
TCAGCCACACGGAAAAGAACTGAGGCGGGCGGCCCAGGCCAACATAGGGACCGGGGCGGGGCTCGCGGCTGCACGGGAGGACAGCGGCGAGCCAATCACCATGGTGCGCTTGAATTTTAATAGTGCATCGCTAGTTGTGGATGCGTGCATCCCCCGTGGAGTCGGACTTGGTTGACCGAACGGGTCCTGCGTAGCGATGCGGTCTTAATCGGACGAGCTGTCGTCCTCTTCCTTGCCTTCTTCGCTGTCGCCGGAGTCCTTGCCGTCGTCAGCTTTCTCCTTGTCGCCAGCGCCGATCTTCTCGTCCAACAGCTGCATGAGGTTGGCCGTTTCGACTTCCTTGCCGTCGACTTTCACCATCGGCGTGGACGTAACGCCTTCTCCGGTCGCCTTCTGGGTCTGTTCGTCAACCCAGCCGCGGTATTTCTCGTCCTTCACGCACTGGCTGAATGAGCCGCCGATCTTGGCTTTTTCACCGATCTCGATCAGTTTCTCGTCGGTCAGGCCCGGGCCGTTTTCGGGGGGCTGCTCCGCGAACAGGCTGGTCTTGTATTCGGAGAACTTGTCCTCGTCGGCCGCACATACGGATGCGGCTGCCGACCGCGACGAATACTTCGTACTGGACATGTTGTCGAGCAGGCCGAGCGGGTGGAAACGCAGGGTGATTTCACCATCGGCGGCGTACTTGTCGAGCTGCTCGCCGTTTTGGTCGGTGAAGCTCTTGCACGCCGGGCAGATGAAGTCCTCGTAGAGGTCGACGGTGATGGGGCCCTCGCTCAACACCACGCCGCCATCTTCGATCTCAGCCTTGGGCTTGTTCACGGGGTAGCCCTGGTTGAGGTAGAAGCCGACCCCGACCACCGCGGCCAGCACCAGCACGACCCCGACGATCGTGCCTCCCAGGATGAGCTGACGCCGACGCTGTTCGCGTGCCTGCTGCTGTTGCGCTATCCGGGCGGCTTCTTTTTTCTTTTCGTACCGTTTAGCCATCGCTTGCGGTTCTCATTTCGTCTTGAATATCAACTCGTCAGCAGAGAACTTGGTGCCTGGTCGCCACACCAGCAATGCTGAGCACAGTAGCAGTCCGCCATCTTGAAGCAGCTTGCCCAAATATCCGGGGTCGACTCCTTCTTCCAGCTCGCCGCCACCGCCGAAACAGCCGCAGTCGATCTGTAGGCCGCGTGCCCACGCTGCGCTGATTCCGATGACGAAAGCAAGGAAGAGAAGTCCGGAAACGATGGCGGCAGGGGCCGTCGCCAGCCCCAGGATCAGGAGCAGGCCGATAGCGATTTCGATCATCGGGAGGACGATGCCGACCGCTTGGGCCACCGAGTTCGGCAGAATCTGATACGCCTGCACGGCGATCACAGATTGGTTGAGGTTGCTTATCTTCATTGCCCCGGCGGTCACCCATACGGCGCCGACTCCGAGCCGCAGCAGGAGCCCGAGCCAGGGGTAGTAGTTGTGGAACAGCCGCGTGATCGACCGTGGTCCTTTTTCGCCGGGGTTGTCGGTTTCGGGGGTGGAGGGGCGCGTGGATTTCTCCACGTCGGGCTCTTTCATGCTTGCCATTAGCGAGTCGCCTCTCTCCAGAGATTTCCTCGGCTGCGCGCGGTGTCGGGGCATGCCGGACACCGGCTTCACCTTCGAGCGGTCATGCTCTGCGCAATATTGTCCACGATCGCTGCGCTTGACGACCATGGCCCTGCTGCCGCGGTCGAGCCAAGGTTAATGTTTTAAGTGTGAGCTTGTCCATGGTCGGAAAGTTCCGATTTTGTTGCGTGCCGATAATCGATCGATGACGAAGTCCGCGTACCCACAAAACCCGGTGCCGCAACGAATCCCGACGTGGTGGATCGTGTGTGCCGTCCTTGCTGGGGCGATTGCCGCGGCCATTTGGGCGAGCCCGGCGTTCGCGCACGCCTCCCTGAAAACGGCCACGCCGCAACCCGACCGGGTCCTGCAGTCGGCGCCCAAAGCCGTGGAGCTGAACTTCAGCGAACCGGTGACGGTCGCGAAGGGGGCGACGACCGTGGTCGCGCCCGACGGCGAGATCGCGATGTCTGGGCAACCGGAAACCAAGGCCGAAACCTTGGTGCTGCCGTTGAAACAGGGGCTGTCGGAGGGGACCTACGTCGTGGCTTACCGGGTGACCTCCGCGGACGGCCACCCCGTTTCCGGCGGGTACACGTTCTCGATTGGCACAGCAACGCAGGCGGCCGACCCCGAGGACGTCCAGCCGCCGGCTTCGGCACTCGTCCAGTCGCTGGTCCTGGGCAACAGCTACCTGGCGTACGTCGGCATCGGTGTCGCCCTAGGTACGGGCCTGCTGCTCTTTGAACCCGAGGCACGTCGCAGGGGGGCGCTGCGAGCCGTCGCCGTCGGGTTGAGCATCGTGGCCGGAACCGCCATGGCCGGGCTGTATCTACAGGTGCCTTACACGGCCGGGTCATCCCTGTTCGGTATCGCTGCCGACGATGTGGCGGTGGTGCTGGCGGGGCAGACGGCGGGCGCCCTCATGGTGCGGCTCATGCTCGTCGTGCTGGCGCTGCCGCTCGTGCTTCAGCTCGGGCGCGGTCACGCCGGACGTGGCGTGCGGGCATGCCTGGTCGGCGTGGCGGTCGCGCTCGCCGCGACCTGGCCGCTAGCTGGGCACGCGAACACTTCCCCGCAGCCCGGCTTGATCCTGGTCACCGGCACGATCCATGTGGCGGCTGCCGCGGCGTGGGTGGGCGGGTTGGTGACGCTGGCGTTGACATTGCGGCGCGGAGATACCGACGCGGCGACGGCGCCGTTGCTGCGACGCTGGTCGACTTGGGCGGCGTGGTTGACGGCGGCGTTGGCGTTGGCCGGTGTCACTCAGGCCGCGGTCGGGCTGGGGCGGATATCGGCGCTGTGGACGACGACCTACGGGTGGCTGGTCGTGGCGAAGGCGTTCCTGCTGGCGGTGTTGCTGCTCATCGCGGCCCGTGCACGCAGGACGGTGGCGCGCATGCCTGCGCCGGTAAGGGGAACGCGCACGCGCGTGTCACGGGTGCGGCGGCTCGTGATCGTCGAACTGTGTGTGGTGGCGCTGGTGTTTTCGGCCACGGCGGTGCTGTCGCATACGCGCCCTGCCGCGATGGAGACGGCTGAGGGTGACGCCGTGGGACCTGTCACGAGGGTGGTGGAGACGGACTTGTACACGCTGCATTTCGAGTTGGAGCCGGGGGGCGTCGGGACCAATTCCGTGCGCGTGTACCTTCGCGATCGTCAAGGGGATCCGTTGGAACCCATTGAATGGAACGCCGAATATGGGCAAGCGGATGGCCGCGTGGCGGCCGTCTCCTACGACCTGCGAGAGGTAAAGCC
>DXIM01000090.1 GCA_019112895.1 Candidatus Stackebrandtia faecavium
ATCGACCTCCCCGACCTGGTGCTTCGACGTCGGGTGCGCCATGTTTTGACCGAGAATCGGCGCACACAGATGGCGGCGGCCGCCTTGAAACAGGCGGACGACCGCACCTTCACCCGTCTGGGTCGCTATATGTACGAATCACACCTGTCGATGCTGATGGATTTCGAGATCTCGGTGCAGGCCGTCGACCATGCGGTTGCGGCGGCGCGAAGGGGCGGCGCCGTCGGCGCACGAATGACGGGCGGCGGGTTCGGGGGCTGTGTCATAGCTCTGGTGCCGAACGACAGAGCCGAGGCGGTTCGCCAGGAGGTGTGTCGCACGGCCGAAGCCGCAGATCTGCCGGAACCGGATTTCTATGACGGCTCTCCCGCGGCGGGGGCGCATAAACTCGATGATCCAGGTACTGCTAATCGGAATTAGGGCTCAATTGGAGCGGAATTAGCGCTTCCTTACACGATTTACTACTAAACGTGACTTCTTGCTTCCGGAAACTGGCCGGTAGCTCACGAAGGACAGATAAATTATTCTACATTGGATTCGTCCGTGAGGTGTGACGCCAGCCTCTGTTGTTTAGGGCGATATGAGTAGACTATCCCTTCAGAAAGGCATGGCGATCCTTCCAAATGCCGAGTGGCCACCGACCCCACTCCGAGCGGCTACGACGCGGTTGCGCACCTGAAACGTTGAGTTTGCGTCGACATGTCTTTCCAGTTAACAGTGATATAGTCGCTCGCGCTTAGCGCCTGTGACTCGGTTATCCCCTGGCAACCACGCCGGGTACAGCGCTTCACCCCGCATCAGTGGAGGAGATCCGTGGCCAACAACATTGTCATTTTGGCGGCCGGAGTCGGTTCCCGACTCGGTAAACCGCACCCGAAATCGTTGACACCGTTGACGAGCGGCGAAACGATTCTCCATCGGGCGCTGCGTCACCTGACCTCTCGATTCAGCCGCCACTCCATCCACCTGGTAGTCGGCTTCAAGAAGGAAATGATCATGGAAGCCGTCCCCGACGTCGGCTTCATGTACAACCAGGACTACGGCGACACCAACACGTCGAAGAGCCTGCTGAAGGCACTCAACATCGCCGGACCGGGCGGAGTTTTGTGGCTGAACGGCGATGTCGTGTTCAACGAGGAAGTCCTCGACGATCTCCTTCCCTACATCGCCATGGACCGCTCCTTCATCGCGGTGAACACCTCATCCGTAGCCGACGAGGAAGTCAAATACACCCTCGATGAGCAGGGCCACATCAAGGAGCTTTCGAAGAACATCGAAAGCGGAGCGCTCGGCGAGGCCGTGGGGATCAACTTCGTTTCATCAGGTGACCGCGCATTGTTGGCGAAGCGGCTCGAGGAATGCGAAGACCAAGACTATTTCGAACGCGGCATCGAGCTGGCCATCAGCAAGGACGGCATGGAGATGGAAGCGCTCGACATCTCACATCATCCCGTGATCGAAGTCGACTTCGCAGAAGACCTCGCCCGCGCCAACGACACCTTCTAGAAAGGCAACGATGTCGTTCAACGCCAAGCAGACCTTGGTTCGCGCGCTTAGTCGCGCTCCGCTTTACCGCGCAATGCCTCCAGGTGCTGTGCGCACCTATGCGGCGCTCAAATACCTGAGCGAAAACTCCAATCAGGACGAGATCACTCAGTACATCATCTCCAGCGGCGGCATCCCGACCCGTCATCTGTCAACGGCACTGGTCGCCGCGCGCGCCGTGTTCCGTGCCGGCGCCGACGATGTCTTGACCGACACGCTCGACGAGCTCGATCAGCGGTTCCCGGAATCGCCCGAGCTAGCGGCGATCCACGCCGACTTCCACGCCTACCACGGCCGCTACGACGAAGCCTTCGCCTTCGCCAGGAAGGGCCGCATTCTGCAGCCGTCTCACGCGGGCAGCGTGGCGCGAATGGTCACCTACGGCTACCGGATTCTGCCGCGCGATGAGGCCGATGAGATCGCCGTGACCGCCGCGGCCCGTTTCCCCCGCAACGGCGAGGTGCAGTGGGCGTGCGCGAAGCTATGCGACAGCAGCGAGCAATTCCATCGCCTACGTAAAGGCTGGGAAGCGCTGCAGCTGGAAGAAGAGGACCTGCTCAAGGTCGTGCGGCAGCACGCCACGGCGGCCGCCCGTGCCGGAGAGATCGCCTCGGCGATCGACCTTTACCGGCGCGCCATCCGCCTGCTGATGGGCGGAGCGAAGCTGGCCGCACCGATCCCCGAGCCGAAGCTTGAAGGCAAGAGCGCGTGGAGCGCGTTCGAGGACCTGCACGAGGCGCTCGACGGCGCCGGGGTCCCCTACTTCATTGCCGCGGGCACCGCCCTGGGGCTCACCCGCGAGGGTCGACCGTTGTCGTCCGACAACGACATCGACGTCGGCGTACTCGAGGACGACTTCGACCAGCCGGCGCTCGAGGAGTTGTTCGCGAAGCACCCGCGGTTCGACTTCGACGTCGTCCACCCGCATACGAAGAAGGTCGGCCTGCGTCACCGCGGCGGTTCCCCGATCGACATCTTCCGTTTCTACAGGGACGGAGAGAAGATCTACCACGATGCGGTATTCGTGCGCTGGGGTAACAGCCCGTTTGATGTCGAGCGCCGCGAAATCAACGGCCTCAAGCTCCCGCTTCCGGCCGACGCCGATAAGTACCTGACGGAAAACTACGGCGACTGGCGCACCCCGAATTCGAACTTCGATGCCTTCATCGGCAGCGACGCACCGAATGTCGAGACGACCTGGCCGGAGTATTTGAACCTGCATTACGTGCGCAGGGCATATAAGAAGCTCAGCCGTGGCGAATACCAGGCCGCGGCCGCAGAGCTGAGAAACGCCGACGAACATCAACTCGCCGCCATCGTTCATCCGCAACCATAATTAGGAAGCTGTTCTCGTGTCCATAATGTCCACAAATGTAGGGCCAGTGACCGCGGCCGAAAAGGAAACGGCGGTCGTTGAGGCGTTGGCTCAAGCGCGCGCAGCCCGGGCCGAAGGCGACCGCGATGGCTCGGTGGCCATCCTCAAGGACGCCATCCAATCCGGCCTGTGGCGCTACGCGCGGCTATGGACGGAACTGCGGTCACTGATGCAAAACCCGCAGGACTACGAAGCCATCCGCGAACTGTGGTGGTCCAGTCCCCGCGGTTGCCACGGCGTGATCCCGCTGTTGACCACGATCGCGAGGGCCGCCAGCGTCGCCGGACAACACGATGAGGCCAGGCTGCTGCTGCGCAAGGCGATCATCCTTCAGGCCCTACGCGGGCGGCAATTGCGCCGAAGGCTTGGCGAGTTGAAGCACGAAACGGTGCAAAGCATTCGCGGCCGTAGCAACCATAAAGACGATGGTTCCTTCGAATCCAAGGCTTCGGTGGCGTTGTCTGAGCTGAACGAGACTCTCGACAAACTCAACGTGCGCGGTTTCCTGATCTCGGGAACCCTGCTGGGTTACGTGCGCGATTCGGCATTCATCAGCTGGGACAAGGACATCGACCTCGGGTTCTTCACTTCCGAGATCTCGGTGGCCGACCTCGAGTCGGCGTTCGATCATTCCTCGAAGTTCAACATCCGCCGTATCGACTTCAACACCGAACGGCTGCGCATCAATCACGAGAACGGGACGATGATCGACGTCTTCCCGCATTACCTAGACACCGACGACAAGGTGTGGCACGACGGCACCGCGACACGCTGGTGGAACTCCCCGTTCGAGTTGAAAACCATCGATTTCCTCGGCAAGCCGCAATATGTGCCGGACCCGCCGGAGCAGTACCTGGACGAGAACTACGGCCAGTGGCAAACGCCGGAACCGAACTTCGATGCGCGGCTCGACGCCCCCAACGCCCAGGTAACCGATCAGCCGTTCCTGGACACGTTGACCTATTTCGCGCTCCTGGACGCGCTCAAGTAACGCAATCCCGTGAAACTGGAGCGGTACCGCAAGCTGCTCATTGAGTTGGGAGAGGGCGACTGGCTCGACCGGCTCTGAGACCGATCATTGGCCGGTGTCCTGAAACGCCTGGTCCACAGTGTTGGCAAA
>DXIM01000091.1 GCA_019112895.1 Candidatus Stackebrandtia faecavium
GACCACCACGCGGTCGCCGCGGCCGCCCTGGGCAAAGCGAAAAAGATCGACGATTTCCGTCGGGTGCGGTACAACGCCGCCGAGGGCCTGCGGTACATCGGCGCCGTTCGCGCACGGCTAGGCATGACGCCCGGTCCGCAAGGACCACCACCGGTCGCCCCGGACGGACGCCCCATGTACGAAGAGGGTTACCGTGCGGCCCCGATGGGGCACAACGCGCAGTACGAGGCTCGCGGCAGTGCCGCTTCGCTTAATACGCGCGGGGCTGACAGTGTGAGCAGGTAAACCGAGAACAACCGTAGGGGCGGCAGGCTAATCGGCCTGCCGCCCCTACTCGTGCTGTCTAGCCGAAGCGGCCGTCGATGTAATCGCGAGTGCGCTGCTCGTTCGGAGTGTCGAACAGCGTCTGGGTGTCGTTGTATTCGACGAGGCGACCGAAACGCTCCCCGTCGGCGCCGACCTCCGCGGTGAAGAACGACGTGTAGTCGCTGACCCGTGCCGCCTGCTGCATGTTGTGCGTGACGATCACGATCGTGTAATCGTGAGCCAACCGGGTCATCAGGTCTTCGACCTTGGCCGTCGCGATCGGGTCGAGCGCCGAACACGGTTCGTCCATCAAAATGATCTCCGGCTTGACCGCGATGGTGCGGGCGATGCACAGGCGCTGCTGCTGGCCGCCGGACAGGGCCAAACCGGAGGTCTTCAGCTTGTCCTTGACCTCGTCCCACAACGCGGCGTCGGTCAGGGCCCCCTCCACGATCTCGTCGAGCTGCGCGCGCTTTTTGATGCCGTCCAAGCGCGGGCCGTAGGCGACGTTGTCGTAGATGGATTTCGGGAACGGGTTCGGCTTTTGGAACACCATGCCGATGTGGCGGCGGACCTGAATCGGATCCACTTTAGGTCCGTAAATGTCCTGGCCACGGTAGGTAACGGCCCCGGTGACGCGCGCGCCGGCGATCAGGTCGTTCATGCGGTTGAGGCTGCGCAGCACGGTTGATTTACCACAGCCGGACGGGCCGATCATCGCGGTGATCTTCTTGTTGCGGATTGGGAGGTCGACGCCGCGTACGGCCTCGTGCTTCCCGTAGAACACGCTGACGTCGGACAGCTCCATGACGGCCGGCGGCGTGGACTCTTCACCGCGTGACCCTGCTGCAGCGTCCACGGCCTTGGCGGCGGGGGAGGGAAGTGTCACGTTGAGATCCTTGTCGGGGTATGTGGTCGTGGCTGTATAGGACATTTCAGCTCCTTGAGGTGGCGAATCGACTGGCGATCAAACGCGACAGGATCGTGAAGAGCAGCACGATGACGACGAGCGTCAGCGCCGCGCCCCACGCGCGATCGACCGATGCCGCGAACGGCTGGCTCGCGTTGCGGAATATCTGCGCCGCAAGCGTGGTGTTTCCGCCGTTGAACATGTCGGTGTTCGTGGCGAAAATGATGCCGGTCGTGACCACGATCGGCGCGGTTTCTCCGGCCGCGCGCGCGATCGCCAACAGCGATCCACTGATCAAACCCGGCAATGCGGATGGCACCACCACCGTCAACGTCGTGCGCCATTTGCGCGCACCCAAGGCGGCACTGCCTTGCCGCAACTCGTCCGGGACGAGTCGCAGCATTTCTTCGCTGGAGCGAATGACGATGGGCAACATGAGGCACGCCAGCGCGAGCGCGCCACCGAAACCGTTCTTCTGTCCGACCGCCAACACCCAGGTGAGGTAGATGAACAGGCCCATCATGATCGACGGCACGCCGGTCATGACGTCCGACATGCTGCGGATGAACGATGCGAGCCGGCTCTTCTTGCCGTACTCGTTGAGGTAGATGGCTCCGAAGATCCCCAGCGGAATCGACATCAACGCGGCGATACCGGTGATGAGGAGCGTGCCCATGATCGCCGGGCCCATTCCGGGGCCCGGACGCCGGTAGTTGCGCGGGATCTCGGCCGTCAGGAAGTCGAGGCTCATGACCCCGGCTCCGCGACTCACGACCTCGAAAATCACGAAGCCGAGCGGAACGAGCGCGACCAGCAGTGAAGCCGCCATGGCTGTTGTCCCACTGCGGTCGACGAGCCGCCGACGCCAGGACAGGCGGCCGCGCGACAAGTCGACCGATTCCATTTTCGGGCGGGACAAGGAGTTCTGCATTGTCGTCATGACGTGGTCGCCCCCTTCATGCGAACTTCTGCGCGGCGGACGACGACGCGTGCGCCGTAGTTGATCGCGATGGTGATCGCGAACAGCAGGACCCCGATGGCGATGAGTGCGGCAGTGTGCACACCGGAGGATTCGCCCCACTGCTGGACGATGATCGATGCCATCGTGTTTCCGGACGCGAAAATGTTCGCACCGATATGGGTCGCCGATCCGATGACGAGCGAAATCGCGATGGTTTCGCCCATGGCGCGGCCCAAACCGAGCATGGCCGCGCCGACGAGACCGGCGAAGCTGTGCGGCATGACCGCGCCTTTGATCATTTCCCAGCGGGTGGCGCCCAGCGCGTACGCGGCCTGCTTATCGGCGACCGGGACGGTGTCGAACACCTCCCGCGAGATCGAG
>DXIM01000092.1 GCA_019112895.1 Candidatus Stackebrandtia faecavium
GACGCATACCAGGCTCGGGGGCGAGTGGCCTTCGAGGCGGTCAAGGATCCGGCGCCACAGGACGGTCTGGGTTTCGGTGATGTTGTGACCGAATGCGAAGATCGCGTCACATTGATCGAAGTCCTCATAACACCCCGGCTGGCCGTCGGCGCCGAATGATTCCTTGAGCGACATTGCGGCAGTCGCGGTGCACAGGCGGGTGTTGCCGTCCATGTGTGGCGTGCCTATGCCGGCCTTGCCAATGACGGCGAGCGCGTAATACTCCTCGAGCATGAGCTGTCCCGAGGTGTAGAAACCGTGGGATAGAGGACCGTGCGCATCGAGGGCCTCGGCTGACCGCGCCACGATTCGGCGCATCGCCTCGTCCCAGGTGGCTTCCCGCAGACTCCCGCCGTCACGAACGAGCGGCACTGTGAGGCGATCCCGATGCTGTTGAGCACGCCAACCGTACAAGCCTTTTGGCCCGAGTCTTCCGCGGTTGACATGGTCGTCGTCTCTACCGCGCACACCGACCATGCGGCCATCGACGACTCCGATGTCGAGACCACAGCCGTTGCTGCACAGCACACAAGCGGACTGGACCCAATGTACCCGGTCGGGATCGACCCCGGCTTCGAGTACGTCGTCCCTGCGCACCGCCCAGTCTTGGCCCGGGTCGAAAGGATGTGCTTCCCCGTGAATGTTTGTCGTTCGTGAACCGGCGTCCGCAAACTCCATGGTTCCGACGGTACGCCTCGGGACATCCCGCATCAGGCGATCTGCAGAGGCGGCGGCCCTGCCACACCCCAGATGGTTAACGAACGAACACGATGGGTAATCGTCACGTATCACGCTGGATGGATCAACGAAGGATAAGTCATGAGCGAGCACACGCGGCCACCGCAAAAGCAGGATCCTCCGGGACGCACCGAAGCGATGGAACCGAAGCCACGCGACGAAATGCGGTCCTATAGGGGCAATGGCCTACTCGAAGGTAAGCGGGCCTTGATAACGGGTGGCGACTCAGGCATAGGGCGAGCCGTCGCCGTGGCGTTCGCGAAGGAAGGAGCCGATGTAGCGATCGCATATCTCACCGAGCATGACGACGCCCAGCGCACCGCCGAACTGGTTCGAGACCAGGCTCGAACGTGTCGGCTCTTGCCCGGCGATCTCGCCGACGCCGACCATTGCGGTGCCATAGTGGGCGACGCCGTGACCTCATTGGGTGGTCTCGACATTCTCGTCAACAACGCAGCGACACAGACGCCCGTCGACGATGTGGAAAAACTGACTGAAGAACAGTGGATGCACACCTTCGACGTCAATATGCATAGCTATTTCCGTGTCACATCGGCGGCTCTACCCCACCTTCGTGACGGCAGCTGCATCATCAACACTGGCTCGGTCAATGGTTTGCGCGGCAACAAATCCCTCATCGATTACTCGGCGACGAAGGGCGCGATACATGCCTGGACCTTCTCCATGGCACAGGCTTTGGTCCCGAAGGGAATCCGCGTCAACTGTGTCGCGCCTGGCCCGGTGTGGACCCCACTGATTCCGGCAACCCTTCCCTCTGAGCAGGTGGCAGACTTCGGTCAGCAGGCTCCTTATGGTCGGGCCGCGGACCCGGACGAACTCGCACCCTCGTACGTCTTCTTCGCCGCCGGACAAATGTCGTCGTACTACTCCGGTGAAGTCTTCGCCGCGCTGGGTGGTGAGACCACCCCCGGTTGACCCCTTAACCGTCCCAGCCCCACATCTGCCGCGCGAACAGGCAATTGTGGCCCAATGTGCAGTCACCCACAGAAATCGTGCGAGCAATTATGGCCGATTTCTGGATGTTGGCACTAGCTGCGCATCGGGTGAGTCCCGCACAATATTGACAGTATCGACCCTCGTACCCAGGAGCGACGTGTCCCTTCTCGCCGATCAGCTATCTACTGTGACCGTACAGGCGCAGTCGCAGGATAAGACAGTGCGCGCAGAGCTTACTTACGATCATGGCCTGCGCGTCAAGTTGAAGCCCGATTGTTTGGCCGGTCATTCCACGCAGAGCCTGGCCCGGTCCATAGATTCCGCTTTGTATCGGGTCTTGAACGGTTTCCAAAACGCGAGCGATTTCAAGATGAACCGATTGATGGCAGCCGACGAGCGCGACGCGCTGCGAGAGTCTGAAGTGGGCCGAAGAATGAAGCCGTTCATCGAAGCCAAAGACAAGGTCAAGGCGGCAGCCACGAGCCCTAGCCAGACGATAAAAATCGCGTGGAACGGCAAGGTCACGGCCACGACCGTCCACATGAAGGCATTGAAGACGGATGAGACGCGGGTTGCAGAAGAGATACGGGCCGCCTTCACCGCAGCCATGTCGACGTATGCGGATACGATCTCAAAGCTATATACGAGACTCGTCGATGACGAGTTCAGAGTGAACGGTGCTCGCCATGGTAATTAAACTCTCCGAAGAGGATCTGGATGGCATGTCCAAGTCCGCAGGCGATGTCGAAGACAAGGCCAAGGATGCGGGAAAGGTCATATCCAAGTCCGAGCTGCCCGCGATCACCGGATGGTTGACATTGGACGCTATCAAAGAGGTCAACGACCGCTGGGACGACCAGACGAAACATTGCGCGGACCGCTGGTTGTACTTCTCCGGTGCCTTGTCACACACCGCTGATCACGTCGTGGCCACGGACGAAGAGAACGCGTTCTATCTTCCCACCGACATACCCGGCGAACCGAACTAGAGGGTGGAATCGTGGATTTCGCACAACTGCGCGACGCCGACATCAGCAGCGTCGAAAACCTCGTATCCCCGTGGGGTAAAGCATCCGACCATCTGACAAGCGCGAAGACGACTGCGACCAACCAGGTGGCAGGCAAGATCCGAAATGGCGCGTGGGAAGGCGATGCCGCCAACACCGCCAAGGACAAGGTCCAATTCCTGGAAGACCAGCTGACTGCGGGCGATGCCGAGGCCAGCGCGATCCAATCGATCCTGAAACAAGCGGTCACCTCGTTCACCGGCTGTCAGGAGCGGCTCAAGGAATCGATCAATAAGGTCAACGCGGAAGATGCCTTGCAAATCGACGACTCCGGCCATGTGTCGGTCAAACCGATCACTTCCGGTGATGTATGGGCCGGGGTCAATATCGTGACCCGGTACATCGAGCTGCAGACCACCGCTTACATACTGAACCTCGAGATCACCGACACGATCGCCGACGCCCGAAACATCGACGGCGCCGTCGCCACGAAGCTGCGTGCCGCGGCGAACGTGGACGATCAAAACGGTGCCGACTTCAACGGCGACGCCGACGGGTCCATGGACCTGCCGGAAGACGGCAACATTCCTGGAACCCTGTTCGACACGGCGCTGCCCGACGCCATGGCCTGGTACTCGAAGCTGGGCAACATGGCCGCCAGTGAACCGTTCGCCGACGGCACCCCCGATGAACAGTCCGAAGGTATCGGCAACATGATCAAGTACGAAGTAGAACGTGCCGGGGGCTCGTGCAAGCTCGTGGACGGGCTCATGGTGTGCGTGGGCGCACCCGACCACATGTATGAGCGTGGCGGCACCACCTACGGCGACACGTTCATCAGCAACAGCGAAAGCTGGAACGATTTCGACAGCATGTCGCAACACGACCGGGACGAACTGATCGCGCACGAAAAGTACCACCGCGACGAGCAGTGGCGCAAACACGGGATTTCGTTCGGGCGCAAGTATCTGGAGGCCGAGTTTCACGCACAGCGCGGCGGCTACACGAACCCGTACGAGATATCCGCCGAGGAAGAAGGCGGTCGTACCGGGTACGACATCGTGCATCCGCCGGAGCCGAACCCCGAGCCTGGGCCGAGTCCCGAACCGGGGCCCGCGCCGACACCGCCGGGCTAACGGATACAAACCGATACCGATCACCGGAATGCCACGGTTCGGTGACTCGTTGACACTGGTGTGACTAGACGTGTGGATATTGCCGTCGTCGGCGCCGGACAGGCCGGACTGTCGAGTGGATATTTTCTGCAGCGTGCGGGGCTACGCCCCGACGATGAGTTCGTCGTGTTCGACGCCGATGACGGCCCCGGCGGCGCATGGCGACACCGCTGGCCGACGTTGACGTTTTCGACCGTGCACGGAATTCATCAACTGCCCGGGATGAAGGTGCCAGTGCAGCCGGACCCCGACGCTCCGGTGGCCCCGAATATCGCCAGATATTTCGCCGATTACGAGGACACTTTCGACCTGCGGGTGCGCCGGCCCGTGAAGGTCATCTCCGTTACCGAGGACGAGGCGGATCGGCTGCGCGTCACAACCGACGGCGCCGGCGACGTCATTACCCGCGGACTCATCAACGCGACCGGTACGTGGCGATCACCCTTTTGGCCTCACTACCCTGGGCGCGCGGATTTCCGGGGCCGCCAGGTGCATACCGCCGACTATCCCGGTCCCGCGCCGTTCGCGAACCGCCGGGTCATCGTCGTGGGTGGTGGCACGTCCGCAATCCAGCATTTGATGGAGATCGCCGGTGTTGCCGAACACACGACTTGGGTGACTCGACGGCCCGTCGAGTTCACCGACCGTCCTTTCGATGCCCAGCGGGGGCGCGAAGTGGAGGCCCGTGTGGCGCGAAGAGTGGCGCAAGGCTATCCGCCCGAGAGCATCATCGCTTCAACGGGACACCAACTTACGCCGCAGGTGCGCCGCGCCATGGAGGCCGGCGTACTGAAGCGTTGGCCCATGTTTTCGCGTCTCACCGAGAACGGGGCGCAATGGGCCGACGGCACCTTCCTCGAGGCGGACACAATCGTGTGGGCCACCGGTTTCCGGTCCGTGCTGGACCATTTGAGACCTCTGCGTCTGCGTCACCGCAACGGCGGGATAGCAATGGACGACACGCAGGTCGCCTCGGATCCACGGATACATCTGGTGGGGTATGGCCCGTCGGCCAGCACGATCGGTGCAAATCGTGCTGCGCGCCGTGCCGTACGGCGGTTGCGCGCGCATCTGGGTATCGAGAAACGCGCGCCGCACGCGGGGATCGGTGTCCGCGGTTGATGGAGGGCCGGCCGCCTCGACCGAAAACCAGCAACCAGTGTTCCCCATCAGACGCTGGTATACCGGCCATCGTGCATATCGATGCTGTCCCTGTGGCACTTTCGTCAACTGCCATGCGCAGGCGTTGACACCCGGCATTCAGGTGCAGGAGCCGCAGTCCCCGGCGCCTCCGGTTATGCCACCCGCGCGGTTTTCGCCAGGTGGTAGCGTCGCGACAGACGACGCCAGTTCGCCTGCAGCACAAAGGGTTCGTCGCCATCAAGACCATCGACATGCGATGGACGCAGGCGTCCCGAAGCATCGTACACATACGCCCGCATATCGACGCCACCCCAAGCCGTGCGGCTATCACCATCCATAAGGCAGCACAGGCCCTCGCGCACGGTGATCGTGTCATGATCGAGCCGCACCGCCAGGCGTTCAATACTGGTCACGGTCCGAGCCGGACGACCATCCTCATTGAGAAGCGAGACGATCTCCTGCCCCAAGAAACCAGCCGCAGCCCGCCAGCGCAAGTGGTCCTCGTGCTGTTGTTGTCGTGACGACAGTGTGAGAACCTCCGCGGGTAGCGGCAGGGCCGGTGATGGTCGCCAGTGCGTTTGTCCCCGGGTGCGGTACTGGCGGTAGAGGCCGAGGCGCTCGCCAACGGAAGCCACTTCACCGATCGTGCAAGGGTACGCATGGCCGAGCGCGTTCAGGTGGCGTTGGATTCGGCGCCGGGATCGACGCGTCACTGGCACCAGGAGCGGGAAGTCCATGATGCGGACGGCATCGATGTCGATGTCTGGGTATTGCTGCGCGAGGTATGCCACGAGCGTGCGGCCGAGACTGCCGGCGTGCCGTTGCTGTGCGGCGTTGCACAGTGCATGCCACACGAAACGTCCTTCGGCTGGGAAGTAGCGCGACCATCCGGATCGGTCCCAATCGGCTCGCCACAATCGCTGGATGTCATCGTCCAACATCTGGTCCTCCTCGGCGCGGGCACTCACCACGCGAGAAGCTACATCGGACCGGCACCCCCGACAACGTACTCATTGTGCGTTTTCTTTATTCCGGCTCGGTCGCCATACCGCAGATCCGGGGCAACGTCTCCACGATCTCGTCCCGCAGCACCGCATCGACGCGGCGGTCATACTGCGTCGGTTCGGCATTGCACACCACGACGCGTGCCCCCGCCTCGAGCGCCACGTCAACGAGTCCCGCGGCAGGAAACACGGTCAACGACGTGCCCACGGCTATCAAAAGATCGCAGGTGTCGGCGGCCGTAGCGGCGGCCTCCAGGACTTCGGTGTCCAGTTGCTGCCCGAAGAAGATCGTCGTCGACTTCAGGATGCCGCCGCAGTCAGGGCATTGCGGGTCATGTTCGCCCGCGTCGAGGCGGGCGAAAATGTTTTCCATCCGCGTGCGGTAGTCGCAGTCCAGGCACACCACGCCGAAGAGGTTGCCGTGAACTTCGAGTACCTTGTCCGGGCTGGCCCCGGCCGCCTGGTGGAGCCCGTCGATGTTTTGGGTGATGATCCGATTGAGTGTGCCCCGACGCTCCAAGTTGACGATCGCCCTGTGCGCCTCGTTCGGCAGAACCTGCCAGGCCGGATGGGCGCGACGGCGCCGCCAGGATTCCTCGCGGATGTGGGGGAAGCGCACGTAGTAATCGATGTCAACGTATTTTGCGGAGTCCGGGTCCTTCGTCCAGGATCCCTGCGGCCCCCGGTAATCCGGAATCCCCGAGGCTGTCGACATTCCGGCCCCCGAAAAGACCGTCACCGAATCCGCGTTCGCGACCCATTCGCGTACCTGTTCCACAGTCATCGTTGTCAACGATACGAGGCTCACACTGGCCGCCATAGTCAGCGCTGGTTACTCGGTAGTAACATAGCGCCGTGCTCCCTTACCAACAGCTCTATTTCACGCGTGATAACCAACGGCTGGGCTACCACCACTACGCCAACCGCGGCGCGAACCTGGGAGTCATCATCCTGCCCGCGATGGGCGTACCCGCGGGCTACTACCGCCGATTCGCACTCCAGCTATGCGAACGGGGCGCGAATGTCACGATCGCCGACCTTCGCGGTGTGGGATCGAGCAGCCCAAAAGCGTCGCGTCACAACAACTTCGGTTACGCCGAGCTCCTCGACGACGTCGACGAGTTCCTTACGCTCATCACGCCTCAGCTCGCCGGTCGTTACGTCCTGCTACTCGGTCACAGCCTGGGCGGCCAACTGGCGAGCCTGCATCTGGCCCGCAAGCACCGAAACGGAGCGGAAACCGGCATCGACGCCCTCGGTCTCATCGCCAGCGGAATCCCGTATCGACGCTTGTACGGCGTGCGCGGACCCGCGGTCAGCACGATGGCGGCCTACATGCGCACCGTCTCCAACATTCGCGGACATTGGCCCGGTCACGGCTTCGCAGGGAGGCAGCCGCGTCGACTCATCGACGACTGGGCACACACTGTGTTCCACGGGGAATTCGTCAAAATCGGTGGCCAACAGCTGCACGATCACCTCGCCCACATCACGCAGCCGGTGCACGCGGTGACCATCGAAGGCGACTATTTCACTCCCCCGCCCACGACCCGACGCCTCACCGACCACATGACCTACGCACCACTGTCCACATACCACTACACGCGCGACACTGCGCAGGGGCCGATCGACCACATTCGTTGGGCGAAGTACGCCGACGGGCTCGCCACGCACATGCTCGAGTTCGTCGCCGATACCTAGCCGCGCGGCGGATCGTCGGGGCTGTTGTGCACCCCGACGATGGGTTCCGCCTCCACAGGCATGCCCTTGTCGCGCCGACCCGACATGCTCGCGACCAGCACTGCCGCTACCGTCAGCGCCACCCCAAGAGCCATCTGAAGCGACGGCCAAGTTCCAGTCGCCACGACGTCGAGCACTAGTGCCCCACTGAGCTGACCCGTCAACACACCTAGACCCAGACGGAACACGCCGAGGCTCTTGACCGCCAACAACGTCGTCAACACCACAATCGCGCCGCAGATGCCGCCCACATACAGCCACGGCTGCGACGGGAACGTCCCCAGCGACACCTGACCGCCCAGCAGCACGCCGCTCATGACCGCATAAAGCACGATTGTGCCGACCAGGAAGTTGATGAATCCCGTCGACATCGGGCTGTGCACGGAGTCATTGAGCCGGCCGTTGAGCGCCCCCTGAACCGCGACCCCGGCCCCGACGGCCACGATCAACGGCGCCAACCACCACTGTTGCGTGTCTGTCGCGTGGCCAAGCTGCGTCACGGATACCGCGGCGACCGCCAGCGCCGCGCCCACGAACCGAAACCCGGTGAGACGGATGCGTCCCGACGGCCCCAAGCCGACGGAATCGGTACCCAGTCCGCCCAAGGTGTTACCACACACATGACCGATCGTGAAGATCGCTATTCCGACCAGCGGCGTCGCGTAGGCGCCCATGAACGCGAACGCGGCTCCGAACAGGCCACCGCAAAACATCCACCACGGCAAGCCCTGCCGGAATGTCCGCACGAACCCGGCACGCATGGATGGCACGCAGCACATCGCGATCAGAAAAACGAAGGTCCCGACGCTGTTGCTCACCACGCCGGCGGACAACGCCGACCCCAGGGCCTCACCGAGTTCACCGTTCACGACGGCCTGGATCGCGGCGGATGCGCCGCCCGTCATGGCCAGACAGAATGCGAGCCAGACGGGTACATGCAGCGGCCGCTTTTGGGCCACCTTGTTACTCATATGCGGCACGCGCGGATATCGGTGGCAAGGATGCCTCTGGCCCCGACCGAGTGCAGCTCGTCCATGACGGCGTGCATGCTGGAGCGCAACGCCATCGCCTGTACCGCTACCCAGCCTTCACGGTGCAGCTGCGAAACCGTCGGCGACTCTATGCCCGGGGTCAACGCCACCGCCTGCTCCAACGAGTCGACGGGCACGTCGTAGGCGATCATGACGTGTTTGCGCGCCACCAGGACGCTTCGCAGCCGCTGCACGACGTGAGCCGAGGCATGCGTCGTGCTCGCGGATCTGCGTTGAATGACGATCGCCGTGGACTGCATGACGACCTCATCACACACTTCGAGGCCGGCCTGCCGCAGCGTGGCTCCCGTTTCGACGACGTCAGCCACGATCTCGGCCACGCCGAGTTCCACGGCGTTTTCGACCGCCCCATCGAGCTTGACCACGTCGCTGTGAAGGCCATGTTGGTCCAGGAAATGGCGCACGACTCCCGGGAACGACGTGGCGATCCGCGTCCCGTTGAGGTCTTCGCGTTGACGCACCCGGCCCGGACGGGCGGCGAACCGGAATGTCGAGCGCGCGAACTCCAGGTCGAGCACCTCGGAAGCCGCGGCGCCGGAATCGATCAACAGATCGCGACCGGTGATTCCGAGGTCCAGATCACCACTATCCACATAGGTGGCAATGTCGCGGGGTCTCAAATAGAAGAACTGCACCCCGTTGGGTTCGTCGCTGACCATCAGCTCTTTGGCGTGACGACGCTGGCGATACCCGGCTTCGCGAAGCATCTCATCGGCGGCTTGGGACAGCGCCCCTTTGTTAGGTACAGCGATTCGTAGCACTTCAACCTCTACAGGTGCTCATACACGTCAGACAACGACAGCTTCGAAGCGATCATCATCACCTGCAAGTGGTACAGCAGTTGCGATATCTCCTCGGCGGTGCGCGCGGCGCCTTCGTGTTCGGCTGCCATCCACACCTCGGCGGCTTCTTCCACGACCTTCTTGCCGATAGCGTGGACGCCCCCGTCGAGCAGTTCTACGGTCGCCGAACCATCAGGACGGTTCGCCGCTTTATCGGTCAACTCGGTAAACAGCTGTTCGAATGTCTTCACGGTCGGCAATTGTGCCAAGACGCCGGCGCACCGCACAACATTAACCGCCGTTGTCAGTCCAAGGCACGAATGCCCACGGCCGCGTCGAGGGCCGCCAACGTCGCGCCCCAGCCTTTGTCCTCAGCTGAGTCGTCGAACCCGGCCCTGTCGTAAGCCTGCGCGTGCGTATCGACGGTCAAAACACCATGGCCCACGGGGGTCGAGGCGTCCAAAGCGACCCGAGTGAGGCCGTCGGTGACGGACGCGCAGACGTAGTCGAAGTGGGCAGTATCACCGCGAATAACGACCCCGAGAGCGACCACAGCATCGCAGCGTCGAGCCAGGGCCTGCGCCCCCACCGACAGTTCGACCGATCCGGCGACACGCAGGTTCGTTATATGCGACACGTCGCACGCGGATGCGGCAGCCAGCGCACGCACGCGCATGCGGGTAACCAGCTCTTCGTTCCATCTGGTCGACACGATTCCCAGGCTCATGCCTGCCGCGTTGACGATATCGAGTTGAGGGGCGCCTTTACCGGCCATCAGTCTTCGTCCTTTGTCCTGTTCACACTGTCTCTAGATTGTCCAGCAGGTGACCCATGCGGTCGCGCTTGGTGCGCAAGTACGCCAGGTTTTCCGAGCGAGGCGCGGCCGGCAGTGCCACACGCTGGGTCACGGCAACACCGAATCCCTCGATGCCGGTGCGCTTAGCAGGGTTGTTCGTCAACAGCCGCATGGATTCCACACCCAAATCGGACAGTATTTGCGCTGCAGTGGCGTAATCCCTGGCATCGCTGGGTAGTCCCAGATCGAGGTTGGCGTCCACGGTGTCCCTGCCTTCGTCCTGCAAGGCGTAGGCGCGCAGCTTATGCATCAGGCCGATCCCCCGGCCCTCATGACCGCGCATGTACAAAACCACGCCACGTCCCTGCGCCGACACGGCCTCCATACCGGCGCGCAGTTGCGGTCCACAGTCGCAGCGCAAGGAACCGAGCGCGTCACCGGTCAAGCATTCCGAATGCACCCGCACGAGCACGTCGGCGCCGTCACCGATGTCGCCGCACACCAACGCGATGTGTTCCGCCGCATCCATCGGCGCCGCATAACCGTGGGCGGTGAAATTCCCGTACGCCGTCGGCAACTGGGTGGTGGCCACATGTTCGACCTGCTTTTGCGTCTTGCGTCGGTAAGCGACGAGGTCGGCGATGCTGATGAGCGCCAAGTCGTGTTCCTGCGCGAACTCGCTTAGCTGCGGCAAGCGCATCATGGTGCCATCGTCGTTGACGAGTTCACACAGCACACCCGCCGGACGCAGCCCGGCCAGGGTCGCCAAGTCGATGGAGGCCTCGGTGTGCCCCGGCCGCACCAACACCCCACCGTCACGGGCCCGCAGCGGAACCATGTGCCCGGGCCGGGACAGCTCTTCAGGCTGCGTCGCCAGGTCGGCCAGCAACCGGATGGTGTGCGCCCGGTCCGCCGCCGAGATTCCGGTCGTGACACCGTTTCGCGCGTCGACGGAGACCGTATATGCGGTACCGCGTGGGTCCTGGTTCGTGTGATGGGCCGGCGGCAACGCCAAGCGATCGGCGTCGGCGTGTGTGAGCGGCGCGCAAATGTACCCGGAGGTGTACCGCACCGTGAACGCCAATAGCTGCGGCGTGGCTTTTTCGGCCGCGAAGATGATGTCACCCTCGTTTTCGCGGTCCTCGTCATCGACGACGACCACCGGTTTACCTGCCGCGATGTCGTCGATCGCGCGCGAGATCGTGTCGAGTTTCGTCATGCCGACACCGCCCCGGGGATGGCGGCCAGTTTGGCGTCAACAAGCCGTTCGACGTGCTTAGCGATCATGTCGACCTCAATGTGCACCGGGTCAGACACGGATTTGCGACCCAATGTGGTCGCCCGCTGTGTCGCGGGGATAAGCCCGACGCTGAACGCTTCCTCGTCCACCGACACAACCGTGAGCGACACTCCATCGACGGCGATGGAGCCTTTTTCCACGATGTATTTCGATAGCCCTGCAGGAATAGCGAAATGGACGGTCTGCCATTCGCTGTGGTTCTCCTGCGCACTGATGTGTCCGACCCCGTCGACATGTCCCTGCACCATGTGCCCGCCGAGACGAGTGCTCAGCATCGCCGCACGTTCCAGGTTGACGGTGTCGCCCGCGCGCATCCCGGATAGGGCTGTGCGTGCGTATGTTTCGGCCATGACATCGACGGCGAAACCCTCGCCATCGAGGTCCGTGACGGTCAGGCACACGCCGTTGACGGCGATCGAATCACCAAGTTGCGTGCCCGACAGGACATCGTGGCATCGGATCGACAGACGCGATTGGCCTGCCTGACGTACCTCGCCGAGTTCTTCGACGATTCCAGTAAACATTCCTCGTGTTCCTTACCTGCGGTAATGGACACACGCAGGCGGGGATACAGCGAGTCGCGCAGGGCCAATGCCCCACACTCGCGCGCTAACTACCATCCGGACTTTCACCGTCGGCCCTGGAATCTCACCAGATCCACCGTTGACTGGATGTCAACGGGTCGCGGGCTCGAAGCTGTCGCTCCTTACCGCCGGTTCGGAATTGCACCGACCCCGCCAGCGCGCATGCTGGTCTTCTTGAAGTGTGCCACGGCGACGTTTCACGGCGACCGCAAGGTAGGTGAGATCACCCCGGCTTTTATTCGGTTGCGCCCCACAAATCACGGCCGTTACGGTTTCGCCATGGCATGTTTCATCGACACGGCGGCGCTGACCGCCCGGTGCACGATCAGGGCGGTAGTCCTGGTCAAACGCCCTTGGGCGGCGGCTTAAGCCTTAGGCGCGCCGACGTTCATTTCTGACGGCACACGACGCTGTGCCGATCCTTCATCACCCGTGCGCGAAAGGACCAACGAATGCCACGCTCCCACGTCCATATTCAGCGCAATACGAACCGTCGCCGGTATTCCCAAAATTTCCTCACCGATACCGGGGTGGCGCATCGCATGGTACGCCTCGCCGGGGTCACAGACTCGGACCACGTCATCGAGATCGGCCACGGCGACGGGGTTTTGACCAGGGCCATCGCCCAGCACGCCGAATCCGTCGTCGCCTACGAAATCGATCCATCCCTATCGCGGCGGCTGCGGCAGCGGTACCGTGACGATCCCTACGTGCGTTGCGTTAACCGGGACTTTTTGTCCACGTCGCCGCCGCGGAGCGAATTCGTCGTGGTCGCCAATATTCCGTACGCAGCCACTTCCGGCATCGTCAGATGGTGCCTGCACGCGTCGACGCTGCGTAGCGCGACCCTACTGACTCAACTCGAGTACGCACGCAAACGCACCGGCTACTACGGACGGTGGACGAAAGTCACGGTCGCTTCGTGGCCGACGATGTCATGGGACCTATGTGGAATTGTCGGCCGACAGAAGTTTCGGCCGGTTCCCCGCGTCGATTCGGCGGTGCTGCAGCTGTCGCGTCGGCGCGACAGTCTTCTGCCGATGCGCGAGCACGCCAACTACCGCAAGTTCGTCGAACTGGGGTTCAGCGGCCTCGGGGGCAGCCTTCAATCGAGCCTGTCACGCCGCTACCGCACCAAAGCCGTAGCCGGCGCGTTCCGCGCATGCGGCTTGCACCCGCGCACCGTCGTGGGGTACGTGCATCCGCGTGACTGGCTGAAGTTGTATCGACAATTGGCGATGTAACTCAATGGAGGTTCAGGCGGCGCGCGACGACGGCGAGCCGCCTTCATAACGCAGCTCAGCCAGCTGCGACAGGTCCGCACTACTGATGTCGTGCCGCCGGTCGTAGGCGACATACGACCCCTGGTGCGACTTCGCCACCGTCTTCATCTCCGTAGCGACAGCCACCACCTCGCGGGGGTCGGCGAAGTGTCGCTGCCCGGACAGGGCCACGCCGATCGACAGCGTCGGCAACCGGGAGCGAACAGGGTTGCCCTGCCGGTCCTTGCATTCGATGTAACCGTTGATGGCATCGTCGGGATCGCACAGGTCAGCGGCCCGGGTCTCGAATTCGGCGATCGCGTGCCGCGTGATCGGGGTGACCAGCAACAGGTCGCTCATGAAAATAAAGTCGTCGCCGCCGACGTGCCCAATAAAGGCATGCGGCGGCCCTGCCGCCAGCACGGCCCGATGCAACGAGCCCGCCAGCGATTGGATGAACTCGTCGCCGCGGACGAAACCGTACGCATCGTTGACGCCCTTGAACTGGTCGATGTCGATGTATCCGAGAGCGAACGGTTCGCCTCGATGCACCCATTCCGCGATCTCGCCGAGGATGCGCGCGTTCCCGGGCAGGCCCGTCAATGGGGACACCTCGCGGATCTCGCGGTGGCGACGCATCGCGGAACGCACGCGCGCGATGACTTCGGCAGCATCAAAAGGCTTCACGATGTAGTCGTCGGCGCCCACGGTCAATCCCGTGATCCGGTCGGCGGATAGACCCCGGAAACTGAGCATGATCACCGGCAGGCTGGCCGTCATCGGGTCGCCGCGCAACTGCCGGGTCAGTTCCAGGCCGTCGATCAGCGGCAGTTCGACCTCCATCAGCACCAGGTCGGGACGGCGCCGCGAGATCTGCGCTAGAGCCTGATAGCCGTCGCGCACGATCGAGGTATCGAACCCGTTTTCGCGCAACTGGCCTGCCAGGTATTCGGCCAACTCGACATCGGAATCAACAATGAGGACGAGTTCGGAGGGGGTTTCAGAGGCGGGAGTCATAACGTCACCGACCGAGTCTGTCGATTACATGATCTGCCTGCGCACGCAGCTTCCGGATGGCTTCGGCCGGGTCGTCCGCGCCGTACACGGCGGTGCCCGCCACGAACGCGTCCGCTCCTGCCTCGGCGGCTTGCTCGATCGTGTCAGCGCTGATGCCGCCGTCGACTTCGATCCGCAGTTCCAGGTGCCCGGCTTCTACGGCGTTACGCGCGGAACGAACCTTCGACAACAGTTCGGGCATGAAAGCCTGACCGCCGAAGCCGGCCTTGATCGTCATGATCAACAGCGTGTCAAACGACGGCAAAATGTCCAGGTAATCGTCGATATCCGTATCACGGTCGATTGCCAGGCCGGCCTTAGTGCCGGCCGCCCGCAGGTCGCGCGCCAACCCGACCGGGTCATCGCAGGCCTCGGCGTGGAACGAGACGTTATAGGCGCCCAGCTGTGCGTACCCGACCGCCCAGCGCTTCGGGTCGGCGATCATCAAGTGGCAGTCGAGCGGGGTGTTCGTGTGATCCGCCAACGCTTTCACCACCGGCGGCCCGATCGTGAGGTTCGGGACGAAATGGTTGTCCATCACGTCCACGTGGAGCCAGTCGGCGTCGTCGGCCACGGCATCGCACTCTTCGGCCAGGCGGGAGAAGTCCGCGGCCAAGAGGCTGGGAGCGATCACGGTCGGTTTGCTGCGCACGACACCAGTGTAAGCCGTCAACAGACTGAAGGTACAGGGCTGACTACCGTGCAATTTGCGACGAATCACCTACTAAATAACCCAAAGTGCACTATTACGTGCCTTTTCGCTGCAAAAGAGCACAGAACATCGCGTCGACTCCGTGCGCATGTGGCCACAGCTGAACCGCGGGACCGGCCCCCAAATCGGGCATACCGGACGGGAAAAACGTGCGCGCATCGAGGAAATCAACGCCCTCGGTTCTACTGCATATATCGCGGGTCTCGCGCAGGTCCGAAGAACAGGTCACATACGCGACGACCCCGCCGGGCCGCACTAGTCGTACCGCTGCGGCGAGCAGCTCCTCCTGCAGCGCCGTGAGGTCCAACAGATCTTGTTCCTCGCGTCTCCACCGTGCCTCCGGCCGTCGCCGCAACGCGCCGATTCCGCTGCACGGCACGTCCGCCAGTACGCGGTCGAAACGCGTACCGGGCTCGAAAGTACGCCCATCGGCGCAATGGACCGTGACGGGAAGGCCGAGTGTGGCGCGTTCGACCAGGGTCGCGCGATGGGCCGTCACCTCCACGGCCGTGACATGCGCGCCGCGCTGGACCGCGAGCGCCCCCAGCATCGCCGTCTTGCCGCCGGGTCCGGCGCATAGATCCAGCCACGCGTCATCGGTTCCACCCAGTTCCGGCCGGGTCAACGCCTCGGCCACAAGCTGACTTCCCTCGTCCTGCACATGAGCCCGGCCCTCGACCACGGCCGGTACATCGCCGGGGTCGCCCCCGCTCATCGTGACCGTGTGTGCCGACCAGCGGCCCGGTGTACCGCCGGCCTCATCTACCAACTGAGCCTGGGTGACCTTCCCGGGCCGCGCGCACAACTGCACCTGCGGCGGCACGTTGTTGGCGGCCAGCGCATCGATCGCCTCTTCACGGTCGGGCAGGGACGCGCGGACGGACCGTACGATCCACTGCGGATGGGCGTATTCGCGCGCCGTATCGGCGAGGTCGTCGCCCGTCTCAAGGCTGTCGAGCCACTGGCCGGAGCTGCGCTGCGAAATCTTGCGCAGCACCGCGTTGACGAAACCGGCCGGTTTATGGCCACACGTGCTGCGCGCCAACGACACGGACGTGTCGACCGCGGCATGCACCGCCACTTTCGTGCACAGGAGTTGGTAGGCCCCCAACCGCAACACGTCGGCGACGCCCGCATCGATCCGCGACAGGTCCCGCCGCGCGGCCACGGCGATGATCTCGTCGAGAGTGCCGCGCATGCGCAGGGTTCCGTACCCCAGTTCCGTGGCGAACGCCGCGTCCCGCGAACTCAGGCCCCGATGGGACAGCAGTTGAGGCAAGACCAGGTTCGCATAGGCGTTGTCCCTGGAAACGGCGCGCAGCAGGTCGAAGGCAACCCGCCTCGGGTCGTCCTTGGTCGCTGCGCGCCCGGCGCCGCCTGCATCAGCGTTACTAGTCACTCGAATACAATCCCGTCACGGTTGTGCAGGCCGCGCCCCCAGGCGGCCGCGTCCATCATCTTCTTCCCCGGAAGCTGGATGTTTCCGAGCCGGACCGGGCCGGTTCCGGTGCCGACGTATACCGCAGTCTTTTGGACCGACAGCTGTCCGGGCCCCAGCTCGGGGGCGTTGCCTGCGGGCACGACCGGGCCCAGCCGTACTCGATTGTCGTCCCACATGGTCCATGCCCCGGGGGCCGGCGTCACGGCACGGATGCGACGATCCACCGCGAAGTCGGGGTCGCCCCACCGCACCCGGGCATCGTCCAGTTTGATCTTCGGTGCCAGCGTCACGCCATCGCTGGATTGCGGCACGGCGGACAACTTTTGCTCCGCCACCCCATCGAGCACCTGAACGAGCAGCTGCGCCCCGGAAACCGCCAGCCGCTCCAAGACGGTGCCGCTTGTGTCGTCCTGACGCACGGTCTCGGTGACCGTGCCATAGACCGGGCCCGTGTCGAGCCCCGTCTCCAGCGCAAACACTGACGCGCCCGTGACCTCATCGCCGTGCATGATCGAGTACTGCACGGGCGCCGCACCGCGCCACGCGGGCAGCAGCGAAAAATGCAGGTTGACCCAACCGTGAGCGGGAATGTCCAACGCCGCCTGTGGCACGAGCGCACCGTACGCAACCACGGGGACGCAGTCGGGAGCCAACTGCCTCAACCGTTCCAGGAAATCGGGGTCGCTCGGCTTCGACGGTGTCAGCACCTCGATGCCGCGCTCCTGCGCCCACGCCGACACCTCTGACGGCGCCAGCTTGCGCCCACGTCCCACGGGGGCGTCTGGGCGGGTCACAACCGCGAGCAGTTCGTGCTCGCTGGCCGCGATCGCCTCAAGCGATGGCAGTGCGAATTGCGGCGTGCCGGCGAAAACCAGCTTCATTGTTGACGCTCCCCACAACGGTCGACACGATTCGGGCGATGACCCCGTAGCCGTATAAGTGTGCGCTACGCAGACTGTGCTCGCTCGGGCGGTGCCCGGTCCGGTTCCGCGGTCACGGAAACGGTCCTCAGGCGCGTTTTGTACGGATCGGGGCGTGCCGGATCACGAACCACCCCAGTGTCAACGCGGCCCCGACCGTGAGCGCGCCACCGACCACGCCGGTGAGGGCGGACGGTTCCATCTGCCCCGTCAGGCCCATGATGACTCCCGGCCATCCGCTGCCCACGGTGGCTTCGGCCAATGCCGCGAAGGCATACGACGCCACGGCCAGACAGGTGGCCACCACGACGTTATGGATTCGGTTGTAGATCGCGCCGATCAGGATGCCCGCGGCCATGTGCCCCGCATAGATCACCGAAGTTTCCGCAAAGGCCAGTCCCAGTTGACTGTTCGCGGCGTACAGGTGGGAAGACCCGCCGTCGGTGATGGAGTTGTCCCAGCCCATTACGGCGTACAGCCCCGTCTCCAGTCCCAATGTGACCGTCATGGCGGCGGCAGCGCTCAAGGACATCGCCACGCCGGCGACCGCCAATCCTACGTAATACTCGGACCGGGTATAGCCGATAGCCACGTAAGACCGCAGCATCACCACGGTGATCGCGATCGCCCAGCCGCCGATCCAATAGCGCGGAGCGTGGGTCGCAAAGTCGGCGACGCTGACTTCGGGCTGAGCGCTCATGGCATAGATAGACAATCCCACTGCGAGGATTCCCAAGATTATCCCCCACGCCACGAGCACGAATTTCACCGTGGTCGTGGTCATTTCCTTTGCTATCGGCCATGACCTTTTCAAAACTGATGCATTCATGTTTATCTTTCTCCAAATAGAAATTGGCGAGGTATGGGACTACTGTCCGCCCGCGCGGCTCCTGCTGCTTTTGCCGCTTCTGCAATTTGAGAAGCGTTTCGCCTATTGCCAAGGCGGCGATCACGATGACGATCGCTGCCGCCAACAGTCCCCATTGACTTTCGTGTGACACCGAATAGGACTCGGCGCGACGCGGATTCAGCCACAACAGCACCTCGATCAGCTGCTCCAATGTGGTTGACATCGCACCTCCCCTTCTTCGCTTAAGTCAGCAGCTGCGCAGCGGCATCCCGCGCAACGCATATACCGACATCCCCACCGGGATGGCCAGCAGCGCGAATGCCACGAACGTGATCGCGGGTTGGTGCACCGCATATGGGAAGACAATTGCGTGGATAGAGCCGGAGTCTTCGCCGTTCAGTCCCGACAATTCCGCCGCCAGCACCGGCAACGCCATCGGCAACATCAGTGCGAAGAATTTCGGACGGGTTAGCCGCCGAAAACCCGCTCCCAGCAGCATTCCGGTGAAGAAGTAAGCCAGTTGGAACAGCATCGCCCCGACGCAGGAAAACAAAATCATGCCCGCTGATTCCAGGTGCGCCCCAGTCGCGAACTGCGACCAGGTATCGCCGCCGAATGCTGCGCGCTGGGCCAGACCCCACAGCAGCAGGATCAGCACGCTTGCAAAACTGAACACGAGGCCCAAAGCGGAGCTTCCGATAACCATTTCGCGTCGGGTATACCCATGCGCAATATAGATCTCGATACGCGGCATAATCATGATTCCCACGACCGCGAGGAAATACCGCGGAGCCCACGCGATTCCGGAGGGCCCGTCGAAGGACTCAGGCCCCAGATTCGTCATCATCACCTGAGCCAACAGATAGACGGCCACGATCGCGCCGAAGAACCAGGCGATGGTCGAACGGTACTCGCGGATCAGCGCGCCGCCCACTTTGATGCCCCGCCGCAGGATTGAAGGATTCATCGCATTCCCGTTCCGTTGCCATCCGTCAGGTGCACGAACAGGTCCTGCAGGGGCACCGCTCCCAGTTCGAGGCCGGCGGCTTTCGCCTTGGCGCGCATGGGTTCGTCGAGCGCACCGTAGGTCGTGACCTGGAGCGTCGAGCCGAGCTCCTTCTTGTTCAAAATGGTCAGATCGGCACTGAATTCGCTGACTCTCTCCGCTGGCCCCGTGATGGAGACGCCCCGCTCGCGTAGGTCCTCGGCGGAGTCGTGCAGCACGAGCCGTCCCTCGTCGATGATCACGACGTCTTCGAGCAGGTGAGCGACTTCCTCGATCAGATGGGTCGACAGGATGATGGAACGCGGGTGCGCGAGGTAGTCGTCGAGAAGCGTTTCGTAAAACGTGTACCGCGACGGCGCATCCATGCCCAGATGGACTTCGTCGAAGATCGTCAACGGCGCCCGGCTGGCCATTCCCAGGATCACACCCAGAGCCGACCGCATGCCACGGGACAATGCCTGGACCCGCTTCTTCTCCGGTATCCGGTATTTCTCCAGCAGTTGTTGCGCCAGTGCGTCATCCCAGTTTCGGCGGTGCCTGGCGGCGAAACGGATGGTGTCTTTGACCTTGTTGGTGTCGCAAACATCGCCGGATTCGCGTATGAGGCAGATCGACGGCACGACCTCGGGGTTTTCAAACGGTTCCTGCCCGCCTACGCGGACCGTGCCCGCGGTCTGGCGCCGAAACGCCGCCAGAAGCGATACGAGGCTCGTTTTTCCGGATCCGTTGCGGCCCAACAGGCCGACGATTCGTCCCGGCTCGATCGACAGCGACACGTCGTCTAGGGCGCGCGTGTCCTTATAGTCCAGGCTCAAGCCGGAGGTTTCAATACTGAGGCTCATCACTACACCCGCTTTTTCTGTTTAATGTGCTCTGTTACTTCGTCGAGACTGATTCCGAGCGTTTCCGCTTGCGCGATCATCGGCTCGACGAAGTCGATGAAGAAACGGTCGCGGTGTTGTTGACGCAACTTGGCTCGCGCGTCGGGGCTGACGAACATGCCGATTCCTCGGCGCTTATACAGAATTTCTTCGTCGAGCAGCTCTCGGAGCCCTTTTGCCGCCGTCGCCGGGTTGATCCGGTATGCCGCCGCGTACTGGTTTGTGGACATCACTTGCGAATCCTCCGCGAGAGCACCCGACAGGATGTCGTCCTTGATGCGGTGAGCGATTTGTCGATAAATCGGGCTCTGATCATCAAACACCGGCACCTCCCTCAGGTTCGTTTGTTCTATGGTTCATTACTTGACTAATGAACCATAGAACAAACGAACCGCCCATGGCAAGGCGGGTACGGGAAAACTTGAAATCAGGGGCGCTATGGGCCGTGCCCCAAGCACACAACCGAAACTAAAGCAGCTGTGCGGGATCGATCTGGACCCTCACGACCTGGGCAGATTTGTCAAGGCTTCGCCCGGCCGACGCCGCATGCAGCGCCCTGGCGAGCTCACCACCGCGCCGACGCGGCACACGCACCAGTAGCCGCTGCGTACGCTCATCGAGATCGATCGGGCCGAGGACCTCTGCCTCGTCGGGCAGCTCGCAACGCGCGACCAGGTCGGCAACCTCGGGGCCGTCCCCCGACAGTGCCGCCATGCGCACCGCCGGCGGAAAGCTCAACTGTGCACGCGCGTCGAGTTCGCGACGCGCAAACCAGGCCGGGTCCCAACGCACCAATGCCTGCACGGTCGGCAAACCACCATCGGCCACGACCACGACCGTGCCCCCCTGCGATGCCGGACGCGCCAAAGCCGCCGCCGCGGCCCAGCGCCGCACGGTCTCCTCCTCCGCGCGCAGGTCGGCACGCGCCAGCAACGCCCAGGTGTCGAGAAGCAGGACCGCCCCATAACCTTTCGGCGCCAAGGGCTCGACACCGGGAGTAGCGACCACAATGGACGGACCATCCTCGATGATGTCGATAGGCTTATCGCCACCGGAGACTTGCACACGCACCCCGGAAAATGCCCGTCCCAGTTCTTCGGCGGTGCGGCCCGAACCGATGACGCTTGCCCGCAGCCGGGTCGAACCGCAGCTGCTGCACCGATAATCGGCCGCCGGGCGACCACACCATCGGCACATCGCCGAGCGCTGCGATCCCGGCAAGCTCAAGGGCCCATGGCATGCGGAGCAAGCAGCACGCGTCCGACACCGTTGGCAGCTCACTGCCGGGATGTAACCGCGGCGCGGAGTCTGCACCAAGACCGGAGCGTCGTTGCGCAAAGCACCGTTTGCGGCCCGCCACGCCGTCGAGGGCAACCGCGCCAACTGTGACTGCGGATCCGCCTCCAAGTCGGCGTCATCACCGATCGGGACCACCCGGGGAGCGCATTCGCGTACCTGCAAACGCTGCGCCACGACCTCCTGGGCCCAACCGGTCTCGACCAGGAGCTGCGCCTGCGTTGTACGCACGTGTCCGGCCACGATCGCGGCCGTATTCCCAAGCAACGCCCGCGTCAACACCACCTCGCGCGCATGCGGGTAAGGAGCGTGCGGTTCGGCGTGCGAATCGTCGCCATCGTCCCAAATGGCCACGAGCCCTGGGTTCGTCACCGGGGCGAACATCGCGGCCCTCGTGCCCACCACGACCCGAACGGCGCCGCGCCGTGCCGCGAGGAAAGCGCGGTATCGCTTCGCCGGCCCCAGCGCGGCAGACAGAGCTACGTGACGGTCGGGCCCCAATACCTGCGTACAGGCCACATCGAGCCGATCGAGGTCGCGCTGATCCGGAACGATGAGCAGCGCCGACTGTCCCGAAGCCGCGACAGTGGCCGCCGCCTCGGCCAGACGCATCGGCCAATCTTCCCCGGGCAGCACGTCCCACACGACGCGTGGTGCTCGCGAAGACGCCAAAGCGCCCATGAATTCTTCGCCCAAACGGTAGCGCCGCCACGCCGTCACCGGCGGCTCGACGATCGCACCGGCCGCTTCGCGCGGCGTTTCCTTCTCCACACGCGCCTGTCGCGGCGGCACCGCCAGACGCAAGACGTCGGACAGATTGCCTGCATATCGATCCGCGATCGTGCGTGCCAGCCGGATGACCTCACCACTGAGAACGGGTTCGCTCGACACCACCGTATCGATGGGCCGCAGCTTTCCGCCGAACTCCGAATCCGTCCCCACCTCGATGACGAACCCCGCGACCCATCTACCGGAGAACCGCACCTTCACCCGGCACCCCTCGACAACTGAATCGGCGAGTTCGTCGGGGATCAGATAATCGAAGAGCCGATCCAGGTGCGGCAGTGGACTGTCGATGCACACCCTGGCCACGGGGCGCACAGGCGTATCGAACAACATGGGACATTTGTACATGGCCCGTACGAGCACCGTCGTCGCCGCCGCCTAGCGCGTGCATAAACGCCTCGACGCCTCGGGGCGCATCGATTAACCTCTCCGACGACGAGAGGATCACCCCATGACCGTGGATCAGGAACTGGTGGACGCGGCGATCGCACAGGCGCGGCGACGCTATCCAAGCGGTGAAGGCGGCGCGGCAGCCGTCAGGACAGCCAGCGGCGTGGTCTTCACCAGCGTCGGTTTCGACAACATCAACCCGGGGGCGATGCTGTGCCACGAAACCGGCGCGATCCTTCAGGCGTATGCGCGGGACGACGCGGTCACCGCTTCAGTGTGTGTGACGAGGCTGGGTACCGACGTAACGCCGATCATCCTGCCACCATGCGGTATCTGCCGCGAACGACTTGCCCTGTGGGGTCCCGACGTCGCCGTCGCGGTGCCCGCCGAGGACCCTACTGTCTGGCAGAGTCGTCCGCTATCGCAAGTGCACCTGTCCTATTGGGGGCGTCAATTCCCGCAAGACAGTGGTTGGCCCCGTACTGGAGGCTAGGCGGCGTCCAGGATAAGGCTCGTGGCTTCACCGACGTTCGCGCAGCTGTGACTGGGTTCGATGTCGTCGTCACCTCGGCTCCGACCATGATGGATCCAAATCGTTTCCAGGCCGGCTGCCTGGCCGCCCGCGATATCGGCCGACAGGTTGTCCCCCGCCATCCAACCACCGCGCGACAGCGGGACAGCCAGTTGCGAAGCGACATCGGTGAAGATGGCCAACTCGGGTTTGCGCGCGCCGACTTGTTCCGAAATAGACCATCCGTCGACGTACCGGTCGAGTCCGCTGAAGCGGATCTTGTCGCTCTGTTCCTGTGTCGGGCCGTTGGTGACAATGCCGATCTTCCAACCCGCGTTGCGCAACGCGACCAGCCCCTGCATCGTCGCGGGTTCGCAGCGCTGGTAGCGGGGGAAGGTCTGGCGGAAGGCCTCCCAGAACTCCTCGGCGCTGCCGTCTAGACCAAAGTGCGCGTGCAGTCGCGCAATCTGGTCCTTGAGCGAGACGTTGAGAAAGTCCACGTCATACATAAGGCTCAAGTCTTCGGCGCTGGGTTCGGCCGCCGACGCCAGCGACGTCGAAAAAGCCTCCACCCAGCGCCGATACGCCTTGGCGGTGTCCAACAAGGTGTCGTCGAGGTCAAACAGGGCTAGTCGTGTCATCGTTGGCAACGATAGCGACCGCGACGATGCGGCGTCGATCCGCGACCGATTCAGGCCCGCGACGGTGCCTCGTGAGTCAACGGCGGCGGGCGGCCCGCCAGCCAGCCACGTTCGCGGGAAACGCGTTCGTGCAGCATTTTCACCTGCGCCGCGACCGCGGTCGGTCCCGTCGACCCGGAGGTCTTGCGCGTCTCCAACGCCCCCGGAACAGACAAGACATCCCGCACCTCCGGGCGAAGCTTCCCACTCACGTTGAGCAAGTCCGCGTCGCTGACTTCGTCCAGCTCGATTCCGGATTGGGCACAGTGCATGACCAGCCGACCGGTGATCTCGTGGGCGTCCTTGAACGGCACCCCGTCGCGGACCAACCAGTCTGCGACCTCCGTGGCCAACGAATATCCTTTCGGGGCCGCGTCCGCCATCCGTTCGGTGTTGACCGTCATCGTGGCGACCATTCCGGTCATCGCGGGAAGCACGAGCGCGAGCGTGTCGCAGGCGTCGAACAGGGGTTCCTTGTCTTCCTGCAGGTCCCGGTTGTACGCGTGCGGCAGCCCCTTCAATGTGGCGAGGAAGCCGCTGACGTGCCCGATCAAACGCCCCGTCTTTCCGCGGGCGAGCTCGGCGATGTCCGGGTTCTTCTTCTGCGGCATGATCGACGAACCGGTCGAGTATGCGTCGTCGAGTTCGATCCAGGAGAATTCCTGACTCGCCCACAAGATGACCTCTTCGGCCAGTTGCGATAGGTGTATACCCACCATCGAGGTCACGAACAGCAGCTCCGCAACGAAATCCCGATCGGCGACGGCGTCGACGGAGTTTTGGGCGCACTGCGTGAAGCCCAGATCGGCCGCAACGGCCTCCGGGTCGAGCGGAAGGGACGATCCCGCCAATGCCCCACTGCCCAGCGGCGACACGTCGGCGCGCACGTCCCAGTCCTGCAGACGCGACACATCCCGCAGGAACGCCTGCGCGTGAGCGGCGAGCTTGTGCCCGAAGGTGATCGGCTGCGCGTGCTGCAGGTGCGTCATCCCCGGCATCGGCGACGCGACGTGCCGTTCGGCTTGTTGCGCCAATACTTCGACCAGAATCAGAAGCTTCGTGGTCAAGCCCGTCACCCGGTCGCGGCAGTACAACCGCAGGTCCGTAGCGATCTGGTCGTTGCGGGACCGGCCCGCGCGCAGCTTGCCGCCAAGCTCACCGAGCCTTTCGACCAGGCCCCGCTCGAGGGTGGCGTGCACGTCCTCGTCACCGGGTTGGGGGCCGAATCGGCCGGCCAGTACCTCTTCGCGTAGTTGACGCAGCACAAGCGTCAATCGCTCGAGCTCATCGGCGTCGAGCAGTTTCGCGCCGTGCAGCACATGCGCGTGCGCAATCGACGCCTCAAGGTCGTACGGCGCCAGGCGCATATCGAAGTCGGTGCTTTTGCTGAGAGCGGCCATCGCCTCGGATGGGCCGTCGTCGAAGCGTCCGCCCCATAGGGCCGTCACTGTCCGCCCTCCTTCATCCGCGCGTCGCGGGCCGACGCCATTTTCGACGGGAGGCTCCACAGTTCGACGAAACCTTTCGCCAACGACTGGTCGAAAGCGTCGCCCTCGTCGTAGGTCGCCAGGCCGAAGTCGTAGAGGCTCGCGTCGGACCTGCGTCCCGTCACTGTCGCGCGGCCGCCGTGCAACGTCATCCGGATGTCCCCGCTGACATGCGTCTGTGACGAATCGATGAACGCGTCCAAGGCTTCCCGCAGCGGTGAATACCACAGGCCGTCGTAGACCAATTCGGTCCAGCGCTGCTCGGTTCCTTTCTTGAACCGCGCGAGATCGCGCTCGAGAGTCACGGCCTCCAGCTCCTGATGCGCCGCGATCAACGCGATCGCGGCCGGCGCCTCGTAGACCTCGCGGCTCTTGATTCCGACGAGCCGGTCCTCGACCATGTCGATACGGCCGACGCCTTGAGCGCCCGCGCGCGCGTTCAACTCCGCGATCAGCTCCAATGGGGTCTTCGTTTCGCCGTCGATGGCAACCGGCACACCGGAATCGAACGTCAAGACCAGCTCGTCGGGGTCGCGGGTGACCGCCGGGTCGGCGCAGTAGGAGTAGATGTCCTCAATGGGTGCATTCCAGATGTCCTCCAGGAATCCGGTCTCCACCGCCCGTCCCCACAGGTTCTGGTCGATCGAGTACGGCGACTTGCTCGACACATCGATCGGTAGGTTCTTCGACGCGGCGTATTCGATCGCTTTATCCCTGGTCCAGGCGAAATCTCTGGCCGGCGCGATCACTTTCAGGTGCGGAGCCAATGCCGACAGCCCGGCCTCGAACCGCACCTGGTCGTTGCCTTTGCCCGTACAGCCATGAGACACCATTGTGGCCCCATGCTTTTGGGCCGCCGCCACCAAATGCTTCACAATCAGCGGCCGCGACAGCCCAGATAGAAGCGGATACTTGTCCATGTACAGGGCGTTCGCGCGCACCGCCGGGAGGCAGAAGTCAGCGGCGAACTCCTCCCGAGCGTCGACCACTTCGGCTTCAGCCGCGCCACAGTCGATGGCGCGCTTGGCGATCGCGTCGAGGTCCTCTCCGCCCTGGCCCACGTCCACCGCCACGGCGATGACGTCACCGCCGGTCTGTTCGGCCAGATATGGGATAGCCACGGACGTGTCCAGGCCCCCCGAGAATGCCAGTACTACGCGTTCATTCATGGGTTTCTTCCTCCCGTTGTGCCGCAGCCGAATGCTCGTCCCCTGCGGTCTTGATTTGCGGATTGGTGTCTTGACCGGCCCAGTCGAGAAAAATCTCGGCGAGTTCGGCACCGGTCAACCCGTCGCGCGCCACGACGAGGATCGTGTCATCACCGGCGATGGTGCCGACGATGTCGGACAGGCCAGAACGGTCAATGACACTGGCCAAAAATTGGGCCGCACCGGGCGGCGTGCGGAGCACGGCGAGGTTGCCGGAATGATCCGCACTGGTCAACAGTTCCCGCAGGTGACGCAGCAACCGGTCGGGCGGTTGGGTTGCGGCGCGCAGCGGGCTATCGCCTTGCGGGAAGATCGCGTAACTGGCGGGGCTGGAATCTGTGCCGCGCACCTTCACCGCGCCCAGCTCTTCCAGGTCACGAGACAAGGTCGCCTGCGTGACCGTCACGCCGCTGGACGCCAGCAGGCGCGCCAGCTCGGTCTGCGATCTCACCGTGGCAGTCTCGATCAGCTCCGTGATTCGGGAATGCCGTGCGGCTTTGGTCAACGGGGTCGTCATTTGGACAGATGCTCCTTTGCTGCCGCGGGACCGCCATGTCCCGCCACCAACCAGGCCAACAATGCTTTTTGGGCGTGCAGCCGGTTTTCGGCCTGATCGAACACTCGCGACTGCGGACCGTCCATCACCTCGTCGGTGATCTCCTCGCCGCGGTGGGCCGGGAGGCAGTGCAGCACGATCGCGTGCGGCGCGGCGAGCTTCACCAGATCGGAGTTCACCTGGTAGTCGCGCAGGTCGCGCAAGCGCTGTTGCCCGTCCTGCTGCCCCATCGACACCCAGGTGTCGGTGGCGACGACATCGGCGCCGTCCACGGCCGCGCGGCAATCGTGAGTCGTCGACACGCTGCCGCCGGCGGTCTTCGCGAGCGCGGCGGCACGCGCGACAACATCGGGGGCGGGCTGGTACTGCGGGGGTCCGGCCACCCGAACGTGCAGTCCCGCAAGTGCGCCCGCAAGCAGGTATGACTGGGACATGTTGTTACCGGTGTCGCCGACATAGGCGAGCGTACGGCCGGTCGCGCTACCGAAATTCTCGGCGATCGTGTACAGGTCCGCCAACGCTTGACACGGATGGAACGCGTCGGTCAACGCATTAATGACCGGGACCCGAGCGGCATGTGCCAACGCCAGCGCCCGTTCCTGCGTGTAGGTCCGAAACACGATGGCGTCGACGTATCCGCTCAGGACCCGCGCAGTGTCTTCGATGGTCTCGCCCCTGGCCAGCTGGCTTGTCTGCGAATCCACCACGACTGGGCTGCCTCCCAGTTGGGTGATTGCGACATGGAATGACAGCCGGCTGCGCGTAGATTCCTTCTCGAACACGACGGCGATGCTGCGCGGCACGGTCGCTTCCGTCAGGTCCGGAACCGGCGTCGCCAGTAGGGGTGCGGTCGGTGCCGCGCGCAGCTCGTCGGTCAATGTCAACAGCATCCGCTGCTGCGACGCGGTTATGTCGTCGTCACGCAGGAAATGTTTCATGCCTGCTCCTTCTTGGCCACTTCGTCCAATGCCTCGGTCAGGCTCCGGACGAAGAGATCGATGTGGATCGACTTGGCAATGAGCGGCGGAGCAATACGAATAACGTTGGGCCGCACGGCATTGACCAGGACCCCCAGGCGCGCCATCGCGTCCTGCACGGGTGCGGCGATGTCGTCGTGGAGCTGAATCGCGCACCACAGGCCTCGGCCACGTACCTGCTGGATCGCTTCGTGGCCGAGGGATTCGACGCTGTCGCGCAGCACCTGGCCCATTTCGGCCGACTTCTCGATAAGGCCTTGTTTCTCGATGGTCTCGATGACGGCCATCGCCGCCGCGCACGAGACCGGGTTCCCGCCGAATGTCGAGCCGTGTGCCCCTTTGTCGAACAGTTCGGCGTACGGCGACACGGCGATGCACGCGCCCAGCGGCAGGCCACCGGCCAGGCCCTTGGCGAGCGTGAGGATGTCGGGCCGAGCCCCGGTCTCTTGGTACGCGAACCACTGTCCGCTGCGGCCGATACCGGATTGGATCTCGTCGGCTATATACAAAGAGCCGGTGCCGTCGCAGATCCGCCGCACCGCGGCGAGGTAGTCGGGCGGCGGGAACACAACCCCGGCCTCGCCTTGAGCCGGTTCAATGAAGACGGCGGCGCATTCGCTGCTGACGGCGTCCTGGAGGGCCTTCACATCCCCGTACGGCACGAAATGGACGTCGATACCGTAGGGCCCGAAGGGTTCCCGGATCGATGGTTTACCGGCCAGCGCCAACGCGCCGAGGGTGCGGCCGTGGAAACCGTCATGGGCGGCCACGAAGTAGCGCCGTCCGGTCGCTTTCGCATGGCTGATCGCCAGCTTCAACGCGCACTCGTTGGCCTCGGCCCCGCTGTTGGCGAAGAAAACCTTGGCGGGCGCGTCCATGAGCGATACCAGCTTCTCGGCCAGCGCCACGCCCGGACCGTGCGCGTACAGGTTCGATGAATGCGCAAGCCGGTCCACCTGGTGTTTGACGGCCTGGCTGATCGCCGGGTGGTTGTGCCCCAACGCGGATACCGCGATACCGGCCACGAAGTCGAGGTAGCCGTTGCCTTCGACGTCGTAAACGTAACAGCCTTCGCCGTGCTCAAGCGCGATCGACGGCACGCCATAGTTCGGCATCATGGTGCGCCCGAACCGGGCGGTCATGTCTGCGTTGCTCGTCATTTTTCCACCACCATCGTGCCCACCCCGCCTGAGGTGAAGACTTCCAACAAGAGTGAATGCGGGACTCGTCCGTCGATGACGTGCGCCTGGGGAACGCCACCGTCCACAGCCCGCAGACAGGCCTCCATTTTAGGTGCCATCCCGGATTCCAACCCGGGCAACAGTTTCCGTAGGTCGGCAGCGTTGATGACCTCGACGAGACTCGCCTTATCGGGCCAATTGAGATACAGACCCTCCACGTCAGTGAGCACCACGAGCTTTTGAGCGCCCAGCGCGCATGCCAATGCTGCCGCCGCAGTGTCGGCATTGACGTTGTGCACCACGCCGTCGGGATCCGGTGCCACGGTCGAGATCACCGGTATCCGGCCTGCGAAGATCAGATCCGCCACCGCATCGGTATTGACATCGACGACGTCGCCGACCTGGCCGATGTCGACCGGTTCGCCTTCGACGACCGCATGCCGACGCCGGGCCGTGAAGAGCCGCGCATCCTCACCGGACATGCCGACGGCGAACGGACCATGCTCGTTGATCAGGCCGACCAGTTCGCGGCCGACCTTGCCGACCAGCACCATGCGCACCACATCCATCGCCTCGGATGTGGTGACACGCAGCCCGCCTCGAAATTCGCTATCGATATCGAGGCGGGCGAACATGTCCGAGATCTGTGGTCCACCACCATGGACCACGACCGGACGGATTCCCGCGTACCGCAGAAACACCATGTCCTGCGCGAACGCCTGCTGCAACGCCGGATCGGTCATCGCGTTGCCGCCGTATTTGATCACGACCGTTGTGCCGTGGAAGCGCTCCAACCACGGCAGCGCCTCGATCAGGGTCGATGCCTTATCGAGAGCCGCCCGACCGTCGCTTCCTTGACCATTGTGCATAATCATGACGTGTAAGCCGAATTCTCGTGTACATACGCGACGGACAAATCATTGGTCCACACGGTCGCCGTTTCGGTCCCCGCGTGCAGGTCCACGGTGATGCGCAGCTCACGTCCGGACAGGTCCACGTCCGAGGCATCCGCAATCGCCGTCGCCGAACGGCACAGCCATACGTCGTTGACGGCCACATCGATGTCGCCCGGTTCGAAGTCGGCCGAGGTCGTTCCGACCGCAGCCACGATGCGGCCCCAGTTGGGGTCGTTACCGAACGCCGCGCACTTGACCAAGTTGTTGCGCGCGACCACGCGCGCCACTTCGACGGCGTCGGTCTCGGTAGCGGCGCCCGACACCTGGATCGCGATGTCCTTGGTCGAGCCTTCCGCATCCTTGAGCAGCTGCGCGGACAAGTCCGCGCAGGCCTGTTGCACCGCTTCGCTCACGGCGCCCGCATCGGCGACTACGTTGCGGGCTCCCGAACACATCAAGATGACCGTGTCGTTCGTCGACATCGCCCCGTCGCTGTCGAGGCGATCGAAAGTCCGAGCGCAGGCATCGCGCAGAGCCTGCTGCGCTGTCTGCGGATCCACGATGGCATCGGTGGTCAATACGCACAGCATCGTGGCCAGGTTCGGCGCCAGCATCCCGGCGCCCTTGGCCATGCCGCCGACGGTGAAACCGCCGCAGTCGACGACGGTGGTCTTGGCGACGGTGTCGGTCGTCATGATGGCTTCTGCGGCCGCGTGGCCGTTATCGGCCGCCAAGCTCGCGGCGGCGGCGCGAACGCCGGTACGCAGCTTACTCATCGGCAAATATTCGCCGATGACCCCTGTGGAACATACGGCGACATCGCCGATCTCCAGTCCCAACGCCGTTGACGCCTCCTGCGCGGTGTCGCGCGCATCCGATAGGCCCCGTTCGCCGGTGCAGGCGTTGGCCCCGCCGGAGTTGAGCACCACGGCCCGCAGGCGATGGTCCGAGACGGCTTGCCGGGTCCACACCACCGGCGCGGCGACGACACGGTTGGCGGTGAAGACCGCCGCGGCGTGCGCCTGCGGACCATCGTTGACGACCAGCGCCAGGTCCGTGCCTCCCGACTCCTTGATGCCGGCCGCTACCGCGGCCGCCTTGAATCCCTGTGCTGCGGTGACGGTCATGGCGCCACCCCGTTTTGGCTGAGTCCCTGTGTTTCGGGCAGCCCCAGCATCAGGTTCGCGCACTGGACGACTTGCCCTGCGGCGCCTTTACCGAGGTTGTCAACCGCCGAGGTGACGATGATGCGGTTTGCGTCGGTGTCCATCGTCGCCTGGATGTGGCAGGAGTTGGACCCCGCCGTCGCACCCGTTTGCGGCCATCCGTCATTGAGAAGGTCCACGAAGGGCGCGTCACGATAGGCAGCGTCGAGCACGTCGCGCACGTCGCGGGTGGTGACCTTGTCGTGCGCGGGACGAATCGTGACGGTCGCCAGGATGCCGCGCGGAATCGGAGCCAGGACCGGAGTGAACGAGAGGCTCGTGACACCGGTCTCCTGTTTTATCTCCGGAACGTGCTGGTGCGCACCGACTTTATATGGGGTCAGCGAGCCCACGATCTCGCTCGCCATCAGGTGCGGCTTTGCGGCGCGGCCAGCGCCGCTCGTGCCGGATGCGGCCACCACGACGACATCGTCGGGCGAACCGACGCCTGCTGACACAATCGGGGCCAGCGCCAGGGTGGTCGCGACCGCGTAGCAACCCGTGGCGGCCACCCGGGTTGATGCCGCGATGGCTTCTTTACGTCCGGGCAACTCGGGCAATCCGTATGTCCATGCACCCGCGTATGGGCCGGAATAGTACGCGTGCCAATCGGATTCTTTGGTCAGCCGGTGGTCGGCACCGAGGTCGACAATCTTGGTGTGGTCCGGGAGTTCGGCCGCCAACGCCGCGGAGTGTCCGTGCGGAAGAGTCATGATGACCAGATCGGCGTCCTCGAAGGCCTGGGGCGTGGTTTCGCAGAAACGCTGGTCCGCCAGCTGACGAAGCTGGGGGTGCACGGAGGTGACGGGCTGATTGGCGTGACTGTGCGCGGAGACCGCGACAATCTCCAGGTCCGGGTGTGCACACAGTAGACGCAGCACTTCCCCACCGGCATACCCACTCGCACCCGCGACCGCGATCTTATGCCCCACGGAAAACACCTCCGAATGAATGATTATGCATCACAACGTATCACGATACATTTCGCAGATCACGGCCGCCAACCCCGATGTCAGGTGACATGAACAACAAGCGGGAACACAAAACGGCCGAGACACCGAAATGGTGTCTCGGCCGTTCGACAACAGCTGGGCGGCGATCAGGCGCCGCGCAAGGTCGCCCCGCAGCGCTGCTGCGCTGCGGCAACCGCCGCCTCACGCGCAGCCACGGATTCCTCCGCGGTCAAAGTCCGATCCTGCGCCCGGAAACTCAAGGCGTACGCCAACGACTTCGTGCCCGCTTCCAAACGCTCGCCGCCGTACACATCGAACAAACGGATGTCTTCCAGCAGCTCGCCCGCGCCCTCACGTAGCGCATCTTCGACCTCGGCTGCGGCGACGTCATCGTCGACGACGACCGCCACGTCCAGCAAAGCCACCGGGTAGTGGGACATGCTCGGCGACGTCACGATCGACGGGAACGGCAGCTTCGAGACATCCAGCTCCATCGCACACGTGCGCCGCGGAATGTCGAGCGTGTCGCACACCAGTGGATGCAGCTCACCGGCGTATCCGACGACGCGGTCGCCGCACCACAGTTGCGCGCAACGACCCGGATGCCACGGCGCGTAACTTGCCTGCGTGACCGTGAGCTCGACGCCCGCGGCGGAAGCGACCTGGTGGGCCGCGGCGACGGCATCCGACCAGTCGGCGGCTCGGCCCTTGCGAGCCCAGTCGTCCTTCTCCACCTGGCCACTCACGACCACAGCCACGTATTGCGGCTGGTGCGGCCGCAGTTGCGCTACCGCGGACAGTTCGGCATCGGTCGGTCGACGGTCGACCGGCAATGCGGGAAGCTCCACTTCCTGCCAGCGGTCGCGCGGCAGGAAGACGACGCCGGACTCGAACAAGCCAACATCGCGCTGGCCGCGGTCGACATTCGTCTTCAACGCCTTCAGCAAACCCGGAAGCAACGTGGTTCGCAGCGCCGGTTCGGCGTCCACGATCGGGTTGGCGAGGTACATCGGGTCGCGACGCGGGTCATCACCGGGCACGCCCAACGCCTCGAGCGCGTCCATGGAGATGAACGGGTAATTAGCGCTTTCGACATAACCGTGTGCCGCAAGCGCACGGCCGATGTGCCGCCGACGACGTTGAGACGGAGACAGTCCCACCCCGGGAGGGGCCAACGGCATTACTGACGCGACCTGGTCGTAGCCGTCCATGCGGACGACTTCTTCCACGAGGTCGGCCGGATCCGTGATGTCGGGACGCCAGCTCGGCGGGGTCACCTCGAGCTCGCTATCGACCACCGTGCACCTGCAGCCGGCGTCGGCGAGCCGCGCACACACGGTTTCGTGGTCGTAATCGACGCCGACAATACGCGTCGGAAGGCCGGGATCAATGCGGATGACCGGCGCGGGCTTGCGGTTATCGATGTCGCCAGTGCCTTCATCGAGTGTTCCGGCTCCGTATTCAACCAGCAAGGCGGCTGCGCGTCGGGCCGCTGCCACGCACAGGTCCTTATCGATTCCGCGCTCGAAACGCTTCGATGCCTCGCTGGGAATACGGTGATGCCGCACGGTCCGGCCGATCGAGGTCGGATCCCAGTACGCCGCTTCCACCAGCACATCGACTGTGGCATCGGAGATCTCCGTAGTGGCGCCGCCCATGACGCCGGCAAGCGAGATCACGCCGGTGTCATCGCAGATGACCAGCTCACCACCGTTGAGTTTCCGCTTGACGTCGTCGAGCGTGGTGAGGTGTTCGCCTGCGCGGGCCCGACGCACCACGAGCGGTCCCTGCAGCGCGCCCAGGTCGAACGTGTGCAGGGGCTGGCCAATCTCGCACATCAGATAGTTCGCGATATCGACGGCAAGACTGATGGGTCGCATGCCGGCGTGGACGAGACGCTGCTGCATCCAGTCGGGGCTTTCCGCGCTCGGATCGATGCCTCGCACGACCGTTGTGGCGAACCGCTCGCACCCGTGTGGATCCTCGACTCGGACTTCGTACGGCGCCTGGCCTTCCACGGGTGAATCATCGAGCGCGCTCACCGGGTCTTCGTACGGCACCGACAAGCGTTGCGCGACCTCTCTGGCGATGCCTCGCATCGAGAAGCAGTGCGCCATATCCGGCGTCACGGCCAGGTCGAACACGACCTCGTCGAGACCGATCACAGGCCGAGCGTCATGACCGGGCGCGGCCTCGACATCGGGCGACAACACCATGATCCCCGAGTGATCCTCGCCGAGTCCGAGCTCACGCGCGGAGGCGATCATGCCGTCGGACAAGCGCCCATACGTTTTACGCGACGAGATCACGAAGTTCCCCGGAAGCACCGACGACGGCAACGCGACGACCACGTAGTCGCCAACGGCGAAGTTCTGTGCGCCGCAGATGATGCTTCGCGGCTCCTCCTCGCCTACATCCACATAGCAATGACGGATCGGCTTCTTGAACTCAGTTAGCTCCTCAATGGAGGACACTACGCCGACGACCAGTGGCCCCGTGACGTTGTCGCGAAGGTCGATGACCTCTTCGACTTCGAGACCTGCGGCGACGAATGCGGCATCAAGGTCGGCCATTGGCAGGCCGGCGGGCAGAGCTACGTATTCACGCAGCCAGGAAAGCGATACGCGCATCGTTATTCCTCCGTTCCTAGGGCGAGTGGGAAGCGCACGTCACCGTCGAACATGTCCCGCATGTCGGCGATGCCGTGGCGCAGCATCAAGGCACGATCTATTCCCATCCCGAAAGCAAATCCGCTATAGACATCGGGGTCGATACCGCAGGCAGTCAAGACTCTCGGGTTGACCATGCCGCACCCACCCCATTCGATCCATCGAGGACCATCCTTATGGGCCTCGAACCACACGTCCATTTCCGCGCTCGGCTCGGTGAATGGGAAGTACGACGGACGCAGGCGTGTCTTAACGCTCGGACCGAACATCGCCCGGGCGAAATGATCCAAGGTGCCCTTAAGGTGCGCCATCGTGATCCCCTTGTCCACCACGAGCCCCTCGGTCTGATGGAAAACGGGAGAATGCGTCGCATCGACCTCGTCGGTGCGGTACACGCGGCCGGGAGCAACCGCATAAATCGGAGGCTCCTGCTCGATCATGGTGTGGATCTGCACCGGCGACGTGTGCGGCCGCAGCACGAGTCCGCTGTGCTCCTTATTCGGCGCCGCGACATAAAATGTGTCCATCATGGTGCGAGCCGGGTGATCGGCGTGAATGTTCAAAGCATCGAAACTGAACCATTCGGACTCGACCTCAGGACCCTCCGTCACGGCATAACCCATGCCCACGAAAATGTCCGTAATCCGGTCGGCCATCAGGTTGATCGGGTGGCGTGCACCGCGCCGCCGCGGCACCGTCGGCAACGTGACATCGACGGCCTCCTCACGCAAGACACGCTCCTGATCCTGCTTCTGCAGCACCTGCGCGCGAGCGTCATACGCCGCCGTCGCCGCGGACTTCGCCATGTTCACCCGCTTACCGGCATCGGCTTTGGCTGCCGGCGGCAGCGCGCCAATCTCCCGACGCGCCAGGAGTATCGGCGCCTTATCTCCCAGGTGCCGATGCTTCACGGCCGTCAGTTCGTCCAGGTTCTCGGCTGCGTCGAAGGCCTCGCGCGCATTCGCCACGGCCTCATCCAGCGCCTCCGGTGACAGATACGCCACCTGTTTCGGATCGTACGGATCGTTCGTATAAGACATTCGCTTACTTGCTTTCGTCACGCGGCATCAACAGCCGCGGAATGGATTCGAAGAAGGGCACACGGCTGCGCCGTCAGCCCGCCGGAGACGCTGAAGCGATGAAAGAAGAAGAACTACCGCCCAGCCCGCTATCCAGCGGGCTGCATAAACACAAACGCCGAGATGCGCATCATGTTGGGGGTTCTCCTTTACGAAGTTCTCTGGCCGAAGCATACACGCACACCGCCGCGGCGGTCGCGAGGTTAAGGCTCTCGGCGCCGCCGTAAATCGGGACCTTGACCGCCAGATCGGCTTCCCGCGTCAGCTCCGGCGCCAAACCATGAGCTTCAGAACCGAACAACCACGCCACGGGGCTGCGCAACACGCCATCGTCGATGATGGCATCGAGGTCGCGTTTCGCGTGTGCATCGGCAGCGAGGACCGTCATGCCCGCATCTTTCAGCCGCGCTACGTGCTCACTGCTGTCACCACCACGCACGATGGGCACGTGGAACAGGCTGCCGGCAGCGGACCGTACACACTTGCCATTATAAGGGTCCACAGTGTTGTCGGGAAAAACGACAACGTCGGCGCCAGCGGCATCTGCGGTCCGCACGATGGTGCCCGCATTACCGGGATCGGAGATGCCGTCCAGCACGACCACCAACCGTCCCGCTCCAACTTCCGGTTCGCGAAGATAGTTGCTGACCGCGACGATGCCTTGCGGCGCAACAGTGTCCGACAAGGCCGCTGCCGCCCCATCGTCCACCGTGCTCACACGAACGCCGGCGGCACTGGCCGCGGCAACCAAATCACCGTAACGTTGCGCCGCTGTGGGGGCGACGAACAATTCCGTCACCAGACCGTCGTACTTCAATGCCTCCCGCACGGCCTGCGGCCCCTCGACAAGGAACCGCCTCTGGTGGTCGCGATGGCGCCGCCGCAACAACTTCCGGGCAGCAACAACCCGGGACGATCGCGAAGTGAACGCGCTCATCCCGGGTTGAGACATAGTCATCGTTATGCAGCGTCCGTCGCCGGAAGCGCCTTACGTGCGGCCGAAACGAGATCGCTGAAGGCGGCCTCGTCGGTCACGGCGAGGTCGGCCAGCATCTTGCGGTCCACCTCGATCTCGGCGGCGCGCAGTCCCTGAATGAAACGGTTGTAGGTGATGCCGTTCGCGCGGGCTGCGGCGTTGATGCGCATGATCCACAGCTTCCGGAAGTCGCCCTTACGCGCGCGACGGTCCCGGTACGAGTACTCATACGAGTGAAGCAGCTGTTCCTTCGCCTTGCGGTACAACCTGGAGCGCTGGCCCCGGTAACCTTTCGCGGCTTCAAGGGTTGTGCGGCGCTTCTTTTGGGCATTGACTGCCCGCTTTACGCGTGCCACGGGTTGTTCTCCTAATCGTGATCGCCCACCGTTGGCAGGGATCGTGGGTCAATAGGGTGCGAAACGATTACTTACCGAGCAACTTCTTCATGCGCTTGGCGTCGGCATTCGAAAAGTCGGCCGTGCCGTCCAGGCGGCGCGTCAGCCGGGAGCTCTTGTGCTCCAGGTAGTGGCGACGGTTCGCACGCTGCCGGCGGAGTTTGCCGGAGCCAGTGACCTTCACCCGCTTTCGCGCACCACTGTGGGATTTCATCTTCGGCATCGTGTCTCCTTTGGGTTCTTTATTCGGAAGCCTGGTTCTCGTCGCTGCCGTTGCTTCTTGAGCGACCATTCGATGCGGCAGTCTTCGTGCGATGTGGCGCGAGCACCATGGTCATATTCCGGCCGTCTTGCTTAGGTGATGCTTCAACCACACCCAGGTCCGCGACGTCTTCGCCTAGACGCCTCAACAAACGCAGCCCCAGCTCCGGACGACTTTGCTCGCGGCCGCGGAACATGATGGTGATCTTTACCTTGTCACCGGCCTTGAGGAAGCGCACCACGTGACCCTTCTTGGTCGCGTAGTCGTGCTCATCGATCTTCGGCCGTAGCTTCATCTCTTTGATGACAGTTTGCTGCTGATTACGCCGAGCTTCACGCGCCTTCAGCGCGGTCTCGTACTTGTGCTTGCCGTAGTCCATGAGCTTGCAGACCGGCGGGCGAGCGGTCGGCGCTACCTCAGCCAGATCCAGGTCGACATCGGCCGCCAGCTGCAGGGCCTTGTCAAGCGAGACGATTCCCACTTGTTCGCCCTGTGGTCCAACGAGCCGAACCTCCTTGGCCCGGATCTGTTCGTTCACGCGCAAGTCGCTGATGAGGCCTCCCTAAGTAAAGCGATACGTGCACTTTGTGACCGTCCGCGGGGTGAAGCCCTCACACAACGAAAGCCCTGGCATAGCCAGGGCCCTTGTATTACCGGTATGGATGTGTTCGCGCAGCGCGACGCTGCATGAACACCGACCGGGACCTAGGCCACTTGCGACATGGAATAGGTGGGAACAGGGCTCCGCTTTGCGATCTTCGGCCGCTATCAATACAGCCGATGTGGTCGACGGCTAAGTATAACAGACGCGACTAACCCTTGTATTTGGCGACAGCCGCCCGCAGCTTCCGCATCGCATCGACCGCGCGCTGGCCGTCCACCGACTGAATCGCCAAGATACTGATCACGTCGCCGTCGGGAAGCTTCACCATTCCCCACGAGGCGTCCCGCGGAAAATCGACCGATTCGACCAGCTCCCATTCGAGCGTGTATGAGCTGGCCACGTTTCGGATCTTGATACCTGCCTCGCCCACCCAAACGGCGGGACGCGTCATCGACAAGGCTGCGAGCCCACCAATGATGCCAAGACCCACCATCGTGTACTGGTCGGCGCCATGGAACACGCCACCCGCTTCCGTCAATTCGCCCATCGCGGCAGCGGCCACGATGCTGGCCCCCAGCACAGCGATCGCGGCAATCCAGCAACCGATCGTGGTCTTGTAGGGCCGGGCGACCAGTTCATACTCGGCGTTGCGTACCGTCGGCATACTGAAAGTCTGCCAGCGTGTAATTTCCGCGGCACACCGGGCGTCAAGATGTGTCAATTCGCGCACGCTACGCATAGGCTTCACGTGTGCGTTATCTCCCCGATATTGCGGATACGTCTGGAACCGGCATCAATGGCCGGGTCGAGGCTCAAGTCACCCAAGCCGACACCGCGCAAACCCTGGGCTCTGGCGATGTACCTGTCCTGGGCACGCCACGGGTGTTGGCGCTGGCCGAAGCCGCGACGGTATCCGCGTTGACTCGAAGAATAGAAACCCGATTCACGTCGGTAGGCACCCGCGTGGAGCTGCGGCACCTCGCGGCGACACGACTAGGCACGACGGTCTGGGCCGAGGCGGTCTTGCGCGAACGTGACGGCAACAGGCTCGTCTTCGACGTCCGCGTGATCGACGATGCCGACCGGGTCATTGCCGAAGGCATGCTCGAGCGGGCTCTCATCGATCGTGAGGAGTTCATGTCGCGCGTCGACGGTGCCTAACGGCAACCGGTCGATCTCGAGAGTCGAATCCATTGCGAGCAAAGTGCGCGGCTCCCCCGTCACGACCGGCCAGCCGCGGCGGCGCTGCGCGCACCACGTGACGTGCCCTGCGGCGAGCTTGCCGTGTTGCCGAGACCGCGACAGCATCAGGCCGACATCGTGCGCGGCGGGCTCGTCGAGGTCGAGCATGACGGTGACGGGCAACGAGCGCAGCACCTTGAGCGCGTCCCGGTCCCGACGCGGGGCTTTTGACCATGCTTCGGCCAGCGCGCACGTCGGCACCGCCAGTACGATGCCTTGTTCGGCCGCGGTCCACACCACTGCTTGCGGGTAGGGAGAGGACGCGGCGAAGCCGACCATGGCCGAAGAATCGAGTATTCGGCCACCTATCACGAAGCCGCCCCGTCGCCGTGGGTGTCGCGTACGCCCAGCACGTCTCGGGCCCAGGCGAGGTGCTGCGCGCTCGGTCCCTGCCCCTTGCGGTCGAACAGGTCTTTGAGTTCAGACAGCGACTGGTCGCGGTGCAGTCTCGCCTGCACCGCTTCGAGGACGTAGGACGCGATGCTGTCGGCGTTTCCGGCGGACACGATCTGCCGGATTTGCTCGGCATATTCGGCCGGCAAATTGACACTGACGCGTTCACATTCGTCCATAGCACAAACGGTAACCCAATCGGGGGCTTTCCGTCCGCCCCGGCCAGGCCGTTTAGTCCCGGCGGCCATCATCGTCGCCGGGGCAACACAATCGCACATCCCATACCACCAAGTTGCCGGTCACAGGCGTGGCTTGCTCAGGGCGCTACGCGACCATCGACCCCACGGCCGGTTTGGCCGCCAACTGCGAATCGGCGCGCGTAATGCCCGGGTCCATCGACCGTTCCACGAAGATGGCGTGCCACACGCAAAACACCAGGACCGTCCACACCTTCCGGCTATTATCCGCCTCGCCTTGCGCATGAGCGCGCAACAACCCGCGGACATATTCGAGATTTATGAGGTGTCCACACCCCGACGTCGCCAAAATGTTGTCCGCCCATTCGAACATCTCGTTGCCGAGCCACACGCGGGTCGGCGTCGGGAAGCCCATCTTCGGACGGTTGACGATCGCCGGCGGCACCACCTTCGCCAGCGCCTGCCGTAGCGCGTACTTGGTGTGGTTGCCGCGCAACCGCACGCGCTCGTCCAGCGAGATCTTCGACGCCACCTTGAACACTTCGGTGTCGAGGAACGGCACACGCACTTCGAGGCTGTGCGCCATCGAGATCCGGTCGGCTTTCACCAGGATGTCGCCGCGCAACCACGTCTTGATGTCCACGTATTGCATCCGGGTCGTGTCGTCGAGGCCTTCACATTCCGCGTAGATCGGGGCCGTGATGTCCGTATAGCGCACACTCGGGTCATAGTTGCGCAGCACCTTGGCTTTCTCTTCCTCACCGAAGATGTTGGCGTTGCCGACGAAACGAGTCTCGACCTCGGTCGTGCCACGTTCGATGAAGCTTTTGCCTTTGACGCCTTCGGGAATCGCCTTAGCAACGGCGCGCAGACCCGAACGCATCGATTTAGGAAGCGACGAAATCGACTGCAGGGACAGCGGTTCGCGATAGATCGCGTAGCCGCCGAAGAACTCGTCTGCGCCTTCGCCCCCGAGAACGACGGTCACATGCTCGGCGGCTTTCTTCGCGACGAAATACAGCGGGACCAACGAGGGATCCGCAATCGGGTCGTCGAGATGCCACACGATTTTCGGTAGCGCCGACATCATCTCTTCCGGGCCGATCTTGGTACCGATCGACTTGACTCCCAGGTGCTGTGCAGATTCGACCGCCACGTCGAGCTCGTTGTAATGACCGGGAACATCAAAGCCGACCGTGAAGCTCAAAATGTCGGGGTTGAATTCACGCGCCAGGGCCACGATTCCGGTGGAGTCGATGCCACTGGACAAAAACGCCCCGACTGGGACGTCGGCGCGCATGTGCATCCGGACCGACTCCCGCAGGGTCTCCAGGATCTCGTCGTACAGCCGCTGAGGGTCGTCAGAGGCGCGCGGCGCGAAGTCCGGATTGAAATAGCGGGTCGTCTTCAACTCACCGGATGTGTCGAACTGGACATAATGCCCGGCGGCGATGCGGTCTATGGATTTATGCATGCTGCCCGGCTCGGGCGGGTACTGCAGCGTCAAGTAGTGCGCAAGACTGTCGGTGTCCAGGTCCTTTTCGTCTGTGAACGGCATCAGGGCCTTCTTCTCGCTCGAGAAGTAGACGCCGTCGGACGTGCGCAGGTGGAACATCGGTTTGATGCCCCAGTGGTCACGTGCACCAAAGCCTTGCCGCGTCTGCCGGTCCCACAGGACGAACGCGAACATGCCGCGTAGGCGCTTGGCGATGTCGGGGCCCCAATGGTGGAAGCCGGCCAGAATGACTTCGCCGTCCCCATCGGTCTCGAAGTTCGCGCCGTGACGTTCGATCAGTTCAGCGCGAAGCTCCTTGTAGTTGTAGATTTCGCCGTTAAACGTCATGACGTAGCGGCCATCGGCATACCACATCGGTTGATGTGATGACTCCACGTCGATGATCGATAGGCGCTTATGTGCGATTGCGACGTCTTCGTCAACGAATTCCAGACCGGTTTCATCGGGTCCTCGATGGTGCAGCCTCTCGTTCGCCGCCGCGATCTCGTCCCGCTTAGCACTCGCCGCGCCCTGAGCGCTGATATAGGTCAACAATCCACACATGCGTTACATAGTCGCACTTGCCGTGGACGAGTGCGAATGAAGGGGAATCGCCTCGCCCTTACCGAGAGTCAACGGTGCGATAGTTCGACTACATCACGCGACATGGCTCACACGGTCACACCACGGTTGTGGCTATGAACACCGCGAATACCGTTGTCGGCACACACGGTCCCTAGGTAGTCGGCACCGATTGTGGGAAGCTGGAAACATGTCTGACAACACCAAGCCTGAGGATTCCACGCAAGCCAAACCCGGTGAACGCGGGCATGACCCGGCGTTCCCCCCGAAGTTCCTTGAATTCATGCGCCGCGGCTGGGCGTCTTCGGACCTCACCGATCTCATGGCACTGCCGCAATCGGTCAGGCACGCGCGCCGCCGGGACCAGGTTTCGGAGGCGTTTCCCACTGAAACGGTCGTCATCCCTACCGGCCAGTTGAAGGTGCGTGCGAATGATACGGACTTCGACTTTCGGCCCGGCAGCGACTTCGCGTGGCTGACGGGCGACTACTCGCCGGAAGGTGTCCTGGTCTTCCATCCACACAGCGGCGGGCACGATGCTGTGCTGTACCGCCGCCCACGCACGTCGAAGGAATCGGACGAGTTCTTCCGCGACGCCCGCTACGGCGAATTGTGGGTGGGGCGTCGGCACTCACTGTCGGAGATGTCGACCCTGTTGGGCATCGAATGCCGCGACATCGCGGAGCTATCGAAACTGCTGCCGCAGTTCGACCATGACGGCGCCCGCGTGCTACGCGGCTACGACGCCGATGTGGATGCCGCAATCTCCGGGCCGCAGGACGAGCGCAACTCGGACGGTAGCCCGGTCGCCAACCGCGATGACGAGCTGGCCACGTTCCTGTCGGAACAGCGCCTGATCAAGGACGAATGGGAGCTGGCGCAGCTTCAGGAAGCCGTGGACATCACCACTCGCGGCTTCAACGACGTTGCCCGGGCGCTACCCAAGGATCGGTCCATCAGCGAGCGCGTCCTCGAGGGCCTCTTCGCGATGCGGTCCCGTCTGGAAGGCAACGGCGTCGGGTACAGCTCGATCGTGGGAGCGGGCTCACACGCGACGACCCTGCATTGGATCACCAACGACGGCGCGACGAAGCCGGGCGAGATGATCCTCATGGACATGGGCACGGAAAACAACAACCTTTACACCGCGGACGTCACCCGCACGATTCCCGTGTCCGGAGAGTTCACGGCGCTTCAGCGCCAGGTGTACGACATCGTTCACGCCTCGCAGCAGGCCGGGATGGATGCAATTGCCCCCGGCGTCGAATTCCGTCACGTCCACCTCACCTGCATGCGGGTGCTCGCCGAGGGCCTCTCTGACCTGGGGATACTTCCCGTCAGTGTCGAGGAAGCGATGGAGCCCGATTCGATGGTGTACCGGCGCTGGAGCCTGCACGGCTTCGGACACATGCTTGGCATCGATGTGCACGACTGCGCTAGCGCACGCAAAGAGAAGTACCACCGCGGGCGGCTCAGCCAGGGCAACGTGCTGACGGTCGAGCCGGGCCTGTACTTCCAGGAAGACGACGAGCTCGTGCCGCAGGAATTGCGCGGTATCGGGGTACGCATCGAGGACGATGTCGTCGTCACCGGGGACGGCCACATGAACCTGTCCGCGGATCTTCCGCGCAGTTCGAGTGACGTCGAGAATTGGCTCGCGACCGCGCGCGAGGCTGGTCCGCGCATTCCCGGCATATAGCAACATGGGGTTTTGTGGCCTAGAATTGAGATGCGCCGTTGGCGGCGCCTAGTTCTTCACCACCGCACCCAGCCCGGCGGCGATCGCACACACCACACCACCACGGATCGCCGTCGGGCACTTTCATGCCGCTTGGCGCCCCGTATACGCCCGAAGGGGCCCCTCGACCCCGGCACGGTCGAGGAACCCCTCATTAACTCGTTATTCGTGAACCGTCGGTATCCATCGATACCGACTCGTTGATCGATTCACTTCGATGTTGCCTTATACGATACGACGCAATGGCTCAGCGTGGGGTTCCCCAAAATACCAATAAAGCCACAACTTGGTTCATATTCGGCTCGGGCGGCACGATGACTGCCTGGAATCATCCGTAAAGCCCAGCTTGATATTTCGTCCCGTAATGGCTTTCCAGCTGTTCCACAGTGTCAGGCACGTCCTCCACGGCTTTGACGATGCGCGCCCGCGACGGCAGCACGTCGGGGTCCCAGGTGTCTGGTTTCCACAGTGACGATCGCATGAATGCTTTGGCGCAGTGATGGAACACCGTCTCGATCTGGACCAGCACCGCCAGCTTCGGCCGGTGGCCCTTGACAGTGAGGTCGTCGAAGAATGGCCCGTCGGTGAGGATCCGGGCCGTCCCGTTCACCCGAAGGGTGTCCCCGCGCCCGGGTATGAAGTAGATGAGCCCCACATGAGGGTTGGCCACGATATTGCGCAGGCCGTCGACACGTTTATTCCCGGGCCGTTCCGGAATCACGATCGTGGTGTCGTCCAACACCTTGGTGAACCCGGGTGGATCACCCTTAGGCGACACTTCACACTTGCCGTCGACGTCGGCCGTCGCGACGAGACAAAACGGCGATGCCGCCAGCCATCGTCGGTCCATTTCGGCGAGTCTGGGGCGTTCCTTCGTGCGCGATCGTAGGGACGGTTCACCGACGATCTCGCGTAGGTGAGTCGTCGACTCGACCTCGACGCACCCTTCGGGAAGCTCACGGGGGGTATCCGGCATGACCTGGCACTCCTGCCTGTTGCGGTTGTTTCAGGTTAAGCCGCACCGCGGCGTGTGAGTATGATCCGCATCACGGAGCACGCGGAGCGAGGAACTCGAGCCGGTTGCCGTGCGGGTCGTTGACGTAGAAACGCCACATGCCGGTCGTATGCGGACGCCGGACCCCGTCTGCGTGCGTCACTGACATGGTCGCCTCGCTCAAGGCATCGTCCCACGTGACCGGACATCCCGCCGATTCGAGGCGTGCGACGAGCGCGTCCAGGTCCTGTTTATCGTCGCAGATGAGCCCCGGGTGCCCTTTCGTCGCGGGCACGAACGGATCGGCCACTCCGATATGGATCTCGAGCCGAGATTGTTCAGCTCCAACGAACCAGCAACCGCCGCGCTGAGCTAGAAGCGGCGGTTTCGCTATCTCTTGAAGCTGCAAGACACCCGTGTAGAACTCGCGCACCGCTGTTTCGGTGCCGACAGGGCAGGTCAACTGGACATGATGTATATCGCGCAGCATCGTGTTCGATCCTTTGCTTCCGTGACTCCGGTTGACAAGCATAGCAAGACGTATGTACGGTTTGTTTAGGCGTAGAGCTCTGTCATTCCATAGACGATCCGGACACCCCGACGGCTATGAGGTGACACAGCTTTACGGTTCCCGCATCCGCCACCAAGCGTGTCGGGGCATCCGGCAGACTAAAGAAAACCGACATACAACTTGGGAGTATCAGTGCCGAGTATCGATACTTTTGGTGCACGCGACAACCTCGCGGTAAACGGCACCAATCATGAGATCTACCGGATCGATGCCGTACCGGGCCATGAACGACTGCCTTACAGCCTCAAAGTTCTCCTCGAGAACCTGCTGCGTACCGAGGACGGCGCCAACATCACGGCCGACCACATCCGCGCCCTTGGCAACTGGGATCCGAACGCATCACCAAGCGTCGAAATCCAGTTCACGCCGGCACGCGTGATCATGCAGGACTTCACCGGCGTGCCCTGCATCGTCGACCTGGCCACCATGCGCGAGGCATACGCCGAAATGGGCGGCGACGCCACCGAGATCAACCCACTGGCGCCCGCCGAGCTCGTCATCGACCACTCCGTCGTCGTCGACTACTTCGGTCGCCCCGATTCGTTCGAGCGCAACGTCAAGCGGGAATACGAACGCAACCGCGAGCGCTACCAATTCCTCCGCTGGGGACAGACAGGATTCAACGAGTTCAAGGTCGTCCCACCCGGCACCGGCATCGTCCACCAGGTGAACATCGAGCACCTCGCGCGCGTCATCATGGAACGCAATAACCAGCTGTACCCCGACACCTGTGTCGGTACCGACTCGCATACCACGATGCAAAACGGCATCGGTGTGCTGGGTTGGGGCGTCGGCGGCATCGAAGCAGAGGCGGCGATGCTGGGCCAACCGATCTCGATGCTCATCCCGCGGGTCCTCGGTTTCAAGCTGACCGGTGAACTACCGGCCGGCGCGACAGCCACGGACCTCGTTCTCACCGTGACGCAGATGCTGCGCGAACACGGTGTCGTCGGTAAGTTCGTCGAATTCTTCGGCGACGGCATCAGCTCTGTCCCCGTTGCCAACCGCGCCACAATCGGCAACATGAGTCCCGAATTCGGCTCCACCTGCGCGATCTTCCCGATTGACGAGGAAACCATCTCCTACCTGCGCCTCACCGGACGCAGCGAGGAGCAGCTAGCCCGCACCGAGGTTTACGCCAAGGCACAGGGACTGTGGCACGACCCGTCGCGCGAAGCCAACTACAGCGATGTGCTCGAATTGGACTTGAGCACCGTAGTCCCCTGCATCGCAGGCCCGAAGCGTCCGCAGGACCGCATCGCGCTGTCCGAAGCGAAGCCAACCTGGCGACACGACATCAGCAACTACGTCGCCGACCAGGACGAGACAGGTGAAGACAGCTTCCCCGCATCCGACGCGCCCGCATACGGCGCGAACGGCCGCCCACACCAGAAGACGCCGCTGACACTGGCCGACGGCACCGAGACCTACATCGATCACGGATCGGTCGTGATCGCGGCCATCACATCGTGCACCAACACCTCGAACCCGTACGTCATGCTTGGCGCGGCCATGCTCGCCAAGAACGCCGTGGAGAAGGGCCTGACCCGCAAACCATGGGTGAAGACCTCACTGGCGCCGGGTTCCCAGGTCGTGACCGGATACTTCGAGCGCGCCGGTCTCACCCCGTACCTCGACAAGCTCGGGTTCAACCTGGTCGGATACGGCTGCACGACCTGCATCGGCAACTCCGGCCCGCTACCGCCGGAGGTGTCGAAAGCCGTCAACGACTCGGACCTGGCCGTCACCTCGGTGCTGTCCGGCAACCGCAACTTCGAGGGCCGCATCAACCCAGACGTCAAGATGAACTACCTGGCGTCGCCGCCGTTGGTCGTCGCATACGCGCTGGCTGGCACGATGGACTTCGACTTCGACACCCAGTCGTTGGGTGACGATAAGGACGGAAACCCCGTCTATCTCGAGGACCTGTGGCCATCGCTTGAGGACATTACGGCCGTGGTCAACTCGTCCATCGGCCGGGAAATGTTCACCAAGGATTACGCCGACGTCTTCGAAGGCGACGACAGGTGGAAGGCGCTTCCGATCCCGACGGGCAACACCTTCGAATGGGAAGCGGACTCCACCTACGTGCGCAAGGCACCGTACTTCGACGGTATGTCGGCTACGCCCGAGCCGGTGGCCGACATCTCGGATGCACGCGTGCTGGCGAAGCTCGGCGATTCAGTCACCACCGACCACATCTCGCCGGCCGGAGCGATCAAGGCCGACTCGCCCGCGGGTGAATACCTCAAGGAGCACGGCGTCGGCCCGGCCGACTTCAACTCCTACGGTTCACGCCGCGGCAACCACGAGGTCATGATCCGGGGAACCTTCGCCAACATTCGACTGCGCAACCAGATCGCACCGGGAACCGAAGGTGGATTCACCCGCGACTTCACGAAATCGGACACACCGGTGACGACGATCTACGACGCCGCGCAGAATTACAAGGCCGAAGGCACACCGCTCGTCGTGTTGGCCGGCAAGGAATACGGATCCGGATCCTCACGTGACTGGGCGGCCAAAGGAACCCTCCTGTTGGGTGTCAAGGCCGTGATCGCCGAATCCTATGAGCGCATCCACCGTTCGAACCTGATCGGTATGGGTGTCCTGCCGTTGCAGTTCCCGCAGGGCCAAACCACCGAAACACTCAAGCTGACCGGCGAGGAAACCTTCAACATCACCGGCATTTCGGAGATGAACGACGGTAAGGCTCCCGACACCGTCCGAGTCACAGCAGTGCGCGACGGCAAGGAAGTGGCGGCGTTCGACGCCGACGTCCGCATCGACACTCCGGGTGAGGCCGCCTACTACAAGCACGGCGGCATCCTGCAGTACGTGCTGCGCACGTTGATTCAAAAGAAGTCGTAACACCGCATAACGTCTTGAAGTGGTGGGTAGCCGATCCGGCTACCCACCACTTTTCATTGAGACAGGGCTGTTCCGATACGCGTGACGGCCTCGGACAACACGTCCCGGGACGTAGCAAGATTCAGCCGGACAAAGTTCTGCCCGCCCTGCACGAACGTGGCACCGTCGTTCACCGCGACGCGCGCGTGTTCGAGCAGGTACTGCGCCGCCGGGGTGGGAAGATCGTAAGCACTGAAGTCCAACCAAGCCAAGTATGTGGCCTGCGGCGGCACGTATCCGACGTTGGGTGCGTGCACGTTCAGCAGTTCCTGCAGGTAAACGCGGCGTTCGTCGATACCGGCGATGGCGTGCGCGAGCCATTCACGGCCGTGCGTGAACGCCGCGGTTCCGGCGAGGACACCGAACAGTCCGGTGCCCATCGTGACGTATTCGGGGACCTCGATATCGCCCAATTCCGGGCCGGGAATCAACAGCGCCGCCTTCATGCCGGCGAGGTTCCATGCCTTGGAGGCCGCAACGCACGTGAATGACCGCGCTGCCGCTTCATGATCCAGGGTGGCGAACGGGATGTGCGTGTAGCGGGGCATCGTCAACGGGGCATGGACCTCATCGGAGATCACACGTACGTCGTATCGCTGCGCCAAATCGGCGATCGTCTCCAATTCGGCGCGCGTGTAGACCCGGCCAACCGGATTGTGCGGGTTACACATCAGATAGACCGCCGCCCCATCGGCGAACACGCTTTCAAGACGGTCGAAATCGAAGCGATAACCGTCATCGGTGCGGGCCAAAGGGCACGAGACCAGCTGCCGCTCGAGCACGCTGATGTTGTCGAAGAACGGCGGATACACCGGTGTCGACACGATCACCTTGTCCCCCGGACGCGAGACCTCGTCCAAGGCGACTCGGATACCGGCCATGACGTCGGGGACGAGGACGGGTTTATCGCGCGGGACCCGCCAGCCGAAATGGTCGGCCGCGAAATCGCTGAATGCCGGGGCCAGGTCGATTGAATTGGGGTAGCCGGTGTCGCCGTTACGCACCGCCGTCGCTAGTGCCTCAGTCACGGCGGGCGCCAACGCGGCATCCATCTCCGCGATCCACAGCGGCAAAACGTCGGGGTCGAAGGCCCGCCATTTGATACTTCGGCGCGTGCGCAGCTGGTCGATCGAATACGACTCGAATGGAGACTGTCCGGCGTGATTCATGGCCTCCATGATGCCGATGAATGGGCGACGCGTCGAGGGTTTGCCGGCGTTGCCCACGGCCGCGGTCGGCAATAAATTTGGGCCCGAGACTCACGCCTCGGGCCCAAATTGCCCTAGAACCGCCTGCGCAACCTATGTGAGGGAAGCTAGATCACACAGCTGGATCATTCTCATTGAAGTTCCTACTTGCTGCAGGTGGGGTCTTCCCCAGCCGGCACCTCAACTGCATCGAAGGCAGTCTTAGTGGCATCGTATTCGGCACAAGTGTCGAACTTATCGCTGCTAGCGGCGAACTCCAACGCGGCGGTGCGTGCCTCTGTGTAGGTCCACGACGACGTCTTCGACATCATCGCGCCCATCCAAATCTGGCCTGCAACCTGAGGGCCAAGGCCCTCGGCGATTGTGGAGCCATCGCAGGTCTCGCTACCCGGCACACCGTCACCACCGGCTTCGGTGCCTTCGGCCAGCAGGTAGAACCAGTGGTCCATCGGGCCAGCAGCCTCGTGAACCTCAGTGTTCGGAATGTCTTCGGTCCAGCAAGCCGGGTGGTCGAACTGTCCCGGGTCCGCCATGTTACGGATCGGTTCGTCCGCAGTGGCCAGACCGACTTCCTCACCCACGAGGTAGTCGGGGGCGTCATGGCCATCCTCATTGGGCTGGCCGGCGTACCACTCGGTCATCGTGCCGAAGATGTCGCCTGCGGCCTCGTTGATGCCGCCGGTTTCGTTTCCACCCATGGATCCACCGGGGGTGTTTTCGAAGATGCCGTGGCCGAACTCATGACCGACGACATCCATCGTGGTGGCCTGACGCTCGTTGTCCGAGGAGTGCCCGAAGTGGGTGGAGCTGCCGTCCCAGTAGGCGTTCGCCTGGTCGAGGCCGACATAGATGGGGAAGGTCCCGCCTTCACCATCGATACCGTCGCGGTCGACCCATTCGGCCAACATGTCCCACTCGGTCCCGGCTGCGTACATCGCGTCCACGCAAGCGGTTTCGAGGTCAGTTCCGGTGCCGTCGCCCCACACGTCTTCAGCCTTGGTGAACACGTCGCCGCCTTCTTCGGCACAGCTGAGGCCGGGGCGGTCCGGGTCCTCCATCACGAAGCCGTCGCCGCCTTCGGAGGTGCCGAATTCGATCTCTGAGCCTTGACCGTTGTAATACGTGTTGCCGGTGCCGGAAAACACCGTGTCCACGGAGGTCAGCTTTTCGCCGTTCATGGCGTCCACGAAGGTCATACGCTCGATCGGGGCGCCGTCCTCGTCGACCGTCTTGACGCTGGATGCATAGGCGAGTGCCGGGTCTTCCCATGCAAGCACGACGAGTTCAGCCGAGGAGGCCTTGGCGCCAACGGTGTCCTGCGCCTGGCTGGCGGAGATCTTCGGTTTGATCGTCTCCAGGTCAATCTGTTCGTTTTGTGCGGTGGCCGCGTATTGCACCTTCCCGTTCAGGTCGGTGGCCACGACCGCGTCACCACCCACGACGGGCAGTCCCTTATAGGAACGTTCGTACTCGACGAATGTCATTCCCAAGGTTGTGGTCGCGTTGACGCTTTCCATCTTGTCGTCGCTGCTGACGAACAGGTTCGCGTCATCGGACTTGACAAACGAATTCGCGTTGGTCATCGCCATCGACAAGGCATCAGCCATCTCATCTGGCTGGGTGGGATCGGCGTTGGCAGTCGCACCAACCATGCCGACCCCTATCGCCAAAACGACCGCGCTAGATGTCGCAAGCGCGCGTTTCATAGGGGTTCCTCTCCACAGGGGTGAACGGCGGGATGGTGACGCTGCCGCGTCATGTCGTCCCGTCGCAGCGATCGCTCGGACGACCGCCTGTGGGGAGGGTTCCAGATATATCCGCGTATGTCAATTCCTGCACAACATAATGGAATTGACTAATTACGCCGTGCTAATTCCTACGCCACATCCACCGTCACGCGCGGGCCCTGGTCGCCGCGCAGATCGGCCAGCATTGTGTGGTCACGGCGGGTGCGGGTCAACCGCTCCGCCTCCAAGTCCGCAATGGCCACGCCCGTCGCTGACGATGAAATCCTGTCGCACGCCTGCCCTTCCGGATCGTAGATCGCGCTACCGCCACCGAACGTCCACGGCTGCGGCCCGGCCACAGCGCCCGAAAAGACCACGTAGAAGGTGTTATCCAAAGCCCGCGCGGCATGATAGAGCTCGCAGCGGTGCTCGCCACCGGTAACGAACGCACCAGACGACACATAAGCATGGCAGCCGGTCAAAGCCGCCGCCCGGGCATGTTCCGGGAACGTGGCGTCATAGCAAATCCCCAGCCCCAAGCGCCAACCGTTCACGACCAGCGATGTCGACGCTTCACCCGCGCTGAACAGCGCCACTTCGTGTGCGCCACAAAGATTCTGTTTGTGATAGACATCGGTGATCGCACCGCGACTGTCCACGGCCAGCGTCGCGATATACCGCTTCCCCCACCGACGCACACTGGCTCCCACCAACAACGCGACGTGGTGCTGCTGCGCCACCTGGCGCAACGGGTCCAGTCGCGGATCCGTCACGATGCCGTCGTCGTCGGCCACCACGTCGCTGTTCGC